>JBJEOU010000034.1:0-3597 GCA_051880875.1 Ruminococcus sp. | reverse complement strand
CCCAAAAGTACCTTGTTGCCGGTTCGGGCATGGCAGGACTTGGAAGTCCTAACACCATAAAAACCCGAAAAATCACAGATAAATTCTACCTTTGCGGTGACGGTGTCAGTGATGTTAACGACGACATAGGTCTTGTGTCCTCCCGTGTTATGCTGTGTGCGTCACACCAGGCTCACACAATAATCCGCATTTTGAATAATCAGTTTGAGATATAGGGAAACACTGACTAAATCACTTCACACATCTTGTTTGCATATTTTCCGCCAGTCTGCCCAAAAAATCCTCACAATGCGTCAGCATTCCTGCGGTTTTTTGAACAAACTGACGAAAAATCTGACGGCACAATATGTGCAAATGATTTAATCTGTGTTTCTTTAGAAACTAAAGAAAGAAGGAAATCATAATGAATGACGACAAATTAATTATCGGCGGTCACGAATTTAGCTCCCGTTTTATTCTTGGCTCAGGCAAATACTCCTTGAAATTAATCGAGTCGGCTGTGAAGGATGCCGGTGCCGAAATCATCACCCTGGCTGTACGCCGTGCAAACACAAAAGACCAGGAAAACATTCTGGACTTTATCCCAAAGGGAGTTACACTTCTCCCCAACACAAGCGGTGCAAGAAATGCCGAAGAGGCTGTGCGTATTGCAAGGCTTGCCCGTGAGCTTGGTTGCGGTGACTTTGTAAAAATTGAGATTATGCGTGACTCAAAGTACCTCCTGCCGGATAATCAGGAAACTATTAAAGCAACAGAAACCCTTGCCAAAGAGGGCTTTGTGGTTATGCCATATATGTATCCCGACTTAAATGTAGCTAGGGATCTTGTAAATGCCGGTGCATCTGCCGTTATGCCACTTGCATCTCCAATCGGCTCAAACAAGGGACTTGCAACCAAGGAGTTTATACAGATTCTAATTGACGAAATAGATTTACCTATCATTGTAGATGCAGGTATCGGCAGACCATCCCAAGCCTGTGAGGCTATGGAAATGGGTGCAGCTGCAATTATGGCAAACACAGCACTTGCAACAGCAGGAAATCTGCCAATGATGGCACAGGCCTTCCGCCAGGCTATTGAAGCCGGAAGAAAGGCTTATCTTTCGGGACTTGGCAGAGTTCTCACACGTGGTGCATCAGCATCCGACCCACTTACAGGTTTTCTTCGTGATTAAGGGGTGAGGGTATGGAAAATCAATTTTTTGTAGATTCAGAGTTTTTGTCCCCGAAAGCACTGGAAAAAAAGCACAAAATAGAAACCGACCCGTCCTGCCGTACAAACCATATGGAGTATATGGAGGGTATGGAGCAAATTCAGTCTGATGTTTGCAAAAATGTGATGGAGCAGATGAACTCCTACGACTACACAAAATACACAGCAAAGGATGTTCGCAAAGCCTTAGACAGCGAAACCTGTTCTGTTGAGGATTTCAAGGCGCTGCTTTCTCCAGCGGCAGAGCCTTTTTTGGAGGAAATGGCACAGAGGGCAAGGCTTGAAACAAGCAAACATTTTGGCAACACCGTATATCTCTTTACACCTCTCTACATTGCCAACTACTGCGAAAACTACTGCGTTTACTGCGGTTTCAACTGCTACAATCACATCAAAAGAATGAAGCTTAGTATGGAGCAGATTGAAAAGGAAATGAAGGTTATTGCCGACAGCGGTATGGAGGAAATTTTAATCCTAACAGGGGAAAGTCGGGCAAAAAGTGATGTAAAGTATATCGGCGAGGCCTGTAAAATCGCAAGAAAGTATTTCCGTATGATTGGACTTGAAATATATCCTGTCAACACCGATGAATACCGCTATCTCCATCAGTGCGGAGCAGACTATGTGACAGTTTTTCAGGAAACATATGATGCGGATAAGTACGAAAAGCTCCACCTAATGGGTCACAAAAGAGTTTGGCCTTACCGATTTGACGCACAGGAAAGAGCACTTATGGGTGGTATGAGAGGTGTGGCATTCTCCGCACTTTTAGGGTTATCCGATTTTAGAAAGGACGCCCTTGCAAGTGCCTTACATGTGTACTATCTCCAGAGAAAATACCCCTATGCAGAGATGTCCTTGTCCTGCCCAAGACTTCGACCCATTATAAACAACGACAAAATCAACCCCCTTGATGTTCATGAAAAACAGCTTTGTCAGGTGATTTGCGCTTACCGAATCTTTCTTCCTTATGTGGGAATTACTGTTTCTTCAAGGGAGAGCGCAGAGTTCAGAAACGGAATTGTGAAAATTGCCGCCACAAAGATTTCCGCCGGAGTTTCAACAGGAATCGGCGACCATGAAAGCAAATACAGCGGAAAGGAAACACAGGATGCACAGGGCGACGAGCAGTTTGAGATTGACGACAACCGTAGCCTTGGCAAGATGTATCAGGATATTTCCGACGAAGGACTGCAACCTGTGCTCAACGACTATTTGTATGTGTGATATTTTGTGTGTAACAAACCGTTCCCTTTGCCAAGAGGATTTTTTAACACGAATTGAAAAGATAGCATCTGCGAACCCAAAGGGCATTATCCTGCGTGAAAAGGATTTGACCGAGGATGAATATAGAAATTTTGCCGTTAAGGTTATAGAAATTTGCAATAGGTACAATACACCTTGTATTCTACACACTTTTACTAAGGTTGCATTGGAGATAAAACACCCCTATCTCCACTTACCACTTCATATCCTAAATAACCTTTCAAGGGAAGGAAGAGGAAGTTTTAAGGTGTTAGGTGCGTCATGTCATTCAGTTGAGGATGCAAAGAGGGCAGAAAGCCTTGGTTGCACCTACATCACAGCAGGTCATATCTTTGACACCGGCTGCAAAAAGGGACTTCCCGGACGGGGACTTGATTTTCTCAAAAATGTATGCAAAAGTGTGGAAATCCCCGTCTATGCCATTGGGGGAATAAGTTGCAAAAACTTTCCACAGGTAATAAATGCCGGTGCAAAGGGTGTTTGCGTTATGAGTGGCACTATGATGTGCGAAGATGTAGAGGAGTATTTGGGGGAGTTTAGATGATTTTTAACAAGGAAATGTTGCTTTTATACGCAGTAACCGACTCCGCTTGGGTTGGAGAAAAAACCTTATACCAGCAGATTGAGGATGCACTTAAGGGCGGTGTAACAATAGTCCAACTCCGTGAAAAAAACCTTGATGAAGAGGCTTTTGTTAAAGAGGCGATAGAGGTAAAAAAACTTTGCCACCGCTACAACGTTCCCCTTATTATCAACGACAATGTGACTGTAGCACTAAAAAGCGGAGCAGACGGTGTTCATGTTGGTCTGGAGGACGCACCTGTGTCAAAAATAAGAAAAATCGTTCCAAAGGATTTCATAATCGGGGCAACATGCAAAACCGTAGAACAGGCAAAAATTGCAGAAAATTCGGGAGCAGATTATATGGGAGTAGGGGCAGTTTTCCCCTCCTCAACAAAGGAAAATGCTCTGCGAATTACAAAAGAACAGTTAAGAGAAATTTGCACCTGTGTTTCCATACCTGCAGTGGCAATAGGGGGAATCACCGGAGAAAATGTAATGGAAATAAAAGGCGGAGGAATAGCCGGAATTGCAGTAGTATCCGCAATTTTTTCCGCC
>JBJEOU010000033.1:0-3610 GCA_051880875.1 Ruminococcus sp. | reverse complement strand
CCCATAATGGTGGCACTTCTCCTTGCCACACGACAGCTTGACGCAGACATTAAGGACAGCGCCTTTATCGGGGAGCTTTCCCTGGGTGGAGATGTTCGCAAGGTGAACGGAGTTCTGCCAATGGCGATAAAGGCAAAGGAGATGGGTATTAAAAAGCTGTTCATACCCTACGAAAATTCCGCCGAGGGCGCTGTGGTAAAGGGAATTGAGGTTTTCCCTGTAAAGAATGTGTATCAGCTAAGCGCACACCTTAGGGGAATGGAAAAAATCACCCCGGTTTCCTATGAGGAAAGTGTGGAGGAGGAGTCTGAGCATTACCCCGACTTTGCCGATGTGTGCGGACAGCTTGAAGCAAAAAGGGCATTGGAAATTGCGGCGGCAGGGGGACACAATGTTCTCCTTATAGGCCCTCCGGGAAGCGGAAAAAGTATGCTTGCAAAGCGTGTTCCGGGCATACTCCCCAAAATGACCTTTGAAGAACGGATTGAAACATCAAAGGTGCTTTCCATTGCAGGACAGCTCCCACAGGGGGTGTCGCTGGTTAATTCAAGACCCTTCCGCAGTCCCCACCACACAGTTTCCTATGCGGCAATGACAGGAGGGGGCAATATCCCAAAGCCGGGTGAAATCACCCTGGCTAATAACGGCGTGCTGTTCCTTGATGAACTGCCTGAATTTTCACGAAAAACTTTGGAGGGACTGCGCCAGCCTATTGAGGACGGCAGGGTGACAATCTCCCGTGTTAACGGTAGCTACACCTACCCCTGTAATATGATGATTCTTGCCGCCATGAACCCCTGCCCCTGTGGTTACTACAATCACCCTACCAAGAAGTGCAGATGTTCCCAAAGAAGTATTCAGAATTACCTGAACAGGGTGTCAGGCCCTCTCCTTGACCGCATAGACCTTCATATTGAGGTTCCCCCTGTGGAGTACAGCGAATTAAGCAGTAAGGAAAAGGGAGAAACCACAGCGGAAATTCAAAAGAGGGTAAATAAGGCAAGAGAAATACAGAACAAAAGGTACAAGGGAACAGGAATCACCTGCAACGCAAACCTTACCTCGGAATTGTCTGCAAGGTTCTGCGTGACAGATGAGGAGGCTGACCTTCTATTGAAAAATGCCTTTGATAATCTGGGACTTTCCGCAAGGGCATACGACAGAATACTAAAGGTGAGCCGTACCATTGCCGACCTTGAGGAAAGCGAAATAATTAAGGGTGACCATGTGGCGGAGGCACTCCAGTACAGAAGTCTTGACAGAAAATACTGGGGTGAAGAGTGACTAAAGAAACCCTAAAAAATATTACAGACTTGAAGTAATATCAGCAAAATAATTGTTCATTTAGGTTATTTCTGTCAAATGCCCTTTAATTCTCATAAATAATTATCTAAAAGAAAATAGAACAAATGTTTATTCTTTAAAAGAATTATTTACAGAAAAATTACAAATACCGATGTAAACGGTCAAATTCTTTAAAAAAGGTTACAGGCAAATTTCAAATTGCATACAAGTTTCACAAAAAGAGTTACAATCAAGAATAAAGATTGACTTGAAATGGGTTTAGGGGTAATATATTAATTAGTCTTTAAATTAAATTGTGATTTTTAATTTTTTATTAGAAAAAAAGGTTAAAATATTGTTATTATTTTTTCTAATATTTCGGAATAAAAAGCATATACCATAAACATAACATATTGGAGTGTGCAAGCTTGAATAAATTTGTAGTTAACGGTGGAAAACAGCTTAACGGCGAGGTAACAATAAGCGGTGCAAAGAATGCGGCAGTTGCAATAATCCCCGGCGTTATCCTTTGTGATGAACCATGCAGAGTTGAAAATATACCAAACATTAGCGATGTAACCCTCATCGGCACTATCCTCAAGGAGATGGGCGCCGATGTTAAAAGAGTAAATAAGTCAACACTTGACATAGACCCAAGAAACATTAGAACCCACGAAGCAACAACAGACCTTGTAAGGGGTATGAGAGCCTCCTACTATCTGCTGGGCGCTTTGCTGGGCAGATTCGGAAAGGCAAAGGTTTTGCTCCCCGGTGGATGTAACTTTGGCGTAAGACCTATTGACCAGCACCTTAAGGGCTTTGAGGCAATGGGTTGTACCCACGAAATTTCCGACGGTGCCATTGACATCAAGAGCAACGGAGGAAAGCTGAAGGGCAACAACATCTATCTTGATGTTGTTTCTGTTGGTACAACAATCAACCTTATGCTTGCCGCAGTTAAAGCAGAGGGTCTTACTGTAATTGAAAACTGTGCTAAGGAGCCCCATGTTGTAGATTTGGCAAACTTCCTTAACTCAATGGGTGCAAATATCCGTGGCGCAGGTACAGATGTAATCAAAATCCGTGGTGTAGAGTACCTTAGAGGTATAACATATTCCATCATCCCCGACCAGATTGAGGCAGGCACATATATGGCCGCCGCAGCGGCAACAAGGGGTGTTGTAACAGTTAAGAATATCACTCCAAAGCATCTTGACTCCATCACCGCAAAGCTCCGTGAAATCGGCTGTGAAATTGAGGAATATGATGAGGCTGTCCGTGTTGACGCAAGGGGCAGAAACCTTACCCGTTGCAACATCAAGACAATGCCACATCCCGGCTTTCCCACCGACTGTCAGCCACAGTTTGTTGCAATGCTAACATCCTGCAACGGAACAAGCATTATCAACGAAAATGTGTGGGATAACCGTTACCAGTACATCAGCGAGCTCCAGAGAATGGACGCAAAAATTTCTGTTGAGGGACGACTTGCCATCATTGAGGGCGGAAGACCTCTGAAGCCTGCTTCTGTAAAGGCTACCGATTTGCGTGCAGGTGCCGCAATGATTATAGCCGCCCTTACAGCCAAGGGTACAACAGTTATCAGCAACATTCAGTACATCGAAAGAGGCTACGAAGAGGTTGTTGAAAAGTTCCGTGAGCTGGGAGCAGACATCAAAAAGGTATATGACCCGGAGGGCGAGCTTGCAGAGTCTGTTTAAGGTTAAATAAAGATTTATTTGTAGGGGTACGAAAGTATCCCTATTTTTATGATTAGGTTTGTGATTAGAGAGGAATAGAAATGGCAAAGCTGATACCGCTTTTCAGCGGAAGCAAGGGCAACAGCTACTACATAGGCTCGTCAGACGGCGGAGTGTTGATTGACGCAGGACGAAGCTGTAAGCAGATTGAGAATGCCCTTAGCAACAACGACATAGATATTAAGAAAATCAGGGGTGTTTTCGTCACCCATGAGCATATTGACCACTGCTCCGCCCTGAGGGTGCTTGTGAAGAAGAACAATCTTCCTGTCGTTGCCACAGAGGGCACAATGGAGGGTCTTATTAAGGACAACAGGATAGAGGCAAGTGCAGAAACCCACATAATTTCCGGTGAGATTTCTTTGGGGGATATGCTGGTGGAGGCTTTTCCAACCAATCACGACACAATAGAGCCCTGCTGTTATCGTGTCACAACCTCCGACAACCGCAAGGCAATGGTGGCAACCGACCTTGGCATTATCAATGATGATGTGAGAAACGCCTTTTACGGTGTGGACGCCTTGGTGCTGGAGAGCAACCACGACATTGATATGCTGAAAAACGGG
>JBJEOU010000032.1:0-3631 GCA_051880875.1 Ruminococcus sp. | reverse complement strand
ATTAATTGTCAAGAATTTAACATATTTTTTGTGACAACCCACAAAAAAGGGGATATTTCCCACCTGTTTTTGTATTTTTGCAAGATTATTATTAACAAATTGCAAAATAATGTCTATTTCTAATCATAAAAAGAAAAAATCTACTGCTTTTGCAATAGATTTTCTTTCTTCGTGCATTTTTTATTTTAATTTATTTAAAAATCGCAAAAATTCATAATAAACACAAGGCTTATTAAGTTTTTTCTTTCCTATCCCCTGCTCTTTGTCAGCTCCTTTTCTTCTGACAGTTCAAGCTGGATTTTGTCGATTCGCTTCATAATGTCTGCAATAACTTCCTGTTCGTTCTGTGGTTTCAGGTTGTAACCCTGTGCCTCAGACTCACTAACCTCTTTTTTGCGGGCGGCAATATCCTTGCGGAACAAGGTCTTGAAAACGGTTCTGATAAAGGGCTGGATAAAGAAAAGCTGTGTGAAGAATGCAAAAGGGAAATTAAAGCACATCAGCTTCAGCCAGTTTGCCAGCAACGTGAAAACATTGAATCCTGCATAGTAGGGATAATAGAAAATTGAGGCGAGAAAGCTCATTGCAGGGCACATAAGTCCCACTGTGGCACAGATGATTGCTGTTTCAAAAATCATCGGATGATTTCTCTTTGGGTCAAAAATCTTTCTTGCCAGCTTAAAGGAGCAGGGACTTCCCATTACAAGCTCCAAAGCAAAAGCAAAGCAGAACTCAATGATAATTACTGCCCATATTGGCAGGTATGTACCAAACATATACACTCCGCCCTGATGGTTAATTGCAGATATGACGGAGGTTTCTCCTGTTGCTGACATAAGTGTGTCTCCGTTAACCACATAAAGGCTGAAGAACACATATGCATGTACGGTGACTAATACTGTGAGGAATGCAAACACAGTCCTCTGAAATTGATTTCTCGGCATAATAAAATTCCTTTCTTTCTTTAAACGCAAAAAAACACAAGCAAATCCGATGTCAGCGTAATAGTTGGTACCGTAATCAGATTTATGTGCAAAAATGCACTACTTGTGTCGTCCTTGTGTTATTAAATTTGCAACGCACATTATTATATATGATTGAAAAAGTTTTTTCAAGAAAGATTTTTTATTTCCAAAAAATTTATAATTCATCAACATTTTTTGCAATATCTAAAAGACTTCTTTTATCTAAAAAATCCATAGCTTTTTCACTTCTCTGCTACTATATAGAAAGAATGTGTCAATTATTGTTATCTAAAATTACCTTAAAGCACCAAGTGACAGTACATCTCCGTTATTTTGAAAATTTAATTGTCAAACAGAATATATTATGGTACAATGGGTTATGATATATACTTTTCACAAAAAAATTTAAATTGGAGGGTAATTTATGAATAAGAAAAGCGGATTTTCTACCAGAATCGGCTTTGTTCTCGCCGCCGCAGGCTCGGCTGTAGGACTTGGCAATCTGTGGCGTTTTCCGTACCTTGCGGCAAAGTACGGCGGAGGAATTTTTCTCCTTGTATATTTAATCCTTGCCGTAACCTTTGGTTTTTCCCTGATGCTTACCGAAATTGCAATAGGAAGAAAAACAGGCAAGAGCTGTATTGACGCATTTGGTGCATTAAACAAGAAATGCTCCTTTATCGGCTACATTGTTGCACTTGTGCCAATTATCATCTTCCCGTATTACAGCGTAATCGGCGGATGGGTAACAAAGTTTGTGACTCTCTTTATCTCAGGCAACGGTACCCAGGCATCCTCTGACGAATACTTTGGCGGATTTATCAGCCAGGTGGGCGAACCAATCTTTTACCTTGCAATCTTCATTGCAGTCACCGCCGTCATCATTATGTTCGGTGTTCAAAAGGGAATTGAAAAGGTGAGCAAGTTCCTTATGCCTGTTCTGGTTGTTATGACCGTTGGCATAGGCATCTATTCCCTTACTCTGCCGGGAGCTATGGACGGCTTTATCTACTACATCAAGCCTAACTTTGAAGAATTTTCCATAAAAACCGTTGTTGCCGCTATGGGACAGCTGTTCTACTCAATGTCACTTGCAATGGGTATTATGATTACCTACGGCTCATATATGAGCAAAAAGGACAACCTTGAAAAATCCGTAAGACAGATTGAGATTTTTGACACAGCTATTGCATTTATGGCAGGTGTTATGATTATCCCTGCTGTTTTTGCCTTTTCAAACGGCGACCCCAATATGCTGGAAAAAGGCCCTACACTGATGTTTGTAATGCTCCCTAAGGTGTTTGACTCAATGGCAGGAGGACAAATTGTGGGTGCGGCATTCTTTATCCTTGTATTCCTTGCGGCACTTACATCAGCCGTTTCACTTATGGAAACAATCCTCTCCGTATTGATGGACAAATTCAACATCAAGAGAATCCCCGGCTGTCTGCTGATTCTCGCCGCCTCTTTCCTCATAGCAATACCGTCATCCTTAGGCTTTGGAATCTGGAGCGACATCACATTATTCGGAATGTCTTTCCTTGACTTCTTCGACTACATCAGCAACAATATCCTCATGCCGATAGCAGGACTTCTCACCTGTCTGTTCGTAGGATATATTGTAAAGCCAAAGACGGTGGAGGACGAAATCCGCCTGTCAGGCCCATTCAAGGGCAAAAAGCTTTACAATGTAATGGTTAAGTATGTTTCCCCTGTATTTATGGTTGTAATCTTAATTTCTTCCATTATAGGCTATGTATAATTAACCATACAGGCAACAGCCACAGACAATAAAATTATTATGTAACCAAAAGGCTCCCCAATTAATGGGGAGCCTTTATTATAATAATTCCGGGTATTCAATGAATTGAAAAAATAAATATTTCTCGATCAATTTGAGAGAGCAAGAAAAAACAGATTTGCTGTCCTTTTCTTTTCTCTCTTTTACTTTTGTTTCTTTTTCTTTTGTTTTCTTTACTTTTCTTTACTTTCCTTTGTGGCATTAATCCGGGATTTATTGGGGTTAATCTTGGATTAACTATGGTTAATCTCGGATTAATTAAGGTTAATCTTGGATTAATTATTTTTTGTGTAAAAATAACAAGATTTTTTATGTCTTAAATATCAAAAGCCTTTTTGATGCTGTCGTAATGGAGGAAAATTCCCTCTTTTGCAAATTCTTCTATCTGCTGTTTTGTTGCAAGCATAAAGCCTGTTGTTTCCCTCTCCTGATTGTGGACATCTTCCTCGGTAAAATCAAGGGTAAATCGGTACACATCCACAAAGTAGTTGTCACCCTCGCCGGGATTTTCTCTGTGGTATGTAAAGAGGTATTCCTCTTTTCCCTTTGTAACATCAAGACCTGTTTCTTCCCTTACCTCTCGGCGTACAGCGTCGATGGAGTCCTCCCCTGCCATTGCCGCACCGCCGGAAACCTCCCACCAGCCGGGAGCCCAAGCCTTGTCCTCTGCCCTCTTTGTAATGAGGAACTTTCCGTCATTTCGGCACACAACACCAAGGACTGTAAGGTGATATTCATCGTCCTTTAAAATCCAGTTGTTACGCTCCATTGTCCTGCCTGTTCTCTGTTTGTTTTTGTCGTAAATATCCCAACGCTCCATAAATATATCCTCTTTCCTTAATTTCCTAATGATTATATCCTATTA
>JBJEOU010000031.1:0-3652 GCA_051880875.1 Ruminococcus sp. | reverse complement strand
GGTGCCTATGAAAACAGGGAGTTACTTGGCATAATAGCAACAAGAAATTCAGGCAGGCATATAGCGTTATTCTTTGTGGACGGAAATCATCACAGACAGGGAATAGGTAAAAGGCTGTGGAATACCGTCCTTAGGGAGAACACTTCCCAGGTTATTACGGTACATTCTTCCTTGTACGCTGTTCCTATATATGAGAAACTTGGCTTTTCAGTTACAGATGATATTAAGAATGACAAGGGAATACAGTATGTTCCCATGGAGTACAGAATGGTGATTAACAAGGACTGTCCGTGCGAAAAGACAAAGTGTATCAGACACGGAAAGTGTAACGAGTGCAGGGCACACCATATTGATTCAAAGGGATTGCGTCCCTGTGACAGGAGTGAGGAGTAATGAGCAAATACGACCCGTTGTGGAAATACATAAATGAAACCGGCACAGACAGCCTAAAGCTTACTTATGGCGAGATAGAGGAAATTGCAGGCTTGCCAATAGACCATTCTTTCTTAACCTACAAGAAAGAACTTTTGGACTACGACTACAAGGTGGGCAAAATTTCTATGAAGGACAAGACTGTATCATTTGAGAAGGTGAAGTGATTAAAGCAGGGAGGATAAAGATGTCGTCAAGTAAAGAATATTTAAATTTTGTATTAGAACAACTTTCCGACTTGGAGGATGTTACATATCGTCCTATGATGGGGGAATATATCATATATTATCGGGGGAAGATTATCGGCGGTATTTATGATGACCGTTTTTTGGTTAAGCCGGTTAGTTCGGCACTTGCAATGATGCCAAGTGTTGTAAAGGAGTCCCCTTATGAGGGAGCAAAAGAAATGCTCCTTGTGGAGGATATAGAAGATAAAGAATTTTTGGCAAAGCTGATAGAAGGGATGTATGATGAACTTCCCATGCCAAGGAAGAAAAAATAACTAATATTTTAGATGTTTATTTGAAGTTTTTGTATATAAATGTTGATTTTTAAACAAAATTAATTTATAATTAAACCGTGGGGACATTTTCTCTATTATAAAAGGAGGTTTATTATGAAGAGGACATTATCAATTATAATAAGTTTAACCCTTATTCTTTCATCTCTTGCATTTGCGGAAATTTCAGTATCGGCGGATACAGAAGGCTATTTTAAGTACACTATACTAAACGATAACGAAGTGAAAATCACAGGACTCCTTGACGAATACAAGGACAAAAATTTAGACATAGTTGTTCCTGACAAAATTGCAGACCGCACACCTGTGTACATTGGAAGCAATGCTTTCAGTTTTGCAAGTATGAGGAGTTTTTCTGCTCCTACTGTTACAACTGTAGATTATAATGCTTTTGACCAGTGTGAGTTACTGGAGAGTGTTAATTTGCCTAATGTAACACTATATGATGCTGAGGTTTTTAGAAAATGTTTTAGTCTGAAGGAGTTTACATTTAATGATGATGTAACACATATTCCAGGAAGTATGTTTTACGACTGTGAAAATCTGGAAAAAGTCAACTTTGGAAGTGGTCTGGAAGTTATCGATGAAAGTGCTTTTTCCGATTGTAATGCATTAACCGAAATTAAATTACCATCTTCCGTTAAGTCCATAGATAAATTTGCCTTTTCCTATTGTAGACTTCTTGAAAAAGTAGAGTTTAATCAGGGCCTTGAAACCATTGGTGATGTTTCTTTTTATGATTGCACAGCTTTGAACAATGTTGTTATTCCGTCATCTGTAAAAACTATTGGAGAATACGCTTTTGGCAGTTGCGTGGGACTTACTGATATTACAATACCTGAAGGAGTAGAGAATATAGGAAGTAGTGCATTTGATTACTGTTACGGACTGAAATCCTTCACTTTCCCTAACTCTGTAAAGACAATTTCAAATTCCGTATTTTACAGTTGTCAGAATTTAGAAAGCGTTACCCTTGGAAATCAGACAGAAACAATCGAGAATTATGCTTTCTTCGGATGCAGTGCCTTGAAGTCTGTTAAAATGCCTGACACAGTTACAACAGTTGGAAACGGTGCATTTAATAGCTGTTCAAAATTAGAGAGCGTTACTCTAAGCAAAAATCTTAAGGTGATTTCAGACAATACATTTGAGTCTTGTAGTGCCTTAAAGAATGTTACTATTCCTGAGGGTGTAACCGGAATCGGTAGTAGCGCATTCAGCAGTTGTATTAATTTGAAAAAAGTTGTAGTTCCAACGAGCGTTACAGCCATTGGATTAGATGCTTTTTCTTCAGCTAATAAAGACTTTGTTCTGTATGTTCAGCCTGATTCTTTTGCCGAAGCCTATGCAAAGGCAAACAAAATCAACTACAAGCGTGATTGCAACGGTAACCATAAGATTAAGACAATAAACATAAAGGCAACCTATTTTTCAACAGGCATCAAGGGCAAAAAAGTATGTAGCTTATGCAACAAAGTTATTGCAAAGGGAACAACATTAAAGAAGCTTGTCCTTAAAAAGCCTGCCTTCAAGGTTACCGGTGCAAAAGGCAAAATTACAGTTGAATGTAACAAGGTTACAGGGGCTACCGGCTATCAGATTAAGTACAAAAACGGCAAAAAAACTGTTACTAAAAATTACAACTCTAAAAAAGCCATAACCAAAGCATTCAGCAAAATTAAGAAAGGCAAATGTAAGGTACAGGTTAGGGCATTTGTGAAGTCAGGCAAAAAAATAGCTTACAGCTCATTCGCAACAAAAACAGTTAAGGTTAAGTAAATTAATCTATATACAAGATGTGTTCCGTGAAAGTGCGGAACACATTTTGATATAAAATATTTTTTAAGGAGATTGCTGTTTGAAGAAAAGTAGCACCTTGGAGATTGTAGAGTGAACCGGGAGGTTATGGAAGTACAATCTGCCACAACCTCCCTGTATTGAGGTCAACAATCATCAGGAGGAAAAATAATGAATAAAAATGACTACACAATTCGTTTGGAAAGAAAAGAAGAATACAAAGAGGTAGAAAACCTTGTAAGGGAGAGCTTTTGGAATGTTTATCGCCCGGGCTGTCTGGAGCATTATGTTCTGAATCAGTTGAGGAACGATAGAGCATTTGTGCCGGAGCTTGATTTCGTTATGGAAAAGGACGGCAGAATTATCGGTCAAAATATTTTTGTCAGGGCAAATATCAAAGCTGACGACGGCAGAGATATTCCCATTATGACTATGGGGCCGATTTGCATAACCCCTGAACTCAAGAGAAAAGGCTACGGCAAAATTCTGCTGGACTATTCCCTTGAAAAGGCAAAATGCCTTGGCTGTGGGGCGGTTTGCTTTGAGGGCAACATTGACTTTTACGGAAAAAGTGGTTTTACCTTTGCAAGTGACTTTGGTATACGCTATCACGGTTTACCTGAGGGTGAGGACGCATCGTTCTTTTTGTGTAAGGAACTGATACCTGGTTATTTAAAAGGAATTACCGGTGAGTATGCAACCCCAAAGTGTTATTTTGTTGACGAAACAAAAGCCGAGGAATTCGACAAGATGTTTCAACCCAAGGAAAAGCTGAAACTCCCGGGACAGATTTTCTAAGCGAAAATAACGGAGAGTGAATTCCAACTAAAAAACTCCTCACCACCAAGAATGAGGTGACCCCAAAAAGTTAGACATTAAAGCGTAGTAGCAAATTTAGCTGCT
>JBJEOU010000030.1:0-3771 GCA_051880875.1 Ruminococcus sp. | reverse complement strand
TGGATGCAGGGGCCGGATTTGAACCAACGACCTCCGGGTTATGAGCCCGACGAGCTACCAAACTGCTCTACCCTGCGATATTTTTACCGCCTATCTTTTTGGCGTAAGTATAGTATATCAATATATTACCCATTTGTCAAGGGTTTTATTATGTAACCTTTTGTCGTTTTGCTCAATTAATAAAAATCAGCACTTTTGCAAGGTGATTATTCTGCAAAAGTGCTGTTTGTTTTAAGTGTTTTACTTGCCGTTGTTTACAATCAGGTTATACCACCTGCGGTCGTCGTTGGCTGACATAATAATGTGCTCGTTGTCTTTCTTCCGGATATGCAAAATATCCTTTAGGGTTTCGTTGTCATAGTCAAGGGGAATCAGGTCATCTCTGTCGGCTCTTGAAAGTCCGAAGAGGAAGAACTGTATGTCGTGCCTGTCGCTGATAAGTGTTGAGAAAGAAAGTCCGCTGATGTACTCCTTGTTCTCCACAAAGCTTTCAATGCTCAGGGTGATGGCAAGCTGTTTTTCTTCTCTGTCAATGCCCTTCATTGCCATAATGAGAAATCTTGGTGTAACCTCAACAGCTCCCTCGTAATATGTAATGCCACGCTGAGAAATGTCCAGGGAATCGTGATACTTATTGTAGGCTGTTGTTGTGATAATCTCCCTGCTGAAAAGCTTTTTAAGGTTGTTTCCGTACAGCTCATCCTGGGAGCTGATGCCTGTGATTGCCCTTACACGGAGCATCTGATTATCTTCAAAAATGTTTATCATTGCTCCCACAATTTTCTTCTCTTCGGAGTCGTCGTAGTAGTATCCGTAATAAGTACCCAGAAATCTGTCGTCAAATACAGAGTTGTTTCTGCTTCGTTTAATGTCAGTTATAGAAAGGTCTTCCTTTAAGAACTGAAAGGTTGTTACCTCGGGGGTAAGATTGTAGTTGTAGAACTTTACAATCTTATTAACGATGGTCATACTTGGCACAAAGGTATGATTTCTGCACTTTGAAAGATTTACATATGAGGGTAGTTCCTCGGAATTTCTTATCCAGTTTGGGCATTCACCTGCACCGCAAACATAGTAGGGGGCGGTGTTCAGCTTTTGCCACATATAATCATAGTTTAAGTGGAAGAATTTATTTTCTTCTTCGGTTAATTTCTGAACATTTCTTGCCATAATATTTTCCTCCGTCGATGAAAAACTGTGATGCCGTCTTTTTTGACAGTATAACACAATAAATCGTAAAATACAACACGAAAAGTTTAAAATAAATTAATTTTAGTTTAAAATAAACTTTTGTTGTGTGGCAAAAAAGGGCTGCACAGTATTATTTGTACAGTCCCGTAAAACACAAAGCTTTTTCTATTTCAAATCCTTTGGAGTGACAATTAATAAATCTTCCTGAAAGTTGTCCTGTTCACTGCAACAGGCAATCATATATTCGCCAAAGCGGTATTCCCTGAAAAAGTGTGAATTTTCACTTTGGCTATCCAATATGGTAACTTTGTCCCCGATTTCCACAGAAAAACTGTGAAACGGCTTTGTCATTCCCATTCCCAAAGCCTTGACATAGCTTTCCTTCAGCGTCCATAGTCTGAAAAAAGCAGAGGCTTGCTCATGAGAGCCATCAAGATTTTTCAGGTACATATATTCATTTTTATGAAAGAATTTTTGTGCTATGTCAAGATTCTGCTGGGTGACAAGCTCAATGTCGCACCCCACAGGCTTGTCACTTACAGATATTATGGCGCATTTGTGGGAGTGGGAAATGTTAAAGTGTATTTGTCTGTGATTTTCAAAGCAGGGCTTGCCCGCCTTTCCCACAGAATAGGTCATTTCCTTTTCGGATAAACCAAACTCCTTAAGTGCGTAGTTCAGCAGTATTCCGGCGCCAAGGCATAGATTTTTATCTTTTCTAAAACGAAAGGAGTCGGTTTTTTTCTGCCTGTATGGTGATGTCTCATTGTAAAATTGATGAAAAACAGTATCGTCATTCAAAAATGATGTTTCAATTAAAAATGTTTTAGTCATAGCTTTTCCTAAAAATATTATTCTATAATATCTGATTATACACCATAACAAATATTTTATCCACCCTTACAAAAGCAAAAGCACCACCCTGTTAAAAAGGTGGCACTTCTGCTTACATATAGGGGAAGTTTATGAACTTATACTCTTGTAACATTGCCGTTTTTGTCAACATGGAGGTTGAGGGTTTCTGTAACCTTAACCTTGTCGCTCTTCATATACATTACGTTAACCTTAACATTGCCAGCCTGCTTGCCTGTGAAGGTGAACTTGTATGTACCCGGTGCCTTCCAAGGATTTGCCTTGTTGGGTGTGTACTGTACCTTAATATCTACAATGCCTGCTTTGTTGATTCTGTAATCCCAGTCGTAGCCCTTTTTGGTAAGGCCGTGTCCGTAGTAGTTATATGCCTTGCCGTTTGTATTTTTTACTTCTGTAACATTCTTTTTGCTGTCAACATGAAGTGTTACTGTTTTCTTCTTTGCTGTGTAGCCGTCGAAGGAGGAATACTTAAAGGTTACCTTTACATCCCCAGCCTTAACACCGGCAAACTTGTATGTGTAAACTCCGCCTACTCCCATTGCACCGTCGTTGTGTGGGTCGCTTTTGTAATCCTTTGAAACAAGCCTTACTACATCAGGTGAGCTTACTTCATATGACCAGTCATAGGCTGTGGTTGGGTTGCCCTTAAGGTTGATTTTATAAACCTTTGATGACTGAGCCTGTGAAACAGAGGTTGTGGGAGCCTTTGTAGCCTGTACTGCCTTTGCTCCTGCACCCATTGTTGCACCTGCCAGAGTTGAAACACAGATGATTGCTGTTGCTGCTATTGTTGTGATTTTCTTTGTTGAATTTTTCATTTTGATTTCTCCTTAATAATGTTTTGTTTTTTATTTTTGTTTTTATTTTTTATTTCGTCTTGGGTTTGTTCCCTTGACTGTGACTAAAGTATATCAAAGAGAAATAAATACTTAAACGCTATTTTACTGTATCTTTAATTTAATTAGAATTTTTTATTTTATATCTTTAGTTTAATTAAACTTAATTTTTATTATTTTTTATTTATTTTGAATTTTTTGTGCCATTTCGGCTTTTTCCTGCAAAAAAGCTTTTGCAAATATCAAAAAGGGCATACCCTATTGGATATGCCCTCTATTATCTACATAATATTCAATTTTTATGACCTGCACATCAAATTATTCAAAAAGAGCAGTCATATCAAGATCCTCGATGTCAAGGATTGGTCTTTTCTTAACGTCTTCGTCATTGCTTTTGCTAATCTGCTTTTTATCAGACTTGTTCATATTCAAGGCTATTCCTACGCAGACCGCTAAAAGTGCACCTATCACGACCAATACGATGGCAATTACAATACTACCCTGAACCATTGGTATTACCTCCTTGTAATACTAAACATATTCAACTAATAAATACAATTAAATACAGTGAACAATGTATCTGTTTCTTTAATTTAATTATAATAATATTATTTTAATATGTCAACAGTTTTTTATCAAAAATTAATAATTTTTTTATACGTTTTTTTGTAAAAATAAAAGCTCACAAACGACAAAGCACCGAACCTTGCGGATGGTTCGGTGCTTCGTTTCATTAAAAATGAGGGGTACAATGTAAATCTCTATTTTTGATTACATTGAGGAGGGTAGAACAATGTACTTATACTATTATAGTTATAGTATTGAAATGGTTGCGGCTCCATTTCTTAAGTACAGTTAGAGTATATACCCT
>JBJEOU010000029.1:0-3854 GCA_051880875.1 Ruminococcus sp. | reverse complement strand
CAAAAAATGGAACCACCCAAAAGGGTGGTTCTATTTTTTTAGAATAAGGCGGGATTTGAAAGGGCGTTAAGAAAACAGTCCGGTGGACTGTTTTTAGCCCGTAGCGTTTATGATACTATTTTCTAAACAAGTTACCATAAAGCGAGGAAGGCAGTAGGTAAAGAAGAAAGTACGCCAGCTCAGCCAAAAAATAGAACCACCCAAAAGGGTGGTTCTATTTTTTTGTTTCTTCTTGACAAAATTGGTTACTCGACTTAACATATAAATATCAAACGAGGGGTGATGTAATCAAAATGAAAAAACTATTAGTAATTTTTGGTTCTATATTTCTTGTAATAATCATTGTTTTGGCTGGTTTATATCATAGTTTTGCCAGAGGCGGTTATGGTAAAGAATATCATCGTGTTTGGAAATGTGATGCCTATGATATTTGTATTGACAGTTATGCTGAAAAATTTCCGGATATTCCACATAAAGAGAAAGTATCAGTTGATGGTGATAATTACGAATTGGCATTTGTAAATGAACGTTGTGAAATCGGTAATACAAAAAATTTTGAAGAAGATGGACTGGATTATTGCGAATTTATATCCGTGATAGAAGGAGAATACAGTAAAGGCTGGTTTGATTTCACCATTCACATAGATAAGGTTAGTGATTCTAAATATAATTATCTAAAAGATAAAACACTTGTGTTTCATAAGGAATAAGGGAATCTATTGTTTTTCATTTATATTTTGAAACTTGTACTAATTCTTTTATTATGATACTGTTATAGCAGAATTTGTAGCAGGTATTTTAGGTGTTGTTAACTGGAATAAGCCTGCAAAGACTACTGGTTGCATTGTTATTGGCGTAATTATTATTTTACTCTCAGTTTTGTCAACAGTAGTTTTTTTGATTGGTTATCCTCAGGGATTTGATTTCAGCACAATCATTAGCTTGTTCGCAGGTCTTGTACTTCCTGGACTTTACTCGATTGGTGCTTTTCAGAATAAGAAACAGGCTTAAGTTTATAAACTGAACAAAAAGGCACTCCGTTTGGAGTGCTTTTTTTGTTTGCAAAAATAATTTATGTGGTATAATATTGTCAAGGAATGATATTATGGATAATAAACTTTTAAGGCTCATTAAGTCATATAAAACTACATATGAGATTAACCTTGAGCAGTACAAAAATTCAGGAATGAAAAATGTACGCTCCACAAATCCCTTCATTTTTTACGATTTTGTCAAGGGTGAATACCGCCTGATGTGGATTGACTATCTTATAAAGCAGATGTCAACCTACTCTGTAGCTGTGAATTTGATTTTGTCCTCGGGAATTTCGGAGGATGTTCCCCTTGGATTTAAGCGTGATAACGACAGATTTTTCTGTGAGCCTCTTCATGAGAGTATTATGATAATTCCAATCCACTTCAAAACAAATGGGGAAGAGATGTTGGAAAGAATAATGATTAACCGGGTTTATCACTCCTATATCCAGCGTCAGAAAGATTACGACGGAATGTGGTTTGACTTTGATATGGATGGTTGAAAGTAAAATAATAAAACAAAAGCTCTGCCAAAAGGCAGAGCTTTCTTACGCTAAATATATTCATAAAAAATCAGTTTTTAAGCGACTGGAGCGGTGCAGGAATCTGACCGCCTCTGTGAATGAATTTCTCAGGTGAGCCTTTTCTAAGCTCCATTACAGGGCCTTTGCCCAGCAAACCGCCAAAGTTAAGGGAATCTCCTGCCTGCTTACCAATAGCAGGGATAAGCCTTACAGCAGTTGTCTTTGAGTTTACCATACCGATTGCGGCCTCATCAGCAATAACAGCAGAGATAACCTCGGCACTTGTGTCGCCTGGTACAACAATCATATCAAGTCCAACAGAGCAAACAGCAGTCATACTTTCAAGCTTTGTTATGTCAAGGTAGCCGTTTTCTGTGGCGGCAATCATACCGGCATCCTCAGAAACAGGAATAAATGCACCGGAAAGTCCTCCGACCCTTGAAGAAGCCATAACTCCGCCCTTCTTAACAGCGTCATTAAGCATTGCAAGTGCGGCTGTTGTGCCGTGGCAACCGCATCCCTCAAGACCCATTTCTTCAAGTATGTAGGCAACAGAGTCGCCGACAGCAGGGGTAGGGGCAAGGGAGAGATCAACAATTCCAAAGGGAACATCGAGCCTTTTGCTTGCCTGCTGTGCAACAAGCTGACCCATTCTTGTGATTTTAAATGCAGTTTTCTTAATTACATCAGCAATCTGTGCTATGTTGTGATCCTTGCATTTTGTAAGAGCTGCCCTTACAACACCGGGACCGGAAACACCAACATTGATAACCTTGTCAGCTTCGCCCACACCGTGGAATGCACCGGCCATAAATGGGTTGTCCTCAGGAGCATTACAGAATACAACAAGCTTTGCAGCGCCTATGCAGTCTTTGTCCTTTGTCAAAACAGCCGTATCCCTTACGATCTCACCCATAATCTTAACAGCGTCAAGGTTAATACCTGCCTTGGTAGAGCCTATGTTAACAGAGGAACAAACCCTCTCAGTTGTGGCAAGTGCCTGTGGAATGGACTTGATAAGCTCCATATCACCGGAAGCAAATCCCTTTTGAACAAGAGCGGAGTAACCGCCGATAAAGTTGATCCCCAGGGTGTCTGCCGCCTTGTCAAGGGCAAGGGCAAACTTTGTGATATCGCTGTTTTTGCAAGGTGCGGCAATCATTCCGATAGGGGTAACAGAAACCCTCTTGTGAATAATGGGAATACCGTATTCCTCTTCAATGTCCTGTCCTGTCTTAACAAGGTCCTTTGCGCTGAAGCAGATTTTGTCGTAAACCTTCTGACAGGCCTTGTCAATATTTTCATCCATACAATCAAGGAGAGAAATACCCATAGTAATAGTTCTTACATCAAGGTCCTCGTTGTCGATCATATTTATAGTTTCAAGTATATCTTTTGTTTCAAGCATTACATTACCTCTTAAATCTTATGCATAGAGTTAAAAATATCTTCGTGCATAGAGTGTATTTTAAGATTATTTTCTTCACCTAATTTTTCAAGGTTAGAAGAAAGCTCGCCAAAGTTCTTCTTTCTCAGTTCAACAAGCATAATCATAGCGAACATATCCTGAAGCACGCTTTGTGATACCTCAATAACATTTGCCTCATGCTCAGAGCATACTGCGGAAACCTTTGCAAGAATACCAACAGTATCCTTACCTACAACGGTGATAACAGCTTTCATAATGTACCTCCAAAAATAAATTCTGTTATATTATACTACTCAAAGGGCTAAAAGTAAAGGAGAATTGTTGCATAAAAGGTCATAATATGATAAACTTTTTACGGTGATGTATATGTTTATTTGTGACAGCCACACTCATTCGGAATTTTCCTTTGATGGTGAAGTTCCCGTTGAAGAAATGGTGAAACAGGGGATAAAGAATAAAATTGATGTCTTGACAATCACAGACCATTGCGATGTACTGGGAATAGGGGACAGTAATAATGAGTTTGGTGTTGTTCTGGAGGAGGCAATTCCAAAGTCTGTGGAAGAAACAAGACGAGTTGCAACACTTTATAAGGACAAAATAAAGGTGCTTGCAGGTGTGGAGCTTGGCGAGCCTACACACTTCCCCGAAAAGACAAGCATTGCCCTTGGCCTTGCGGACTATGACTTTATTCTGGCGTCTACCCATCAGGCAAAGGGAAAAGATGATTACTACTTTCTACAGTACAACAGCAAAAATATTGCCCCTTTATTTGACGAATATTTTAAGGAACAGCTTGAGGTTGTAAAGTGGAACGGCTTTGACAGCCTTGCCCACTTTGACTATCCCGCAAGATATATTAAAGAG
>JBJEOU010000028.1:0-17520 GCA_051880875.1 Ruminococcus sp. | reverse complement strand
ATTGTTCTTACCATCTGTGATGTGTAAGAGTTCTCGTTGTCATACCAAGAAACAGTCTGAACCTGAGTTGTGTCTGTGTCTTCCATATATGTGCACATTGTCTGTGTAGCATCGAAGAGTGAACCATATGTCATACCAACGATGTCGGAAGAAACGATTGGGTCAGTGTTGTAGCCGTAAGACTCAGAAGCAGCAGCCTTCATAGCAGCGTTAACTTCGTCAACTGTTACCTTACCCTTAACAACAGAAGTAAGGATTGTTGTAGAACCTGTTGGAACAGGAACTCTCTGTGCAGAACCGATGAGCTTGCCGTTGAGCTCAGGAATAACAAGACCGATAGCCTTAGCAGCACCTGTTGAGTTAGGTACAATGTTAACAGCACCTGCTCTTGCTCTTCTCAGGTCGCCCTTTCTGTGAGGACCGTCAAGAATCATCTGGTCGCCTGTGTAAGCGTGAATTGTGCTCATGATACCGCTCTGGATTGGAGCAAGGTCGTTAAGAGCCTTAGCCATAGGAGCTAAGCAGTTTGTTGTACAAGAAGCAGCAGAAATGATTGTGTCGTCCTTTGTAAGAACATTCTCATTTACTGAATATACAACTGTTGGAAGGTCGTTGCCTGCTGGAGCAGAGATAACTACCTTCTTAGCACCGGCATCAATGTGAGCCTGTGCCTTAGCCTTAGATGTGTAGAAACCTGTGCACTCAAGAACTACATCAACGCCGATTTCGCCCCAAGGAAGCTCAGCAGCGTTTGGCTTAGCGTAGATTGTGATTTCCTTACCGTCAACTACGATAGAGGATTCCTTAGCCTCAACCTTATCAGCAAGAGCATACTTACCCTGTGCAGAATCATACTTTAAAAGGTGTGCAAGCATAGCAGGATCTGTAAGATCGTTAATTGCTACTACCTCATAACCCTCTGCACCAAACATCTGTCTGAATGCAAGACGACCGATACGGCCAAAACCGTTAATTGCAACTTTAATTGCCATTTTCAATTCCTCCTAATTTTTAAGGTAATTATATAATATTACAATATCGTAAATTTTTCAATACTCTGGGGAAAATTTAACGCAAGTTTTGAGAAAATTTTATGATATGAAATACTTTTAACAAAAAATAATGGGGATTTCTGTACAGTTTTTCACATATAAAACAAATTATAATTCTTTATAGAAATTATTATAGTGAAAATCACTTGACAAGTTTTACTTTTTCTATTAATATATTAGTGTATGCAATTGGGTTTTGCGTACACATAGGGATTTTTTCCCTGCTTAAATTTAATTGACTCATTACGAGCCGTTATATATGGATAATCATTTAGTATTTTTCACCATAATTTATGATGTTATACACAAACTAAAATATTTCCCGTTTTTTTCGGGCTTAATGATTAATTCTTATCAGGGCTTTTTGCCTTTATTATAGTTTGTAAAATTGAATATCTGTCTTTAACGGCACCGGTCGATTGTTTTGATGAATTTGAACTATGGAAACACTGTTTAAATCACTGCACAATCTGTGCAAATGATTTAATCAGTATTTCCAAAAAAAACAACAACGAGGAGGTGTCATTTCGTATGGATCTATGGTTAGCAATAGTGCTGATTGTGGTTGCATTTGGCGTTGCTTTTGCAGTGGGTACTTTTTTTGGTATCCGCAGAAGAAAGCAGGTAGCTGAAAAGGCGATTGGTTCTGCCGAAACTGAGGCAAACCGCATAATTACCGAAGCAATCAAGTCAGCCGAGGCTAAAAAGAAGGAATTCCTGCTTGAGGGTAAGGATGAACTTCACCGCTTAAGAAACGAAAACGAAAAGGAACTTTCCAGTCGCAGAAAAGAGGTTCAGCGTCAGGAAAGACGAATTCAGCAAAAAGAAGAAACCCTTGACAGAAAGATGGACAATCTTGAAAAGAAAGAGTACAACTTTCAGAAGAAACAAAAAGAGGTTGAACAAAAGCTGGAAGAGGTTGAGCAGGTTAAAAAGAGCCAGTTTGAAATGCTTGAAAGAATTTCAGGCTACACAGCAGATCAGGCAAAGGACTATTTGTTACAACAGCTTGACAGCGAGCTTGACCATGAAAAGGCTGTAAAAATCCTTGAATACGAGGAAAAACTTAAAGAAGAAGCAGACAAAAGGGCAAGAAATATTATCTCCCTTGCAATTCAGCGTATGGCAGCAGACCAGGTTGCCGAGGCAACGGTTTCTGTTGTTCCCCTTCCTAATGACGATATGAAGGGACGCATCATCGGCAGAGAGGGCAGAAATATCCGCACTATCGAAACACTGACAGGGGTTGACCTTATCATTGACGATACACCGGAGGCTATCACACTTTCTTCCTTCGAGCCAGTCAGAAGAGAAATCGCCAGAGTTGCTCTGGAAAAACTTATTGCAGACGGTCGTATCCATCCTGCAAGAATTGAAGAAACAGTTGAAAAGGCAAGGAGAGAGGTTGAGGCTACAATCAAGGCAGAGGGCGAAAAGACTGTTCTTGAGGCCGGAATCAACAATATCCATCCTGAGCTTGTCAAGCTGTTGGGTAGATTAAAATACAGAACCTCCTACGGTCAGAATGTTCTAAAACATTCCGTTGAGGTTTCATATATTTCGGGAATGATTGCCTCTGAGCTGGGACTTAACCCAACTGTCGCAAAGAGGGCAGGTCTTCTCCACGATATAGGCAAAGCCCTTGACCACGAGATGGAGGGCTCACATATTCAGCTTGGTGTTGATGTTGCAAGAAAGTACAAGGAAAGCGACGCAGTTATTCACGCAATCCATGCTCACCACGGTGATGTTGAGGCAAAGACAGTAGTTGCCTGTATTGTTCAGGCGGCTGACGCAATTTCTGCTGCAAGACCAGGCGCAAGGCGTGAAAACCTTGAAAACTACATCAAGCGTTTGCAGAAGCTTGAAGAAGTGGGCAAAAGCTTTGCAGGAGTTGACAGTTGCTTTGCAATTCAGGCAGGCCGTGAAATTCGCGTTATGGTTAAGCCTGAGCATGTCAATGACGAGAGAATGATACCTTTGGCAAGAGAAATTTGTCAGAAGATTGAGCAGGAGCTTGAGTATCCCGGTCAGATTAAGGTTAACATTATTCGTGAGTCACGAGTTTCTGACTTTGCAAAATAATATGAGAATTTACAGGTACAGTCTTGGCTGTGCCTGTTTTTGTTTCCTAAAGTCGGTTGAATATACTCTATATCCGTCTGAAAAGCTGTATATCTTTACAAAATATCGACACAAACGGAGGAAACCCGCATTTACAATGCGGGTTTCTTCATCGGCAAAATGTTTATCTGTGAATGAATATTTAGTTTATAATGATTTTTGGATATCTTTTAGTTCAGGACTTATGTGTGTGCGGTAAATCTTTGGCTGAAAGGGTTTTCATGGATTTACACATCCCAATGGGGGATGTATTTTTCGTCAGCCGAGGATAATTCCTGACAGAATCCCTCCAGATTACTGCTTTCAAAAGCCGAAAGAACCTTTTGATATTCACGCTTTGTTATTTTTCTGCATAATTTGCTATGGGATGATGCCAAACCATATGGCACATATTGTCCCATTAGTGAAAACAAAATTTTACCTTCATAATGTTCATCGAGAAATTTTATGATTTCTATACTGTTTCGGGTGTGATTGGGCAATACTAAATTACGAACCAGAGTTCCTCTTTCAATTATCCCCTTTGGGTTAATTTTAGGCTTGCCTGTCTGCCTTACCATTTCGTCAATGGCCTTGACAGCGGTGTCAAAGTAGTTGTCCGCCTTGCTGTATAATTTTCCCAGTTCATTACTGCTGTATTTAAAATCCGGCAGGTACACATCTATGTATCCTTCAAGCTCTCTCAGGGTGCTGACAGATTCATATCCGCTTGTGTTATAAACCACAGGCACCTCCGGCTTAACATAGTCAATAATTTCCTTGATAAGGTGGGAATAGTGAGTAGGTGTAATAAAGCTAAGGGTTTCAGCACCGCCTTTCAGCAGTTCAATGATTTTATTCCCGATTTCTTCAACAGACATCTTTTTGCCAAGATTATCCTGAGAGATTTCTCTGTTCTGGCAGTATATGCAGTTGAGGGTACACCCTGTAAAGAAAACAGCGGCTGTGCCCTGCTTTCCGCTTACAACAGGTTCTTCCCAAAAGTGTAGTGCAATACGGCTGACATAGGCGTCCTCGGGCATTTGGCAAAAGCCGTTACCCTTATGCTTGTCCCTGACTGCATTGCATTTTCTCGGACATAAATTGCAAATCATCTCAATCACCCTGATTATTATACCACAGTATTAAAAATCAGTAAAATCAATCAGATAGTTTTCGATAATATCGTGTATGTGCATTTGTTCGGGTTGTTCCCTGTTAAATTGATCTACGATAAAATCAATCTTATCTTTTTCGCTTGTAATGTCCTTTATTTCCAGAACCTCCTCGTAATTATTGCATCTGATCCCGTAAGATAAATGACTTTCTCCATCAACGGTTACTTCCTCATTAATCACTGTAAAGTTTTTCAAGTTATATTTCCCCTTATTGTGATATTCGTTCACAGACAAGTAAAGCATAACATAATAGGTCATAATAGTCAATAAATGTTACATAATTGTATACAAAGTAACAAATAAATGGTTTATAATTAAACCAAATAAAACAAAAGGATTACAAATAAATCATTGAGGGATAAACTAATAAACAAAAATGTTACAATTAAATCATTTATGCCTCAACTAAAATAGAGGGATTTTCCTATAAAATCCGGAAATAATATGTGTATTGTGATTTATCCATTGTTTCCGTATAATAAAAAACGCAATTTTTTGCAAAAATGGAGTTACCTCAAAAAGCGACAACAATTTACTTTTTGTTTTTTATGTGATATAATCCCCTTGAAAGAAGGTTTGTTATGAAGAAGTTATTATCTGTTTTTATCCTTTTACTCAGCGTTGCCTTGATGCTTTGCGGATGCCAGAATATTTTTTCCAGTCAAGAAAAGCAAACAACTACAACTTCAAGCACAACAGAAACCACAACACAGGGAAATTCCGAACTGGTAACACTGGAAGAGGAAACTGTTGCAACTACAACAGCAAAAACCCTGCTATACCATTCTGATTTGCTCTCTGCAACATTTGTAATCCCAAATTCCTGGGAAAATAAATATGCCGTTGAAGAGGGAAGGAATAACGAAAAAAGCGTAACTTTCTATGAAAAGGAAAACCACAGAAACGATGGAAACGGAAGACTTTTCACATTTGCTATGTATGAGGATGACAGCTATAATACTCTGCCTAAGTACGAGGAATACGGCACTGTAACAATAGACGATACAACCTACTATTTGATTTCTTACCGTCCCAGCGATGTGCAGTATGATACTAAAAATAAAAATTTGAAAAAGGCATACAAGAGTATGGTGGACAAGAGTGTGTTCGCCTCAATATGTACAAGTGTTGTTTTTGATTCAGGCGCTGTAATTGACAAAAACGGATGTTCAACCACCGCATCAACAACAGAGCCAAGCTCCACAGATGAAAGCGGAACTTCTGCAACAAAAGCAAACAGTAACATCACTTCTGTTTCAGGACTTGTGTTCCCGGATATTTCAACAAGAAAGCTGACAGGGGAGGAGATTAAGAAAAAGTCATCCCAGGAAATTCAGCAGGCGATAAACGATATTTGTGCTCTTCACGGCTACAACTTTACCACACCATCCATCAAGGCGCATTATCAGCAGTTCAGTTGGTATAAGCCAAGCTCAAATTACTCGGAAAGCAGTTTCAGCGATATTGAAAAATATAATTATGAATTACTGCAAAAGTACAGATGATTTAGCCGTTGTTTTCTCAAATATATAACTATCCTTTTATCCCCCGAAAGTTAGATTTAAGTTTAGCTTTCAGGGGATTGTTTTATACAAAATAATTTTTAGGCGAATATATAATTGCCTATTGACAACTTACTTACCGTTCGGTAAAATATAAATATATTTGAGGAAGAGGTTGATTGCATTGGCAAACGAAAGTACACGCCAAAGAATCCTTGAGGTTTCTGTTGAACTCTTTTCAAAGAAAGGCTATGATGCCGTTGGGGTGCAGGAAATTGCCGACGAATGTCACCTTACCAAGCCGGCGCTTTACTACCATTTTAACAGCAAGGCAGGAATCCTTGAGGGCATTATGGAGCAGTTTATTGAGCCTTTGGTGGAAAAACTGAAAATCTCTGCAAATTACGAAGGTGACTTTGAAAAAAACCTCCAGAATTTTGCCTACTGCTATGTATCAGTCGGGTGTAATAATCTGCCTCTGTACACCATGATGATGTCTATGCAGTACGCACCGCCAATGAGCGAATTTAACAACGCATTTATGAAGCATTGTATAAAAATAAACGAGATAGCCATATCGATTTTTACAAATGCAAGGGACACATTGGGCAATATGAACGGAAGAGAAAAACAGTTTGCCATGACCTTTTTGGGCATACTCAGTTTTCATGTGTATTCCTACCGTTTTGTGGAAAATCCAAAGATGAATAAAAAGGAGGTCAACCTGCTTATTCATCAGTTTTTGCACGGTATTTATTCTTAAAAAGAATTAAAAGTCGAAAAAAGGTTACATATTTGTGCATAATGTATAAAAATGGCGATAAAATTTAGTTTTCAGTTTTTCAAAATGTATTGAATTAAGGACAATTTCTTGTTAAAATATACTTATAACAGTTTGAACGAGATTGTTACATTAAGGAGTGTAAATAAATATGAAATATCAGTTTGATGATCCTCGCACCCCTCTGGAGCTTTTCCACGACGGTGACTCCACAAAGGCATACGAATTTATGGGTGCCCACTGTGTGAATTGGGACAATAGGGACGGCGTTGTGTTCAGGGTATGGGCGCCTAATGCCCTTTCTGTTTCTGTTGTGGGCGATTTTAACGGTTGGGATCAGAATGCCAACCATATGTATAAGATCAGTGAAGCAGGAGTATGGGAGCTGTTTATTGAGGGAGTACAGCAGTTTGACATTTACAAGTATTGTGTTGAAACACCTTGGTTTGAAAAACAGCTGAAATCCGACCCATACGCTTTCCACGCTCAGACCCGCCCCGACAATGCGTCAAGGGTATATGATTTGTCCGGCTTTGAGTGGAGCGACGAAGAGTGGATTAATACAAAGAAAAAGCAAAATCACCTTGAACAGCCAATGAATATTTACGAGATTCATGCCGGTTCTTGGAGAAAATATATGGACGGCAGTGTGTTTAACTACAAAAAGCTTGCCGAAGAGCTTGTTCCTTACATCAAGGAGATGGGCTACACACATATTGAAATGATGCCCATTACAGAGTATCCCTTTGACGGAAGCTGGGGATATCAGGTAACAGGTTACTATGCACCGACTTCAAGATACGGAACTCCTCACGACCTTATGGCATTTGTTGACGCTTGCCACAAGGAGGGCATCGGGGTTATTCTGGACTGGGTTCCGGCTCACTTCCCCAAGGACGGCCACGGTCTGGGTCGCTTTGATGGCACAGCTTGTTATGAGTACATAGATTCCCGTAAGGGCGAGCACAAGGAATGGGGTACATATGTATTTGACTATGCGAGATACGAGGTAATCTCCTTCCTTATTTCATCGGCTATGTACTGGGTTGATATGTACCACATTGACGGTATCCGTGTTGACGCTGTTGCATCAATGCTTTACCTTGACTACAACCGCCGTGACGGCGAGTGGGTGGCAAATAAGTACGGCGGAAGAGAACACCTTGAGGCTGTTGAATTTTTGCAAAGACTGAATACTGCTATTCATATGTATCACCCACAGGTTATGATGATTGCCGAAGAGAGTACATCATGGCCACAGGTTACCGGTCCTGTAGAGGACGGCGGTCTGGGATTTGACTACAAGTGGAATATGGGCTGGATGAACGATATGCTTCACTATATGTCCCTTGACCCACTGTGGAGACCGTTCAACCACGATAACCTTACATTCTCATTTATGTATTGTTTCAGCGAGAGGTTTATCCTGCCAATCTCCCACGATGAGGTTGTTTACGGTAAATGCTCACTGATTAATAAGATGCCCGGCGATTACGACCAGAAGTTTGCCGGAGTAAGATTGTTCCTTGCATATATGGCGGCTCATCCGGGTAAGATGCTCACATTTATGGGTACCGAAATCGGACAGTTTGACGAGTGGAATGCAGAGGAAAGCATCCAGTGGAATCTCCTTGAGTACGAAAAGCACTGGAGACTTCAGGGTTATGTTAAGAAGCTGAACAACTTCTACAACACAGAAAAGCCAATGCACCAGATTGATACAAACTGGGACGGCTTCCAGTGGATTCATCACAATGACTATACACAGTCTATCATCGCTTTCCGCAGAATTGATAAGGAGGGCAACAACATTATCTGTGTAATGAACTTCCAGCCAATGCACAGAGTTGATTACAGTATCGGTGTTCCTGATTACGGATACTATGCAGAAGTGTTTAATTCAGATGATGAAGAATTTGGCGGTTACGGCATTACAAATGGACAAAGAATCAAAGCAGTTGACAAGCCGATGCATGGTTCTGACTGGAGCATTTGTCTTTCAATACCTCCAATGAGCGCAATGTTCTTCAAGTGTGTTGAAAAGCTGACTCCACCTAAAAAGCCTGCTAAAAAGACAACTGCCAAGAAGACAACCACCAAGAAAACTACCGCTAAAAAGTCACCGGCAAAGAAAACTGCCGAGAAAAAGACAACAGCAAAAAAGACTACTGCTAAAAAGGCAACAGCCACAAAATCAGCTGAAAAAGCAACTGCTAAAAAAACAGCTACAAAGAAAACAACAGCAAAAGCAGATACTAAGGCTGACAAGGAGAAAGCAGAGCCAAAAGAAAAAGAATAATATGCTGACGCATTTATTTTATATCTCCTCCTAAAGCAACCCCTCAGAAGGGGGTTGCTTTTTGTACTTCTATATGTACATCATAGGCGGATACTTTTTTAAGATTTTTCTGAACTCTTGACAATATATCATTGTAATGATATATTATAGGTATATCATTGTAATGATAGTTCATTAGTGAGTATAATATATCGGGAGAATATTATGGGCAAGATTACACTTTATCATGGTTCAAACCATATTATCAAAACACCTAAGCTTACAATGGGTAAAAAGAATAATGATTACGGTCAGGGTTTTTATTGTACAGAGGATTTGGAGCTTGCAAAAGAGTGGGCATGCAAACAGAATTCAGACGGTTTTGTCAATGTGTACAGCTTTTATATGGGCAATTTAAAAACTCTTAATCTCAATGATGATGATAAAACAATTCTGAATTGGATTGCTGTTTTATTACAGAACAGAACATTTAACCTGGACAATGACTACGGGAAAATGGCCAGGGAATATTTAATTGATAATTTTTATATTAATACAAAGAATTATGATGTAGTTACCGGATATAGGGCTGATGATTCATATTTCAACTATGCTGAATCATTTGTTGCCAACGGACTGCCTGTCAAAAGTCTTGCCAAAGCCTTAAAGCTTGGAAAATTGGGTGAGCAGATTGCTCTTGTTTCAGAGAAAGCTTTTAAGCAAATAGAATTTGTTAAAGCAATTCCTGTCGACAAAACTGTGTACTTTCCAAAGTTTAGTACAAGGGATAAAAATGCAAGAAAACAGTACAAGGATGAATTATCGTTTAAATTATTGGAAGATGATGATATTTTTATTATGGATATTATCAGACAGAGGATGAAAAATGATGACCCACGCTTACGATGAAATATATTTACCAAATGCAAAGACAAATCTTGCAGTTATGTTTGACTATGCTGTTAATGATTGTGACTATGATATTGACTGGTTTGCTGAACTGTTTATTAAATCCGGCAAAGCAAAGCAATTTGAAAGAGGAAACCCTGCAATCCTTACAGGAATGTCCGGGGTGGAACTTGCAAGAAGTATTATTGGACAGATATATAAAGAAAATTTAAATATAATTGCAACTCAGCCCATGGAAAAATCAGCTGAATATTGGGCAGGGTGGGCATTGGCAGATTTTCAGTGGTATAGTGCTTATCCATTCAGGGATATTTTTGAAAAGGTGAAAATGAGTGATATTGTGGATATGTACCCTATCTTTCACGAGATGGATATACACCAATTTTACGATGCAATGTTTGACAGAATGGATAGTATTCTGCTTGAAACAAAGCTGAAAAGGTTTCGTGAGGCAAGAGGTCTGTCCCAAGCGTCCCTTGCGGAAGAATCCGGTGTTCAGCTCCGTTCAATACAGATGTATGAGCAGAGAAACAATGATATTGACAAAGCCCAGGCAAAGACGCTGTATAAATTATCATTGGCCCTTGGTTGCAGCATTGAAGATTTGTTGGAAAAACCCAACATCTGAACAACACCTTTTTTTTGTAAACCAACAGTTGCTTGACAATATTTTCATTTAATGTTTTAATAGCTTTGTGGGTAATTATGCTAATATTGATTGAGTGTGTGGAAATCTTTTGATATATTTTCTGCTATTTAGGTTTTGTAGCCCAATGACATTTCCTTTGGCACAGGTAAATCAAAATTTTTTCAAAACAAAAGGGTGTTAGCACAAGGAGGGATTTTATGATTTATGTTGATAATCTTAGAAAAGAATTTAAGAAAACCGTTAAAGAGCCTGGTATAAAGGGCAGTGTAAAATCCCTGTTCAATCCGAAAAAAGAGATAGTGAAGGCGGTTGACGGAATATCCTTTCATGTTCCCAAGGGGGAGATACTGGGATTTATCGGTCCCAACGGAGCCGGAAAAAGCACAGTTATTAAAATGCTCACAGGTATTCTCACACCAACATCGGGCAAGTGCGAAATTAACGGCCAGATTCCCTATGAAAACCGCAAAAAGTATGTAAAAGAGATTGGTGTGGTATTCGGCCAGAGAACACAGCTCTGGTGGGACCTTGCCCTTCGTGAAACCTATGCCGTGTTAAAGGAAATTTACGAGGTGCCGGACAAGGAATACCGGGAAAGGATGGAATTTTTAAACGAGGTGCTTGACCTTGAGTCCTTTATAACCAGTCCTGTTCGTACTCTGTCACTTGGTCAGAGAATGAGAGCCGACATTGCAGCGTCAATGCTGCATAACCCTAAGGTTCTGTTCCTTGATGAACCTACTATCGGACTTGATGTTGTTGTTAAGGACAACATCCGAAAAGCTATTCAAAAGATTAACGCAGAGCAGGGCACAACTGTCATTTTAACTACCCACGATTTATCCGACATTGAGCTTCTCTGCGACAGAATAGTAATGATTGACAAAGGAAAGCTGGTCTATGACGGCCAGATTAACAACCTTAAGCACAAATTCGGTCAGATGCGTGAACTTGCTTTTGAGATGAAGGATGAGGGGGATATTTCCCACCTTGACTATTCCTCTGCCTTTAAACTTGATGATGACGATTTGTCTATAAAGCGTCAGGGTGTGCAGGTGGCTGTTCGCTTTAACAGCCAGAAGGCGTCTGTTCAGGATATTCTCAAATATACCCTTGGCAAAATTGATGTTCGTGACATCAATGTAAAGGATGCAGATATTGAGGAGATTATCCGCCGGATATACAAGGATGGTGTGTAATGAAAAAGCTACTTCGTACATACCTGCCCTTTTCAAGAGCCGGACTGCAAAGCTCAATGGCTTACAGGGCAAATTTCTTCTTCTTTATGATTGGAGAAATTTTTAAGTGCTTTGTAATGTTCTTTGTGTGGAAAGCTGTTTTTAGTTCCTCCGAAGGCGAAACCTTTATGGGTTTTACTATGGAGAATATGATAGTGTATGTGTTCGTTTCTTTCCTGACAGGGTATCTCTCCGCCAGCGACGGAGCCTTTGCCCTGGGGGAGGAAATAGTGGACGGTTCTGTTACTATGAGGCTGATAAAGCCTTGCTCCTTTGATATGTGTTTTTTGTTTCAGGAGCTTGGTAACAAGGTGATGAATTACTCCATAATGTTTTTCCCTATTGTAATCGGTGTGGAGATTTATCGTTTTGTTGCAACAGGAAGTGTGTGCTTTAACATCTGGTACTTTTTATTGTTCTTTGTTTCCCTACAGCTTGCGTATCTCATTAATTTTTACTTTAATGTGTGCTACGGCTTTTTGGCTTTTTTTCTTACAAACCTTTGGGGAACAAATCTGATCAAGAATGTTATTGTGAACTTCCTGTCAGGTGCAACAATACCCCTTGCATTTATGCCTGATGTACTAAGGATTGTCCTTACATACCTGCCTTTTGCAAGTCTTTCCTACACCCCTGTTATGATATATATGGAAGTTTACACAGGAACACAGATTCTGTGGTCAATGGCACTTCAGGTTTTCTGGCTTGCATTCTTTGTTGTAGTTTCCAAATTGCTTTGGAAGAGTGCAATGAAGCACCTTTGCTTACAGGGAGGTTGATAATATGAAAAGAGCATTAAGACTTCATAGAATTTTTATCTCCCAATATATGAAAAAGCTGATGGAATACAAGGTTGACTTTGTTGTTGGAGCTATTGGCTTCCTCCTTGAACAGGTGCTTGAAATTCTGTTTATCGGAATTATCTTTAGTCAAATTCCCGATTTAGCCGGCTGGACATTTAACGAGATTTTGTTTATTTACGGATTCAGTCTAATACCAAAGGCGATTGACCATATGTTCTTTGACAATCTGTGGATGGTTGGATACCACATTGTACGAAAAGGGGAATTTGATAAGTACCTTACAAGACCTATCAACAGCCTTTTCTATGTCACAGTGGAAAAATTCCAGATTGACGCCTTCGGGGAATTGATAATGGGCATAATTCTCATTACATACAGCCTGATTCAAATCGGTGCGGATATTGTGTGGTACCGTGTATTTGTTCTTCTGTTGCTTATTCCTTTTGCTGTTCTTATCTATACGGGAATAAAGATAATAACCTCGGCAATTTCTTTCTGGACTAAGCAAAGCGGACACATTACCCATATGTTTTATATGAGCAGTGACTTTTCAAAGTACCCTGTTACAATTTACAACGATTTTATTAAGGTTGTTATTACTTATATAATTCCTTTTGCATTTACAGCCTATTATCCTGCAAGCTACTTTTTGCGTGGAGAAAACGGACTGTTCTGCGTGCTTGGAACAATACTTGTTTCATCACTGCTGTTTGTCGTTTCTGTCCTTGTATGGAACCGGGGCATTAAGAAATACGAGTCAGCAGGCTCTTAATATGGTTTTTAGGGAACGGTTAATCCGTTCCCTTTTTATGTATTTTTACAAATTATGGGGAGTGCTTTTTGTAAAAAATAACTGTGCATTAGTTTATTTTGACTAAATCTGAGAATAAAACTTTGTGCAATAATAAAGTGTAAATTGATAGAAATAAACACCGTTTTGTGTTATCATAATATGTGTTGAAGTGTGTATTTACACAAACATTATGAAATGATTTGAAAGGAATTTAATCAAATGAAATTATCAAAAGTTGTATCAGTTTTGCTTTCCATAGTATTTGTTCTGTCCCTTGCGTCTTTAGCGGGATGCGGTGACGACCAGTCTGCAACAACCCCACAGGGCAACTATGTAAGCGATGGTGAGGATGTAAGTGTTAACAACAATGTGGCTCAGGCAACAACAGTTTCCCAGCCAAGTGTTGACGAAAACTCTTTCCCTGAGAATTTTGAGGAAATCGAAAACGAGGTTTACCTTGCTATAGCCAGCAGAAAGAGAACTGAGGACGGAAAAACAACAGGCAGCGATACTCTGAAAATATTGGCTGAAAACGATAACCAGATGACTTCTGATGTAGAAAAAAAGGTTAAAAAAGAAGTAATCTCGGCAGTAGAGAGCCAGGTTGAAGAGGTTGAAATTACCAATGTTGAGCTTGGCACAGCAGAGGGCGACTCAACAATGGGACTTATGACAGTTACCTTTAAGTATAAGGAAACAGGCGGAGTGGATAAAAAAATCTACAACATTCCTCTGTCATAATAAATAGCTTACAGGAGGCTTATTATGAAAGTAAATAAACGATTTTCACACAGACTTCTATCTTGTTTTGTAATACTTTCAGTATTGGCAAGTGCAGTGCTGATTTCCACATCTGTATTTGCCCAATCCTCAGATATGTATTCAAGCGGAGCCACCGCCGGAATTTCTTACAGCTTTACAGGTGACGACGCAGGCAAAGCAGGCTTTGCAGAGGGGACTATCACCGTAAAGGCAAACGACAGCAACGGTGTAGGAAGCTACTACCTTTATTGGGCAAACGACAGCAAGGCACTTGAGGGTTACTATCCCATTGACAAGCTGTCGGTAACCACCTCCGGCGTATCAACAAAGATGTATATGCAGACAGCTATTCCGGCTGATGCAACAAAGATAATTGCTTTTAAGGCGTCCTCAGAACCAACTGACAAATCAGTTGCAAAGGCTGACGCTGTGTATACCATACCTGAAAGCAAGAGGTTCCCTCATTCAAGCAGCGAAAAGCACTATTCCTTTGGTTCATACAGCGATATCCACATAGCAAACGACGGTTATGGCAGCGGAAAATATCCGTATGATGAGGTGCATTGGCGCAAGGCTCTTGACAGTGCCGCCGCCAGAAATCTTGACTTTATTGTAACAGGGGGAGATAATGTCAACAACCAGAACGGCGACTCGGAAAACAACTATATATCCGAATGGAAAAGCTACCAAAAGGTTTTGGCAGATAGCGACTACTGCAACCCTATTTACGAATCAATCGGTAACCACGAAATGTGGACTTCAAAGTCAACAGCCATCAGTGCATTTGTAAAAGCAACAGGACTTCTCTGTGATGAAGAAAGTCTTAAGTCGGACAAAGCCTATTACACCTTTGACGAGCCGAAAACAGGGGATCACTTCATAATTATGTCCCTTGAAACCAACTTTAACCCTAAGAACTACGATGAATTCTCCACAACCCAGCTTAACTGGGTAAAGGATTTGCTGAATAAGTATAAAAACGACGGCCACAACATCTACATCTACGAGCATGCAGGCTTCTGGCAATGGGGTGTAGGTGACGATGAGGACGACCCATATTACGATATTCCTCTCGGCCTTGACTATTCGGGCAACAAACAGCTCCAGCAGATTTTGTACGATAATCCTAATGTTATGTTCTTCTGCGGACACACACACATCTATTTCAGTGCACAGTTTAACTATATGGACTATGACACCTCCGCAGGCAAAGCAACTGCAAAGATGATTCATAACTCCTCAGTGGGCGGAATAAGAAAACCCCTGTCAACTACCCCTCACTTGGGAAATATGGACAGAACAAACAATGAGGATGAAACAGAGGGATATTATGTTGACTCCTACGGTGACTACATTATATGTAACGGCGCAAACCTGTATTATAATTTAGTTGACCCAAAGACAACATATATTGTAGAGGGATGCGGTTCTGCTGAACCACCAACACCAACCACAACATCCTCCACCACAGCAACTACCACCTCAACAACTACAACAACTACAACTACAACCTCAACCACACAGGCACAGGAGTATTCTATTTCGTATAACATCGACAGCTCTGCTTACCTGAAAGCAAGCAACACATCCAAGAGAATTGTTGAAAACAGCAGATATCAGTGTGTCCTTTCTGACACATCAGACAAAACACCTTCCTCTACTGAGGAGTATATAAAGACAGTAAAGGTTACAATGGGCGGAACAGACATCACTTCCTCTGTTGTCACATCTTCCGGAAGTGATATTAACAAGAGCTTCACCATTGATATTCCAAGCGTAACAGGAAACATTGTAATTACCGCAACAGGGGAGAGCAAAGTGCTCTATGTTACAGGTGATGTTAATATGGACGGTAGTCTTGATATTCAGGACGCCACAGTTATTCAGAAGCATGTTTCCTATATAAAAACCATGACGGACGACCAGATGGCTCTGGCTGACTTTAACGGCGACGGCAGAATTGCAATTAATGATGTTACAGCTATCCAAAAGGCTATTTTAAACGTTACAACAAATTCAAAGACGCTGATTGCATCCGGCTCTTCGTCAGACGACCTTAGCACATTGATGTCCACAGTTAAGGATTACCTCAGCAGTAAATATACCTACAGCTCCTACGACCAGTATATGGCTGTTAAAAAGGAATATCGTTACTGCTTGGCTAACAGCGGTTCTTTCTCCGGCAGTGACGCTTTGGCTCACTACAACTCACTAAGCTCAAAGTTTGATACACTCAAAGCAATCGCAGGGGATGTGTCAAGCGACTCCACAGTAACTGTTTATTTTGATAACACATCAAACTGGTCAACGGTTAAGGCTTATGTGTGGACAGGCGGAACAAATAACGCATGGCCGGGCGAAAGTATGACACAGGTTAGCGGAACAATCTACAAGATTACTGTTGACAGCTCATACGAAAACATCATATTCAACAACGGAAGCGGTACTCAAACAGGAAATTTGACAATTCCGGGTAACAACCAGATTTACAGATATTCCTCAAATTCTTGGTCAGCATACACAGGCTGATTAAACTGTGAGTCCCATTACACAAAAATAAAAATAAGAAAATCCCAACTATTAAAGGAAATTCCTTAATAGTTGGGATTTTTTATACTTATTCATCGGGATTATATTCCTGCAAAACTCCAATCAGAGAATCTCGTATGGTTTTTAGCATATATTTTGCCACAATTTCACGATTCCGATGCTCTCTGTCCTTAATCCAGTCAATAAGCATTCCGGCTGTCGCTTCAACATAAAAACTGCATAGAAAATCTTTATATCCCAAGTCCAGATGCTTGCCGGTCATTTCTTCTGTCTGTTCAATTATGGATGTCATTATTTCCATAAAGTCTGCACAGAAAAATCTCTTTAACTCATCTCTGCCGATGGAATCGTAGGCGCAGTTGATTATATATTCATTTTCTTCAACATAATTCATTATAAATGTTATGGCTTCCTCTGAGTCAACAAGCAAATCAAAGTTCTTAACCACCTCAATTGCTTCCTGCTCAAAGGTCCATTTAAGTAGGGCATAAATATCTTCAAAGTGATAGTAAAAGGTTTTACGGTTTATGTTACATTCCTTTATCAATTCACTTACGGTGATTTTTTGGAAGGGCTTTTTCTTCATTGCCTCTTTGAGGGCTTTTGAAAGTGATTTTTTTGTATTCAGGGAAATTTCACTGTACTTCATTTGCAACACCTCATATTCATTATACAACTGTCCGTCAAATCTTCAATGGACAATGTGGGACAAGTGTGGTACAAAAGAAATTTGCCCCACAAATTAATGATTTTGTCCGGTATTTACACAAATGGGTGGATTTGACCGTATTATTTCCCGATATATTCCTGTATTCTGTTGTATGCAGTAAGAAAGGAGAATGGAGCAATGTCTGAAAACCGCTATTCTATTGTTATGCAAACTCCCCTTGGCAAAAAACACGGTACTCTCACTGCAGATGTC
>JBJEOU010000027.1:0-3859 GCA_051880875.1 Ruminococcus sp. | reverse complement strand
TAGTATTGAAATGGTTGCGGCTCCATTTCTTAAGTACAGTTAGAGTATATACCCTATATATGAAATAGGGGTTATGCTTTTTTGAAAATTATTTGTTGTTTATGTGAAAAGATGAACATTTCTATAACAAATGTTAAATTCAACAGAAAAATATTTCAAACAAATGTTTGATTTTTCGGTGCGCTTGTGATATAATGTAAAAAAACAAGGCGGTGATTATATGAAACCATTGTCAAAGAGTCAGCAAAAGGTGTTTGATTATGTTAAGGAGTGCTGTGAAGAGGGAAGAGTTCCCTCTGTTCGTGAAATTTGTCAGCATACAGGGTTGAAATCAACCTCTACCGTTCATCTTCACCTTAAAACCCTGGAGGAGAGGGGTCTTATTCAGCGTGACAAGGGGCTTAACCGCTGTATCCGAATTGCAGGAGAGGAACGCACAAGGCAGATTCCCGTCCTTGGCAGGGTAACCGCCGGTTTGCCTGCGTTGGCTGTTGAGGATATTGAGGGATATGTGCCTGTCAAGGAGAGCTTTGTTCGAGGCAGAGATCTGTTTGCCCTGAGGATTGACGGAGAATCTATGATTAACGCAGGAATCCTTGACGGAGATATTGTTATTGTTCAGCGTACACCCGTGGCCGACAACGGAGAAATTGTTATTGCCCTTATGGAGGACGAGGCAACCTGCAAAAGATTTTATAAAGAAAACGGTCACTACCGCTTACAGCCGGAAAATGACCTTTTTGAACCCATTATTGTGGATGAAGTAATTTTGCTGGGCAAGGTAATCAGTCTTGTGCGAAATTACGAATAAGTTTTTGTTTTCACACACCGTCTTATCTGTGAAATGATTTAATCAGTGTTTCCTTAAATATTCAGCATAAAAATCCCCGTTTTAAGGGGATTTTTGTTATATGTGGATTTATTTTTAGATATGGTGTTTTAATGATACAAAATATGTGATATAATGGTGGCAGGTTTTCACAGGTGAGGGTATTTATGATTAAAATTGCGGTTTGCGATGATGACAGAGGTTTTTGCAATATTGTTAAGGGATATATAGAATCTCTGTTAATGGAGTTTAAGTCCCGAGGGAAGGTAGAATCGTTTTATAGCGGAGGCGACCTCATAGATAATTTTGAGGAGTATTCCCTGATTTTTCTTGACATTGATATGCCGGGGACAGACGGACTTGAGGTATATGACATTATTTCAAAATTTTCTACGGACGGAGAGTTGCCGTTCATAGCTTTTCTCACAGGAAAGGACGATATGGTATTTGAGGCTTTGAAAAAGCGCCCCCTTACCTTTATACGAAAGTCAGACTATCAGGAAGATGTTCGGTATTGCATTAAGAAATTGATTGACACAGTAGAAAAGCCCTGTGAATATTACCTTAAAGAGGGCAGAACTACTGTTGTACTTAAAATCAAGGATATTGAATATATCGAAAAAGATAAAAATTATCTGTTTTTTTACGCAAACGGAAACAAATACAGAGAAAGAGGAACGGTTGCAGAGATAGAAAAGAAGCTTTGCAACAGCTGTTTCCTAAGGCTTGGCTTAGGATGCCTTGCCAACCCTATACACATCCAGGAACTCACTACAAATGAAGTGATTTTGCAAAGTGGGAAGCATTTACCAATCAGCAGAAAGTACAGGGCTCAGTTAAGAAGTGATTACTATAGATGGATGGTGGGAAATATTGGGTAACATTATTATTGAAGTTCTGACAAATTTGTTTCAGGCGGTGATTTTTTCAGGATTTTTGTTTTTCTTTTTTAAGCCTGACAAAATCAAGATACGGGATATATTGGCGTACACAGGTACGGCGGTGGCGCTATTTGCCGTATTAACTTTCTTTACATTCTACAATAACTATGCCGTTTTAGAAATCTCGGCGTTATTTATACTTATTATGGAGCTTTACTCCATTCTCTTTCTCAAGGGTAACACAGCGTCACGAATAGTAATGCCTTTGTTCTGTTATCTTATAAATACGGTTATAAGCTATGTCTTTGGTTATCTGGTCAGCTATCTTTCGGGAGTATCATATTATCATCTGGCTACAAAGTCATCTGCATACAGGTTATTGTGCATCATTTTCGTTAATCTTGCCACGCTTATGGCGTATATAATTATTCTGAAGTTCAGGTCTGCGGAAATCAAGTTTGTCAAAAAAAGTGACCTTGTTGCATTTGTTCTGATTCCTGTTCTTACCATGGTTGTGGTTTATTCCACCCTTGAAGTGATTACCATCACTGAATTTCGTTTCGATATTTTGCCATACCTGTTTTTGATTTGCAGCAGTATGATTGTAATAGCTGTAATTGTATGGAAAATGATGACCCATATAAGCAGGCAGAACGAAATAGAAACCAAGCTTTTGTTGTCAAAGCAAAGAGAAAAATTGTATCACGACAGCATTTTGGGCACCAACAATCAGATGGAGCGAATCTCCAACATAAAGCACGATATGAACAACCAGCTTTTGTGCATTAGCGAGCTTATTAAAAACAAAGAGTACGACGCTGCGGTTAAGTGCTGCGACAGTAGTCAGGAGAAACTGAAAAGCATTTACACTCCTATTTCTACCCACAACCCTTTGCTCAATGCGGTGCTTAATGTGGCGCAGGACAAGGCTGTAAAGGAGAATATTCAACTAAGAATTAATATTGAGGGCAGTATGCTGTCTTTACCAAATAATACGGATATTGTTTCAATCGTTGGCAACCTCTGTGACAATGCTATTGAATACCTGAAGTGTTGTCCTTTGGAGAGGCGAATAATGGGAATAGAAATCTCCCATCACAAGGACTATTATATTATTGTGTGTAAGAACAAGATTGAAAAATCTGTCGTTCAAAGCAATCCGAAATTTGCTACAAGCAAGAAGGATAAAAATCTCCACGGAAGGGGAATAAGCATTATAAGGGAAACTGTAAAGAAGTATGACGGCGAGCTGAGATACTACGAAGAAGATGGATTTTTGCTTGCAACAGTAGTGCTGAAGGTCTAATTTTACCAGAAAATCGACAATTCTTACCAGAAGTGAAATTTTTACACGAAAATCTGCTATTATACAGATAAAGAAGGTTTATATTATGTTACTGAATTCTTTGTCTGAAAAAATAGCAGATTTTTTGTTTTCTGATAGTAGAGACTATCCCTTAGAAATTTATGTTTACGGAATAAAACTGCTTATATCTTCCATTGTAGGTATGTGCGTCATATCTGCCATAGGTTTATTCACAGGATATTTCCCTCAGGCTATGATTTATATGGTTGCACTGACCTTGATAAAATCCTTTGCCGGCGGTTATCACGCAAACACATATTTAAAGTGCAATACAATTTTTGTGATTTCCTTTTTATTCTCAATATTTATGTATCGACTACTACTAAAAATGGGTGAGGGTGAGGTTTTTGTTACCGCAGGACTAATATTCTGTGTAACTCTGTTGACTGTTATCCTCTTTTCTCCGGTTGAACACCCAAACAAAAAGATAGAGCCTGGTGACAGGAGAAAGTACAAATTAATATCCATCATTATGCTTTGTGCAGAAATTGCGTTGAGCATATGTTTTTATACATTATTTCATATCAATGAATTCCTAGTGATTTTGCCAACGCTTATTGTGGTGGATATTGCTATTTTAGCAGATGTTATAGGAAAGGGGGTTGTGCATAATGAAAATGGTTAAAAAGGTTGTTGGTGCTTTGGCTGTCAAGTCAGCAAAGCTTGCTGCAGGTACTGCTTCTACAAACAATTTTGCTCAGCCAAAGGAGCCTGAAAATCTTAAGAAATACTTTAAGAAGTAATTTCTTATGAACAAAATTTTCCTTGCTTGTGGGTTGTGAC
>JBJEOU010000026.1:0-3879 GCA_051880875.1 Ruminococcus sp. | reverse complement strand
CCTTGGTTCAGCACTTGCCGAGGCAACAGCTATCTACGGCTTTGTTGTAGGACTTTTGATAATTCTACTATTCTAAGGTGGGATAATAATGCTAAATTTAGATCCATGGAATATATTATTTACAGTAATCAATCTGCTGATTTTCTTTTTGATTATTAAATTCTTCCTGCTAAAGCCTATTAAAAAGGTGATGGACGAAAGAGAAAAGATGATTAAGGATGACTTTGATTCTGCCGCAAAAACAAAGGAAGAGGCAGAACTTCTTAAGGCAGAGTACGAGGAGGATTTGAAGTCAGCCAAGGACAAGGCGGCTGAAATTACCGCTGAGGCTAAGAAAACAGCTGAACTTCAGAAGAATAACATTATTGACTCTGCCAATGAGCAGGCTAAGCAGATTGTTGACAAGGCACAGAAGGACGCAAGCCTTGAGTACGACAAGACAATGGCTACCCTTGAAAGCGAAATTGCCAGTCTTGCCCTTGTTGCTGCTGAAAAGGTTGTCAGGACAAATGCTTCCGGCGGGGAATCTGCATATGACGATTTCCTTGGTGAGGAGGATGAATAATGAAGAACTCCACCTGCAACTATGCAAAGGTTTTGTATGAGCTTTCTGTAAAAGGTGAGTCCATAAGCGAAGCACAGGAGATTCTGATGGAAAACCCTCAGCTTGTAAAGGTGCTTTCAAGTCCCGTTATTCCCCCTGAAAAGAAGTACAGTATTGTGGACAGGATTTTCCCCGACGACATTAAAAACTTCATTAAGGTAGTCTGCAAGAACGGAAGAGTTTCGGATATTTTCGATATTTTTTCTGAATATAAAAATTATTACAACAGGGAAAAGGGCATTGTTGAGGCAAACCTTTACTATGTTGAAAAGCCAACAGATGAACAGCAGGAAAAGCTGAAAAAATTTGTTAAGAAAAGACTGAATGCAAAAGAGGTTGTTTTAAATATGACAGAAAGCCCCGAGCTTATTGGCGGATTTGTAATTGAGGCTGACGGTCACCGTTTTGACAGAAGCGTCAAAAGCAAGCTCAACGCATTAAATCGTAAATTAGTACGGAGGTAACCGGAATGAGTAGAGTCAGATCAGACGAGATTATTTCAATACTGAAAAGTGAAATTGAAAACTTCGATTTTGACAAAGGAGAGAAGGAAACAGGCTCCGTAATTTCCCTTGGTGACGGTATAGCCAGAGTTTACGGAATTGACGGTGCTATGTACGGCGAAATCGTAGTTTTTGAAAACGGCGCTAAGGGTATGGTGCAGGATATTCGTGCCAACGAAATAGGCGTTATCCTCTTTGACAGGGACAGAGGTATCAAAGAGGGATGCCGTGTTACAAGAACTCACAAAAAAGCCGGTGTTCCCGTTGGGGAAAATTACCTTGGCAGAGTTGTAAATGCCCTTGGTGCTCCCATTGACGGCAAAGGAGAAATCAAGGCGGACGACTACCGCCCTGTTGAATGTGCCGCACCCTCTATTGTAGAGAGAAAATCTGTTAACAAGCCAATGGCTACAGGTATCCTTTCAATCGACTCAATGTTCCCAATAGGCAGAGGTCAGCGTGAGCTGATTATCGGCGACAGACAGACAGGTAAAACCTCCATAGCAGTTGACGCTATGCTTAACCAGAAGAATAACGATGTAATTTGTATATATGTTGCAATCGGTCAGAAGTCATCTACCGTTGCAAGAATTGTAAATACCCTTGAAAAGAACGGTGCTATGGACTACTCAATTGTTGTTTCTGCAACAGCCTCCGACCCTGCTCCTGTTCAGTATATTGCCCCTTATGCCGGTACTTCACTGGCTGAATACTTTATGTATCAGGGCAAGGATGTGCTTATTGTATATGACGACCTGAGCAAGCACGCTGTGGCCTACAGAGCTATGTCACTTCTCCTTGAAAGGTCACCCGGACGTGAGGCTTACCCCGGAGATGTTTTCTACCTCCATTCAAGACTTCTTGAAAGGTCAGCAAGACTTTCCGATGAGCTGGGTGGCGGTTCAATCACAGCACTTCCAATCATCGAAACACAGGCAGGCGACGTTTCTGCCTACATTCCTACAAATGTTATCTCCATTACAGACGGTCAGATTTTCCTTGAAAGCGACTTGTTCAATTCAGGTATGCGACCGGCTGTTAATGTTGGTCTTTCTGTTTCCCGTGTTGGCGGTGCCGCACAGACAAAGGCTATGAAAAAGGCTGCCGGTTCAATCAGAATTGACCTTGCCCAGTACAGAGAGATGGAAGTGTTCACACAGTTCTCCTCTGACCTTGACCCGGAAACTAAGGAACAGCTCCAGTTTGGTAAGGGACTTATGGAGATGCTTAAACAGCCACTTTGCAACCCACTTTCCCTTTCACAACAGGTTATTTCCCTTGTGGTTGCCGAGAACAAGCTGATGCTTGATGTGGAGGTTGCTGATATCAAAGCATTCCAGATGGATATGTTACAGTATTTTGACGCAAAATATCCCGAAATCGGAAAAGAAATTGAAGAGAAGGAAGTTCTCTCCGACGAACTGAAAGAAAAAATCCTTACTGTTGCAGAAGAATACAAGAGTAAGGCTTAAAAGGAAGTCTTTTTATGGCTAATACAAGAGAGATTCAAAGCAGAATAAAAAGCATTAACGACACCCTGAAAATCACCAACGCTATGTATATGATTTCCTCCAGCAAGCTGAAAAAGGCTAAGAGGGAGTACGAAAACACCCACCCTTACTTTATCAATTTGCAGGATTCAATCAAAAAGGCGCTGAAGCTTGTTCCCGATGTTGAGCACAGGTATTTTTACAACGAGGACGATATTGCAGGTAAGCCCGAAATGCGAAAGGGCGTTATTGTAATTACAGCCGACAAAGGTCTTGCCGGTGCCTACAATCAGAATGTTATAAAGATGGCACAGGAGATTATCTCTGACGACAGCTGGAAAAACGACAAGCTGTTTGTTGTGGGACAGGTGGGCAGACATTATTTTCAGAAAAAGGACATTTATGTTGACGAAATGTTCCAGTACACCGCCCAGGATCCAAGCCTTAACCGAGCAAGAAAAATTGCAGAAACTATGGTTGAAATGTTTGACAGCAAGGAACTTGACGAGGTGTATATTGTTTACACCAAAATGAAGTCGGCAATAGCCACAGAGCCAAAGATGAAAAGACTTCTGCCACTTCGTAAGCACGCCTTTACAGACACCTCCGACCATATTGACTTGGGAACAAACCTTAACAATATTACACTTCTGCCCTCGGCGGATGTTGTTTTTGACAATGTTATCCCCGACTTTATCGCAGGCTACATTTACGGTGCGCTGGTTGAGTCCTATTGTAGCGAGCAGAATGCCCGTATGATGGCTATGCAGGGTGCAACGGACAGCGCAAAGGAAATGCTCAAGGAGCTTTCGGTGCTTTATAACCGTGCAAGACAGGCGGCTATAACTCAGGAGATTACCGAGGTTATCTCCGGCGCAAAGGCTCAGAAAAATAAAGAGTAATTTAGTTTTATTCCACTTCGTAGCGAAAGGATGAACACAATGAATAAAGGTAGAATCGTTCAGGTAATGGGTCCTGTTGTGGATGTTCAGTTTACCTCTGATACAATCCCCGAAATCAAGGATGCCCTTACAGTTGAAAATGACGGAAAGACCCTTGTTATGGAGGTTGCACAGCACCTTGGCAACGACCAGGTAAGGTGTATTATGCTGGCTTCCTCTGACGGTCTTTACAGAGATATGGAGGTAACCTCCACAGGAGCAGGAATTAAAGTTCCGGTTGGTGAAAAAACCTTAGGCAGACTTTTCAATACCCTTGGTGAAACCATTGACGGTGGAGAAAGCCTTGAAAATGAGGAGCATTGGGAAATCCACAGGGACCC
>JBJEOU010000025.1:0-3910 GCA_051880875.1 Ruminococcus sp. | reverse complement strand
CGGTATTCCACAATTTTCTTCGCCTTGACATCTCCTATCAAATCCAATTCCGCAAGGAGGGCAGCGTCGGCTGTGTTTATATTGATTATCTCAGGGATTGTTGTGGTTTGTACCACAGTTTCAGTTTTGCTCACATCCTCCGATCTGAGGGTGTGGGGAGCAAAATCTATAAAAAAGTTTACTATGAGAATAGCCACAGTAAATATAAATCCTATTAACACAATGAATCTTTGTATATTTATTTCCTTGTTTTTCTTCTTCATACATTTCACCAATTAAATTATACATCTATACAAAAATTATTACAATTAGTTGATTGACTAAAAATACAAAAAGATATACAATGGAATGAGATTGGAGTTGGCAATATGACGAGCAAATCCAAATATATTATTTCTGTGATTTTCCTTGCCTTTATAGGTGTTTTTGCAATACTCTTTTGGATAATTCCCAAAAGTGATTTCAGCCCAAAGGAAAAGCGATATTTGCAGGGATTTCCCCAAGTTTCTGTAGAGTCCTTAACCGACGGCTCCTTTGAAACAGATTTTGAAAGCTACATCAACGACCATATGGTGCTGAGAGATGTGTTTATGGGTGTAAACAGCTATTCTAACCTTGCTGTTTTAAATAACGGAAGCGACGGTGTGTACAAGTGCAGCGACGGATATCTTATAAACGAGCCTGCAACGGATTCACGCCTTGACCTTAACCTTTCTGTCACAGCAGATTTTAAGGAGAAAACAGGCATAGACACCACCGTTATGATAGTTCCATCCACGGGATATATTATGGATGATAAGCTACCCTATGTCCATAAGGATTATCTGGATGACAATTATTATAACACAATACGGTCCTCCTGTCAGAGAGATGGACTTACTTTCGTGGACTTAAGGGATACTTTTAAAAGCCGGAAAAATGACACACAGATTTATTACAAAACTGACCACCATTGGACAACTGGCGGTGCCTACCTTGCATATCAGAATCTGTGTGACCAGTGGGGAATAAAGGCAAAGGAAAAGAGTGCCTTTGATATTGAAAAAACCGAGGGCTTTTACGGTACAACCTACAATACCTCGGCTTTCTGGCTTAATGAAAGCGATACCCTTGAGGTGTGGAAAAACAAGGAGAATTCCTCTATCTGTGAAATCACTGCTAACGGAAAGACAAAATCCTATGATTCAATGTACTTCCCAAAACAACTTGAGGGGGAGGACAAATACACCGTATTCTTAAACGGCAATAACCCTGTTACCACAATAAAAAATCCCCAAAATAAAGGCAAAGAAAATCTCCTTGTGATTAAGGACAGCTTTAGCCACAGCCTTGCACCCTTTTTAAGCGAGAATTTTTCCCAGATTACCTTGGTGGATATGAGATACTACAAAAAATCCGTAAGTGAGGAAATTGTGGCAAAGGGAAAGTATGACAAGGTTCTCATCTGTATGAGTATGGATAACTTTTTGGAGGACAAGGACTTTGCATTTTTGGAGTGACAAACATTTTATCTATATAAAAATCTCCCTTGTAACAGGGAGATTTTTTGCGTTTGTATGTATTTAAAAAAGGACTGTGCAATCCTCTTGCAACAGTCCGTTAATCCTTTTATTTGCTTTGATTTATCAGCAGTTCGGCTTTGTCAATGACCCTCAGGTCGTTTTCATAGGTGCAATTCTTTCTTGCCTGCTGAATATCCACCCAGATATGGCTGTCGATTTCCTCCGGCTGGTCAACAACATCGTCTGTAAATGCCTGTGCCAGAAAGAACACCACCCTTTTCTTGATATTCCCAAAGGGGCAGTAGTCGCTGACCTCTCTGAAACCCTCAATGATTTTTACATCAAGGTTTGTTTCTTCCTTAATTTCACGAATAGCGGTTTCCTTTTCTGTTTCGTTAAGCTCCATATGCCCTTTTGGAAAGCTCCAGTATCTTCCGTTGTGGTTTTTCACAAGCAAGACCCTGACTCCCTGTTTATTACGGTAGAATATCAATGCTCCACAGCTTTTTTCGTAAAGACAGCTGATGCCCTTGATTTTAAGGTTGTTAACAGAGCTTAAAATATCAAGTATCTGTGGCTCGTAGTAAATCTCCCTGTCGGGAGCAACAACAACACGCTGTTCGTCGCTGTCCTCAAGGTCAATGGAGGCGATTACCTGACCGGCTACACTGCTTTGGTTTACAGGCTTTGAGGAAATGACAAAGGCTTTGATGTTCTCGTTATTTTCTCCGGTAAAATATCCGCTGTAAAGCTTGTCGCTTATCTGACCAAACAGATTGACCTTTACCTTTTTTGCAAGCATTGATTTCACCTCCCGTAATTCAATATTTCCTTAATTCTTTATTTTCCGATCAGCTTTTCCAAATCGGTGATTCTGTCGCCGGAGTTTGCAGACATAAGGTTGTTAAGGAACAGCACCTCTTCAATGCCGTTGTCCTCACAATACTTTTTAAGGTCTGTTATTCCGCAATATCTCATATCCAGAACATGAATCTGGCTGTAGTTTGCCGACAAATAAGGAACAAATGCATTGCCGAAGCTTTCCTTGACAACAGCAATCTTTTTGTTTGTGTCGCACTCTGAGTCGATTATGAAGATAGGCTGGTCGCCGTTGATGAATACACCGTAGGAGTTTTCTCCGCCGGTTTCTGCCTCATAATATATATTTGCCTCCTGTCCCTCATCATCAGGGGAAGAGTAAATCTTACAGCTTGTGCTGTATGGCAAATCGTAGTAGTAAACTGTGTCGGAAAGTCCTGTTCCATAGGTGTGGAAAGAACCTGTAAAGCCCTCAATCTCGTGAGTTCCCTCTTCGGAAATTGTCATTGGCTTCTGGTTTGTCTGCTCACAGAAGGCTGTATAGGCATAGTATGCGCCAAGACCTGTCCAGTGGTGGTCAGACTTAAAGTAGATGTATTCGCTGTTGTGTTCAGCCAGAGTGTTGTAAACATTGATGGGCTGTGCCTTGTCGAATTTACTGTAGGCATTGTAGATGTTGTCAGCCTGATTGGTACATCCGGCTTCATCCTTAAGCCTTTGTGGCAGGCTCATCTCTGCATGGAGAGGAACCATAATACTGTACACCTTTATGTCGTCCCCAAGGTGAGTAGTCGCCTCGTTGATAACATCGGAGTAAATGTCACTTCTCTCGGCAGAAGCTCCGAAAATTTCGTAAGCGCTGTCCTTCCAAAGATATACGGCACCGTTCTGACTGCTGAAACTACCCTTTGAATTGTCATCCTTGATTTCAGGTGTAACAAAGCTGAGGGGATCGCCGTCATCGGCTGTCTTTTTGGGAACGGTTGAATCGTTGTTTTTGTTATTGTCGGAAACAGTTGCTGTTTCAAAACCGTTTGCCTGTGTGCTGTCACCGCTGACACAGCTCTTGATTCCTGTGCAGATAAGTACCACAATAGTCACAATAATTGCCAGAAGCAGAATACCGCACAGAACAATCTTAATCCTGTTGTTTCTTCTTCTCCGTGCGGCGGCACGCTTTCTTGCCCTTTGTCTGCGACGCTGGTCGGTAGAAAGCTGACCGTATTCTGTTGACATACCAATATAAAAATCATCATTATATGTTCGGGGTCTGCGATCCGAGTATCTTCTTTTAGCCATCTATTTACCTCGCAAAACATTTATATATATCAAAACATTATACATAGTTACATAGTTTTAGTATAATACAAAACAGAATTAATTACAACAGGAAATAACAAAAATTTAGAAAACATATTAATGAAACACTGAATAAATTTTATTGTGATTTAATCAGTGTTTCAATAAAGTTAGGTTTTATTGCACTTTTCATTATATTGTGATAGAATATCAGTATGTATTTTATACTAATCCCTAATAAAAAGCAGACAATCTTTGCGGTCTACTTTCTATCAGGTATTAGTATTAGA
>JBJEOU010000024.1:0-56660 GCA_051880875.1 Ruminococcus sp. | reverse complement strand
CGATACCGGGGAGTTTGATAAGCTCCTCTATTGTGTCCGGCACAACACCGCCGTAATTTTCAGTCAAAGCCTTGCCCATATCCACCAATGATTTTGCCTTGGTTTTGTAAAGTCCGCAGGATTTGATTATTTCTTCAACATCCTTTACATCGGCACAGGCAAAGTCCTGGGCAGTTTTGTACTTTGCAAACAGGTCGGGAGTTACCATATTCACCCTTGCGTCGGTGCATTGTGCGGCAAGTCTTGTAGCCACAAGTAGCTGTAACGGGTCGCTGTATGTAAGGGAGCATATTGCGTCGGGAAATTCCTTTTTCAAAGCCTCAACAGCCAGCAGGACTCTTTCTTTTTTTCTCATAATAACAACCGCCTTTGAAGTATTTTCTTGATTATATCACATAAGAATAATTGTTGCAAAGATATATATAGTATGTTAAAATCGCCTTGGGTGATAATATGTTTAAAAACTATATTTTTGATTTATACGGAACACTTATTGATATTAATACAGACGAGTGGAGTGACGATTTGTGGGAGAAGATGGCGCTTTATTACAGCTACAAGGGGGCTATGTACAGCGGTAAGGATTTTCACAAGGAGTACGACAGACTGTGCAAAAAGGAGAAGGCTGAAATCAAAAAGGCTCATCCCGAGTACAAAAATGATGTGGATATTAAGGTAGAAAAGGTGTTTAAGGCGCTTTTTGAAAATAAGGGCGTTAAGGTAACGGACAAAGAGGTGCTTGACATTTGTGGAATATTCCGCTGTTACTCAACAAAGTACATAAAGCTATATGACGGTGTTATTGATTTGCTTGACACTCTTAAGGCAAAGGGAAAGAAAATTTATCTCCTTTCAAATGCCCAAAGGAGTTTTACAATGAACGAGCTTAATATGCTGGGACTGACACCTTATTTTGACGGGATTTTCATCAGCTCCGACAGAGAGGTGTGCAAGCCAAGTCCGTACTTCTACAACGGACTTGTGGAGGAATTTTCCCTTGACAAAAAAGAGAGTGTTATGATTGGCAACGACTACAAGGCTGACATTAACGGAAGTAAAAGAGCAGGTCTAAAGAGCCTGTACATTCACCAGTCCATAAGCCCTGAAATCAAGGGCAAGATGAACACCAAGTGGTGCATTATGGACGGAGATGTTTACAAAATTAAAGAGATGATTGTAAAGTAAATTTGATTTTACTTTTTGGTAACAAAAACTGCACTGTTTGGGCAATCCCTTTCAGTGCAGTTTGTTTTTAAGTTACTATATCGGTTGTTTTAAAATTATTTATCCATATCAGCAACGATGTCGGCAATAACCTCTCGTTCGTCAAGGTGGTATTTTACACCCTTGATTTCAAGGTAATCCTCGTGACCCTTGCCGGCAAGCACGATAATATCGCCTTTCCGGGCATTTTCCATACAGTAGCGGATTGCGTCCTGTCTTTTCGGCACAACAACATATTTGCCATCTGTCTTTTTAAGTCCGCCCTCAATGATGTCGTTGATAATATCCATAACATCCTCGTCACGGCTGTTGTCCTCGGTTAATACGGACAGGTCAGCAAGTCGTCCGGCAGTTTCGCCCATTTCGTATCTTCTCACCTTCGGTCTGTTTCCGCCGGCACCAAAGAGAACTATAAGTCTGTTTGGATTGTACTCTCTAAGGGTTTCAAGGATATTTTCCATGGAAAGTGCGTTGTGAGCATAGTCAATGAGCAAGGTGTAGTCGCCGGGAACAGGTACAGCCTCAACTCTGCCCTTGACGGTTACGGTGTCAAGACCCTTTAGGATAGCCTCCTCTGAAATACCCATTTTTATGGCGGTGGTCATTGCGGCAAGTGCATTGTAAACAGAGAATTTTCCGGGAATGTCCACATCTACATCCATTGTTTTCAAACCCTTTGTGGAGAAATGCACCCCGATATATCCCGGTCTGGAAATCAGCTTGTCGCCGTAGGCGGTGATGTCTGCCTTTTCACTGAATCCATAGGTGGTTTTGGTGCAGGTTGCGTCTGCTGTTATTTCCTCATAAACCTTGTCGTCTATGTTGAAAATTCCCTCCCTGCACTGCTTGAACAATAGTGCTTTGCAGTCAAGATATTCCTGCAAATCCTTATGTTCACTGTCACCGATATGGTCGTGACTGAAATTGGTGAAAACACCGTAGTCAAAGTCTATTGCATCGGTTCTGTGCCACTTTAGTCCCAAGGAAGACGCCTCAATAATCATAGCCTTGCAACCGGAGTCCACCATCTTCCTCATAGCCTGTTGAATTTCGTAGGATTCAGGTGTTGTGTTGTTGGTTTTGTAAGTTTTATCCCCGATGATAATTCCCAATGTGCCTATTGTGCCGACAGAAATGCCCTCAGCGTTAAGTATGCTTTTCAGCATTGCAACGGTGGTGGTTTTGCCCTTTGTTCCTGTAAGTGCAATAGTTGTCAGCTCCTTTGCAGGTTCGCCGAACAGTTTAGCACTCATATATGCAAGGGCTTTTCGTGTGTCATCAACCTTAATTACAGCAATATCCTGCTGAATGTCAATGTCATCGGATACAACAACGGCTGATGCACCCTGACTTACAGCCTGTGGGATAAACTTGTGACCGTCAACATTGTAGCCCTTCAGGGCGACAAATACAGTTCCGGACACAACCTTTCGGCTGTCATAAATAATGTCGGAAATTTCAACATCGGTGTTTCCTTTTATAATATTGAAATCTATTTTTTTAAGCAGGTCAGATAGTAGCATATATACCCCTTTCTCAGGAAATATGTTCCGTTTTTATTTTTCATTATTATGTATATGCTAAATTTACAACTTTTAAAAGGTTTTGTCAATTAAGAATTGGATAAAGCACATAACCTTTTGAATATTGCGAATTAACAACTGACTTTGGGGTATATATAAAGGATAATATATCTGTTTTGGTTATTTTACACTATAAAATCGGAAAAATACACCAATTTAATGGGAAAAAGAAATTCTGAACAAATTGTGTACACGGATTTTTCAAATTTAGGAAAACCCATTTGACATATTGCACAAAACCGTTATGAGCAAAATGCACAATTATTCGGATAGTGATTTGTACAAAAATGATAGTTAAGAATTTTTTCGTTGTTGTTTTGCACAAAAACAAAGTTCACTTTTATCGTTTTAGATAAAAAGTACAAAGGGAGTTGAAATTATCACGGGTTTCGTGGTACAATTATCACAGTGATAAGGTGTGTGACAGTCCTGTCCTGAGGGGATTTTCACAACCACACGAAAAAATTATTCTTTATGAAGGAAGGATTTTAAAATGAAAATCAAGAGAATTTTATCATTAGTTCTCGCTATTGCTCTTATGGCAGTAGTATTCGTTGGTTGCGGTGAAAGCACCGACAACGGCGAGTCAGAAACCAGTACAACTGTAGAAGTTGAAGAAAATGCAAAGCTTAAGGTTTGGGGTCCTGCTGCATCTTTGGATCTCTTAAAGAAGCAGGCAAAGGCTTTCGAAGACAAATACAAGGACAAGAATGTTCAGATTGAAGTAGTTGCACAGGAAGAAAACGACGCTGCAACTAACCTTCTTAATGACGCTACAGCTGCTGCTGACGTATTTGCTTTTGCATCTGACCAGATCACAAAGCTTACACTTGCTAAGGCTCTTCTCCCTGTTTACTCACAGTATGAAGAGGACATCAAGACAAACCACACAGAGGCTGCTGTTGAAACAGTTAAGGGCGACTATGAGGGAACAGAAGTTCTTTATGCTTTCCCGGAAACAGACAACGGTTATTACCTCGTATATGATAAGTCAGTAATCTCTGACGAAGACGCTAAGTCACTTGAAGGCGTTCTTGCTGCTTGTAAGAAGGCCGGCCGTCAGTTCATTATGGACGCCGGTAACGGTTACTATTCATGTATGTTCGCATTCACAGGCGGTCTTAAGTTAGACGGTCTTGAGGGTGAAGCTCAGGATACTCAGAAGTTCAACAATTATAACGAAGACGAAGTAGTTGCTTCAATGCAGGCTTTTGCAAACCTCTTCAAGGAATACAAGGGAACATTCTCCGCAGCTTCTGTTGATAAGATTTCAGCAGGCTTCCTCCTTAAGGACAGAACATGTGCTGCAGGTATCGACGGTACTTGGAATGCTGCTCTTGATGCAGAGGCTCTTGGCGACGACTACGGCGTTGTAAAGCTTCCTACAATCAACATTAACGGCGAGGATAAGGACATCATCGGTATGATCGGTTACAAGTATATCGGTGTTAACGCTCAGACAAAGTATCCACACGCTTCTATGGAACTTGCTAACTACCTCACAGGTTCAGAGTGCCAGAAGGATCGTTTTGATGAACTTGGCTGGACTCCAACCCACAAGGATGTTAAGGTAACAGAGAGTGCCGGCACACAGGCTATGCTTGAAGAGGCTAAGACATTCGTTGTTCAGGCTAACATCATCCAGGCTTTCTGGGATCCAATGGCTAACCTTGGCACACAGCTCTACAAGGACGGTGCTAAGACAGACGAGGCTTCTCTCAAGACATTGCTTGAGAAGACACTTGCTAACATCAACGGTTAAGATTTAGCTGTTAGTTAGGTAATTAATAGTATTTTGCTGGAGACGGCTTAGGTCGTCTCCAGTGTTATCACAAAGTGCTTTTATCGGCATAAAAAGGAGAGTGAATAAATGAAATATATTGATTATGTACAGCTAAATCCTTTCCAAAGAGCCGGTTACAAGATTAAGAAATTCTTTGTAAATCTGCCAAAGAACTTAGCTAAGTTCTTCTGTATGCTGGGTAGATTTTTCAAGAAGCTTGTTCTTGGTATTGTTCACAGCTTTGCAAACTACGGCAAGAGATTTGCAAAGGGTGACTGGGCAACCAAGGTTTCTTACCTTATTATGGGTACAGGTAACTTTAGCAAAGGTCAATACATAAAGGGACTGCTGTTCTTCCTTATTGAGGCGGCTTATGCAGCATTCCTGATTTTCTTCGGAATTAATTACATTTCAAAATTCGGAACCCTTGGTACAGAGCATGGCGGATTTAAGATTGTTAACGGCATTCCTACTCATGTAGATGGCGATAACTCAATGCTTATCCTCCTTTACGGTGTTGTTACTATTGTTGTGACAGTAATCTTCCTTGTGTTCTACATTATTAATACAAAATCAGCTTACAAAGTATATCAGTTAAAGAAAGACGGAAAGCACATCCCTACCTTTAAGGAAGAGATGAAGGAATATCTGGACGAGAAGTTCCACATTACACTTCTTACAATTCCAACACTTCTCATCGGCATATTTACCATTTTGCCACTTATCTTTATGGTGCTGATTGCTTTCACAAACTATCGTCCACCAAATCTGCCTCCAAACAGCTTGTTCACATGGACAGGACTTCAGACCTTTGGCGAAGTTTTCAGCTCAAAGGGCGGAGCAAGTATGGGACACACATTCCTCGTACTTACAGAGTGGACAATTATCTGGGCTATCTTTGCAACATTCCTTAACTACATTATGGGTATGATTGTTGCCCTTATGATTAACAAAAAAGGCATCAAGCTTAAGGCTCTCTGGAGAACACTTTTTGTTATTACAATCGCTGTTCCACAGTTCGTTACACTTCTTGTTATGAACCAGATGCTTCAGCTTAACACAGGTGCTATCAATGTTCTGCTACAAAACTTAGGTTTCCAGCAGATAGACTTTATCAACGGTACTGCCTTAACGGCAAGAATTACCGTTATTGTAATCAACCTGTGGGTTGGTATTCCTTACACCATCCTTATTACTTCAGGTATTCTTATGAATATCCCTGCCGACCTTTACGAATCGGCTACGATAGACGGTGCAGGTCCGTTCAAGAGCTTTATGAAGATTACTCTCCCATATATGCTCTTCGTTACAACTCCATACTTGATTACAACATTTATCAACAACATCAATAACTTTAATGTTATTTATCTGTTGACAAACGGTTCGCCGACCAGTGAATCGTTGTATCAGGCGGGTTACACCGACTTGCTTGTTACATGGTTGTTTAAGCTGACAATGAATTCACAGGACTACAACTACGCTGCCGCTATCGGTATTCTCGTATTTATAGTTTGTGCATCCCTGTCGCTTATTACATTCAACCTTACAAAATCTGCAAAGGACGAGGAGGCATTCTCATGATAAAAAGCTATAAATTAAGAAGAAATTTAGCGAATGCCATCGTCTATGTGATTCTTGCAATTCTCGGTTTGATTTGGATTTCTCCACTTGTATGGATGCTTCTCCATTCATTCCGTGCAGAGGGTGGTTCAGCTGTTCCTTATCTGATTCCTGAAACATTCTCTTTCAAGAACTATATTGAGTTGTTTACAGATACATCACTTCTGAACTTCCCAAGATGGTTCCTTAACACATTTGTTGTTGCTTGTTTCTCTTGCGTGATTTCAACATTGTCCGTACTTATGGTTTCATACTCATTCAGCCGACTGAGATTTAAGGCAAGAAAGCCTCTTATCAACATCGGTATGATTATCGGTATGTTCCCTGGATTTATGACAATGATTGCTATTTACTATCTGTTAAAAGCAATGGGTCTTACACAGACACTTCCTGCTCTTGTTATCTGCTATTCAGCAGGTGCAGGTATCGGATTCCAGATTAGTAAAGGCTTCTTTGATACAATCCCAAGAGCGCTCGACGAGGCGGCAACTATTGACGGCGCCACAAAGAACCAGATATTCTGGAAGATTATCCTTCCAATGTCAAAGCCAATCGTTGTATATACTGTTCTTACATCCTTTATCGGACCGTGGACAGACTTTATCCTTGTTAGAATTATCATGGGTGACGCCCGTGAAAACTATACGGTTTCAGTCGGTCTGCAGTTGATGGTAAGCCAGCAGTACATATCCAAGTACTTTACACGATTCCTTGCCGGTTCTACTGTTGTTGCTATTCCTATCACATTATTGTTCCTGAAGATGCAGAACTATTATGTTGAAGGTGTTACAGCCGGCGGTGTTAAGGGTTAATATTAACGCAATTATTATGCTCCACAGGGCAACCTGTGGAGCTTTTTTTGGCTCATTGTCAAATGTTGTGGTAAATCCGAAAAAAGTGAAGTAAACAAGCGATGGCGAGTCAAGCTATCCCTTGATTTAAGATAAATAGGTAAAGGGAAAATATGTAGCAATTTTAAAGGGGAAAACAGAAATTTTAGCGGGACAATATTTAATTAACCTATTGAACATTTCGGTATAAAATGATAAAATATTATATAACTCAACATAAAAAAACGAGGAGTACAATTATGAAAAAGCTACTTACAATTTTAATGGTATGTGCTATTGCACTTACTGCAGTATTTTGTACAGGATGCAGTAAATCAACAGAGGATTTGATTGAAAATGCCAAGGTTAATTTGCCTGATGATAAGTACAACAGCTATTATCAGATATGGATTGGCTCTTTCTGCGATTCCGACAACGACAAAATCGGCGACATTCAAGGTATAATCAGCAAGCTGGACTATATCAATGACGGTGACGACAGTACAGATGATGATTTGGGATATACAGGTATATGGCTGAGCCCTATGATGCCTTCCCCCTCATATCACAAGTACGATGTTAAGGATTACTACAACATTGACCCCCAGTTCGGCACACTGGATGACTTTGACCAGCTTATTGAGGAATGTGACAAAAGGGGCATTGATGTAATCATTGACTTTGTTCCCAACCATTGCTCCAATGAGCACCCTTGGTTCAAAAAAGCGCTTGCACAAGCTGAAAAGGGTAATTTTGACGGATATGCAAAGTACTTTAATATTATAAAGAATAACGGAGATTATCCTCTTGGATACAACCCCGACCCCAACGACAGCGGTATACTCTATGAAAGTAATTTCAGCGACACTATGCCGGAGTGGAACTACGATTACCAGGGCACAAAGGACGAGATTGCAAAGGCTGCAAAGTTCTGGCTTGACAGAGGAGTTGCAGGCTTCAGACTTGACGCTGTAAGATATTTGTACTACAACGACGCTGAAAAAAGCTCAGAGGTTCTCAAATGGTTCTACGATACCTGCAGAGAAGTTAAAGAAGATGTTTATATGGTAGGCGAGGACTGGTCAAGCGATATGAGCGAGATCACCACAATGTACAGCTCCGGATTGGACAGCCTTTTTGCCTTCCCGTTTGCCGATACTGCAGGTAAGTTCCTTTGTACAGCTCGTGTAGGCACAATTATGGATATGACTGACACCCTCATCAGCTACGAAAAGGCTACAAAAGAGGCAAACAAGGACACTATCAACTGTTACTTCCTGACTAACCACGATATGAACCGCAGCGCAGACGTTCTGGAGGAACTCTATCAGAAGAAAATGGCGGCTGCCCTATATATGATGACTCCCGGTAACACCTTCACCTATTACGGCGAAGAGCTGGGTATGGAAACCTATGACGAGGGCAACGACCCGGCAAAGAGAACTGCTATGATTTGGGACAGCGACAATCTTCCCGATGTAACAGCCTGCGGTATTGACTATGTTGTGGACTATACCGACGGCGGCGGAGTTAAGCAACAGCAGGAAAATGAAGAAAGTTTGCTGAATTTCTACAAGGAATGTCTGAAAATCCGCAACACACAGCCGGGAATTGCCAGGGGAGAAATCTCTGCTTTGCCTGACAGCTTTGACGGCGGTGACGGCGTTGGCGGTTACTATATTACCTATAAGGATGATAAGTATCTTATTCTCCATAATGTGGGCGAAGAGAAACAATCCTTTGAAATTACCGATGAACTTATGTCAGATTATATGATTTCCGGTTTGCTCACAGCAAAGTCCGGCGAAATCACCATTGAGGATAATTTACTTTCTATGCCAGCATACAGCACAATAGTACTACATTCTTCAAAATAAAAAATTCTACCGATTAAAAGGCAAAAAAGAGGAAAGCTCTCGACTTGGGGAGCTTTCTTTTTTTATTCTACAAACTCATTTAAAACAATCAAAAAAAGTACATTCACATTGTGACAAAAGGGTCAGCCTGTTCTGTCTATAATAAAGGCACACGAATTTAATAGCAGTTAGCGTGATTTAAAACCACAAATAAAAGACAGGATGTGTAAAGATGACGGCAGTTAAAAAATTATTGTACAACAGGTTGCAGGAAATAAGGGAAAGTTCTACGGGGCGAAGTATAGCAGTACAGATAATATATTTTTTCTGCGGTACTCTCATTTCCCGTGGTGCAATGTTGGGGGAGCTTTCTCCCTTTGGGGCGGCATTTGTGGCGGCTGTGCCCTACCGATATATAATCACCTCAATCTTAGGTTCAATACTGGGCTACATAGTCCTGACCCCTGTGGGGAGCTTTCGCTATATTGCAATTGTAGTTGCCATTGGCGCCATAAGGTTTGTGGCAAATGACATTAAGAATATAAGCAAAAGTGCAATCTTTCCCTCAATGGTAGCATTTTTGCCTGTGTTTGCAACAGGAGTTGCTTTGTTCTTCTCGGATTCCTCAAGAATAAACTCATTTGCCCTTTGTACTGTTGAAGCAGTTATTTCAGCGGCGGCAGCATTTTTTATAGACAGAACAATCTGCCTTTGCTCCTCCAGAAGAAACCTGACTTCCTTTAATCAGCAGGAGCTTTCCTGTATGGTAATGTCGGGATGTATTTTGCTCCTTGCACTGGGCGGTCTTAGCTTTGGGAACTTTTCCTTTGGCAGAGCCTTGGCTGTGGTAGTTGTGCTTATGTGCGCCAGATACGGTGGGGTCACCGGAGGGGCTATCGGAGGTATTTCAACAGGTGTGATTTTTTCTCTAAGCTCCCTTTCCTACAGCTTTCTGTGTGGCGGATTTGGATTTGGAGGACTGATGGCCGGTCTGTTTTCCGTAACGGGCAAGTTTGGAACTGCGGTGGCATTTTTGCTGTCGGATGTGATAATGTCCTTTTCCAGCGGAAACAAGGACATAGTCTTTGCCCTGGCAGTTGAGGGACTTTTCGGGACAGGCGTGTTCCTGCTGATTCCCCAGAGTGTGGGAAATCTGGTAAGCGCTTTGTTTGCCCCCACAGATGATGTAAACAGCGGTGCGGCTTTAAAAGAAAATGTGATTATGCGACTTAACTTTACATCAAAGGCACTTAAGGATGTTTCATCCTGTGTTTCAAAGGTGTCGGGAAAAATGAAGGAGCTTAGCGTGGATTCCTTTCCTGCAGTTTACGAAAATACAAAAAGCTGTGTTTGCAGCAGTTGTGGAATGAGGGTTTTCTGCTGGGACAGAGAAAAGGGAGTAACCCAGGATGACTTTAATCGACTAAGTGAAACACTTAAGAAACAAAGCCACATTACTGTTGAGGATATTGATACCTTGTTTGTAAAGAAGTGCTGTCGAAAAAATGAAATAGCCACAGCTATTAACAGATATTATCAATCATATTTGATGAGCATTGAAAGTATGCATCGTATTACCTCAATACGCAACGGACTTGCAGGTCAGTTTGGAGGATTGTCAGACATCCTCACAGATATGGCGGAGGAATTTTCCGTAACTGATGTTTGTGATTTAGATAGTAGTGAAAAAATATCACATATGTTGCGACAAAACAGCCTTCTTCCTGTTTTGTGCAATTGCAGAATTTCCGACAGTCAGATGACGGTGGAGATTGAGCTTTCCGACAGAAGCAGAGGGTCAATTAAGAAATCGGTGCTTAAGAGAGAAGTTGAAAAGTGCTGTGGCAGAAGATTTCTTGACCCTGTTACCTCCGTTGCCCAGGACAGGGTAAGGGTAGTTCTGAACGAAATGCCGTTATTTGAAACTGAGGTCGGTTCCTGCCAGCACATTGCAAACAACGGAAAAATGTGCGGTGACAGTATGGCGTGCTTTAATGACGACAAGGGCAATATGGTTGCGATGATTAGCGACGGAATGGGCACAGGAGGCAGGGCCGCAGTTGACTCTATGATGGCGGTTAACCTTATGGAAAAGCTGGTTAAGTCGGGACTTTCCTTTGACTGTGCACTAAGCCTTACCAATTCGGCACTTATGGTAAAAAGTGAGGAAGAAAGCCTTGCAACTGTGGATGTTTCGGTTATCAATCTTTTTACAGGCAGGGCAGAATTTCTAAAGGCAGGCGCTCCGTATACATACGTCAAAAAGAAGGGCAAGGTTATGAGAAAAGAAATCCCGTCAATACCTGCCGGTATTCTTAATGAGGTATATTTTACAAGAGAGCACGCTTCGCTTTCGGGAGAGGATATGATTGTAATGCTTAGTGACGGAGCTGTTATGGGTGACGACAAATGGCTGTTGAGTCTTATCAAGTCCTGGAACAAGGGCAGTTGTCAGGAGCTTGCCGAGGCTGTTGTAGATGAGGCTATTCGTCAGAACGAGGGACTTAAGGACGACGATATAACAGTTTTGGCTGTAAGGCTGAAGGACAACTGATTTTGTTTGCACTCTGCAAAAAAGGCACTGCCGTAGGGCAGTGCCAAAGGGAATGTATCGCTATAATACATAGTTTTAATTATAGCTTTTCGTTTATCAGACGGTAGATGTTCTGACTGCTGTTATTTTTCTTAAATGTTCTGATGTTGTTTTTCATAGTTTCCAAGGCGTTGTCGTCATTGATAAGGGCATTGAGCTGTTTTGCACCCTCCTTGCCCTCATGGAGGATAATGGCAAGATTGTGGCGCCGGAGATACTCTGCATTGTCCTTTTCCTGACCGTCGTAGGAACGGAAGATTGCCATAGGGATTTCCTTAGCCATAGATTCAGAAACGGTAAGTCCGCCGGGCTTTGTAACAATTACATCACCGGCACTCATATAGTCCTCAATGTTATCCACAAAGTAGCACAGCTTTGTAGGGATTTTCACCTTTATGTTGTTTCCCTTTTTAGACGGAATAAAGCCGTTTTTTACGATTGTCTGAAAGGCGGAGAACAGCTTTTCGTTTTTTCCGGTAACAACAACAAGCTGGTAGTCGCCGGGGTTTCTGTTGAGATTTTTATAGATGTCAAGAATGTTCGCAACACCAAAGGAGCCTGCCATCATTAAAACAGTCTTTTTGTAAGGGTTAAGTCCAAGCTTTTCCCTCATTACAGCAGGGTCCTCTTTGCGGTAAAAAGCCTCATAAATAGGAATACCCAAAGGGTAGATTATTGTTCCGTCAACATTGTACTGTTCCCTTAGCTGGTGCACCATATCGTCGTTGGCAACTATGTAGGCGTCAACATTGTCGTTTATGTATGCGGCATGGGCGGCATAGTCGGTAATAATGTTAAAAAGCAGAGCGTCGATTTTCCCTTTCTTTTTAAGGTTAGAAACCATCTCACTGCAAAATGCATGACAGGTTATTATGCAGTCGGGTTTAAACTGCGCAATCAGCTTGTTTAGCTTTCGGGAATAAAAGGCGGCAATTCCGTGGACAGCCTTGTCTATAACGGACACCTTGTCCGCAGAGTTATACACCTTGCCGTAAAGCTTTGGAGCTTTTGTGGCAAAAAACATATAAAGACCTGTTACAACAAAGTGGATGAATTTTGAGGAATACATAAGTGCATCCTCAATCATTACCTCATTTTCCGGGTCTTTTTCAATGGTTTCTTTCAGCGCAAGGCTTGCTCTGTGGTGACCGCCCCCTGTGTCGGTCAACAATATTAAAACTTTCATAATATCACCAAATCATTAATACTTACTTTATATAATAAAATATAAAAACGGATTTTTCAACAAAACTACAATAATGATACATCTTTTTTCTTGAAAAATTTGTCTGTCTATGTAACATAAATAAAAACACAATCTTTTTAAAAATAAAATTTGGAAGAATTTTGATGAGAAATTACAATCTTGTTACTTTATTTTTAATGCCCGATGTAGTATCATAAACTATAGTGCAATAAAAGGTGATACTAATACCTAATGAAAAGTAAACAATCTTTGCGGTCTAATTTCCAGAGTACTGCGTTGTCGTCCTTGCAAGGCGTCAGCCTTGTGGCGTCCTCCGCCTTGTCCTCTGAAAATTATCCTCACAAATATAAGTCTACTTTTTATTAGGTATTAGTATAAATAGGTTTGCTGTACCTTGGAAAGGAGTGCTTTGGAATGAATAGAGATAGAGATGAATTAGATTACCTTGCAGATTTGGAAGACCCCAAGGGAGATAACTTTGTACCCTCCGACTACAACACTCAGGATATGCGCAATATTAATGAAAAGGTCAACAGAATCCTTTACGGTGAAAATTCTAAGACTGATTCTTACACAGCGGATGCCGGTGAATCTTCTAAGGGAGAAGAACAGGTAGATATAAACTTAAGAAGTAACACAAGCAACTCCAAAAGAGAGATTAACTCTTTTTCAAACCCGAAAAGAGAAAAGGAATCTGACGAGGGTTATATTTACTATACCTACAATCAGGACAAAAAAGAGCCTAAGCAAAAGAAACCAAAGGCAAAAAGTCCGAAGAAAAAGAAGATTATTGTTGCGTCAATCATTGGTGCGACTGTTGTACTTTGTGCTGTTATGGTGCTGGTTATCCAGGCTGTTGTAGCACCAAAGGATAACCTCCTTGCAGATATGGGATTAATCGAAAAGGTTACCGACCCTGTTGTGGTTGAAAATACAGACGGTGATTTTATCTTTGCAAAGGGATGTAAGGTTTCCGGTGTGGACATTGGCGGAATGACTGTCAGCGAGGCTAAGAAGGCACTTGAAAGCAAGGAGCTTGAGGCACGTCCGGAAATGAACATTGTCATTTCTGTTGATGATGAACAGCAGGTTTACACACAGGATAATTTTACTTTTACATATGATACTGACAAAATTCTGGAAGAGGAAAAGGAATTTTCCGAAAAGCTTTCAAAGGGTACTACCTTCCCCACAGCAGAGGACGAAAACGGAGAGGAATATTTCCCTGACCAGATTAAGGAGATTTCTGCAACTTTAAATGAGGGCTCTGTAAAGAAGCTGGTTGAGAAAATCAATAAGAAATATGATATAAAGGCTAAAAATGCACAGGTGACAAAGTTTGACCCCGACGCTGACGATATGTTCACCTTTGCACAGGGCAAAAATGGACAAAACCTTGATGAGGACAGCCTTATGTCACAGCTGAGCGCCATTATTGAGGAAGGCAACTCAACAGGTGTATATGAGGGAACAATCAGCGAATACACCGAAGTGGTAAAGCCAAAGGTGAATATCAGCTATCTTGAAAAGAATATGGTGCTCCTTGCAGAGTGGAAAACAATTTCCACCAACGGAGAAAACGGAAACCAGAATATGAGAGTTTCCCTTGCGGCTTGTAACGGAAGCATCATTGACCCGGGCGAGGTGTGGTCATTTAACGAATGTACAGGCGACAGCAACGACCCTGCAAACGGCTATGCCGCCGCAGGAGTAATCGTTGACGGAAGCTACACAGACGGTGTGGGCGGTGGAATCTGCCAGTCAAGTACCACAATCTACAATGCGGCTGTCAGGAGTAACCTCACCATATATGAGCGACATAACCACACATATCCCTCTTCATATGCCTACAGCGGTTTCGACGCCGCCATTGACTACGGCAACTTTGACCTTAAGCTGAAAAATGATTCCAAATATCAGGTGTTCCTTGCCTGTCATATGGAGGGAACCACCCTTTATGCCAGCTTTTACGGCATAAAGTCCGACGGCTATGATGTTATTGATACATACAGCGAAAACTACGACATCGGCTCCTCCAGCTATCGTGCAAGGTCATACAGAATTTACAAGGATTCCAAGGGTAAGGAGATAGACAAGGAAGAATTGCCTTCCTCCTATTACAGCCTTGAAAACGGACATTCTGTTCAGACAGCCGACAGCGGCGGAACTGATTACAGACACGACATCCATGTGTCACAGGTTGGAAATTCCGGTGATGATGAAAAGGAAAAAGAGGAAAAGAAGAACAGCTCTTCCTCCTCTCAGGTATCAACAGTTTCTCAGAATACTGCTCCTGCAAGCTCGGCTGTGCCCACAACTTCGGCTACAAAGCCAAAGGCAACCAAGCCGGCTTCCTCTGCAAGCAGTAAGCCTGCATCCTCTTCAAGCAAAAAATCCTCTTCATCCTCTGCAAGCAGTAAGCCTGCGTCTTCTACTAAGCCGGCAACTTCCGCCACATCAAGCTCTTCAAATGAGGACGAGGAATAATAAGCAGAACTATTCAAAAGCACTTCCCCGGGGAGGTGCTTTTTTGTATCTTTGCCCTGTTTTTTATACAATGGAATGATAATGCCGATGGTCAAATAAAATAAATAAATTATTCTTTTTTTATTCACAAAACAGGATTTTTAGTTGTTATATCGCCTAAAAAACACAGTCTTATTTTGTGCATAGCGACAAAAAGAATATGTTATATTGTAAAAAAATATATAGAATGATATAATATTTTATATTGATTATGCCAAGGAGGTATATTTTTATGAAATGTTATAGAAAAGCGCTAAGCCTTGTTGTAGTGCTGGCAATGGTGATTACAACTGTGTGCATATCTTCGGTTTCGGTTTTTGCCGCCGGTGAATCACAGGTGTACTTTGACAACTCCGCCTACAACTGGGAGAATGTCTATGTCTATGCTTACGGCACAAAGGAAAACGCAGAGTGGCCGGGACAGCTTATGACCAAGGACGAAAGCGGAATGTACACAATGACCTTCCCAAGTACATACTCTTCCGAGAACATTATCTTTAATAACGGACTTGAAAAGGATGAAGGCAAGGAGCAGTATCCTGAGAATGCAGGCCTTCCTCTGAAAACAGGTCAGTGCAAGCTTTTGACTGCCGACCTGCAGTGGGTGGACTACGGTCTGGTTGACGACCACGGATACGGAATATGCTATACAGCCTCCGGCACAACCTTTAATACAGACAGCATTACAGTTAAGCTGGGTCTGAAAAACGCAACTAAGGGTTACTATTCAATAGACGGTTCTCCTAATACCTCTTATACAGAGGGAAAAACTGTTGTAATCGGCAAGGGAAAAATCGGTAACTCAACAACAACCCTGACCCTTACTGCAACAGGCAGTGACGGAGTAAAGACAACACAGACCTTTACATTCAAAAAGACCTTCACAGCCTCAAAGACCACATTCTCCTCCGAGTCTGACGGTCACACAACAGAGGCTGAGGCAGGGTACTACGGAACAAACCCGAATATGCAGCTTGGTAAGAACAAGACAATCACTGTTGACGGACAGGTTGACGATTGGGACAGCTCAATGATTATTGCACAGGGCGTTGCAAATGACGACCCAAGAGTATATATGCCTTCTTCAATGCACGAACAGCCATGGGATGCTTACGCACTCTATGCTGCATGGGATGACGACAACCTTTACTTTATGTGGGAAATGGCAAACACAACCTACATTGTATCCCCAAGCGACAACTTTGCCGCATCCAACGAGGCTCGTCCTTGGAGAAACAGTATTCCGATGTATCTTGCACTTTCCATTGACCCGACAAAACAGGCAACAGGAAAGGCTGTTGGCGTAGATAAGGGAGGTAACACATACACAAATCCATTTGTTTGGGGCTGTGACGGCGGTGTCGCTAAGGACGGCGGTACAGGCTTTACAACCCATGTCGACACACTTATTGCAATGGACTCCAACAATTCCAACGGCGGTGCTTCTATCTTTAAGGCAGACACACAGGATACCGACGGAACATATATGTTTAACTACGACACAAGAATCCCTATCGGTGTAACCTCCTTTGAAAAGCAGGACAACCAGAACGGATTTAGGATTAAGTATGCAAACGGTACCAAGAGCAGCTCTATCATCGGTGTTAACGGTGCAAAGGGAACCAGAGTAATGGGGGACAACACAGACTCTAACTCCAACTGGGTTGACTTTATGGATTTAGGCTACAAGTCAAGCTATGGATTTATCTATGAGGTTTCCATCCCACTTTCAACACTTGGAATTGACAAGGACTACATTGAAACCAACGGTATCGGCGCAATGCAGATTCTTACCTACGGCACATCTGCAATGGACACATTGCCACACGACCCATCTGTTCTTGACAATGCAAATGTTCCTTACAGCTATGACGAATCAACCTCTCACGAAAAAGAGGATATTGACAACATCACAGTTCCTCTTGCACGTGTTGGCGCTCTCCTCAGCGACACAGAGGTCAAGGAAGCTCCCTTTGAGGTTAACTTCGGTGCAGACAAGAGCTCAGGACAGGCAATCAACACAGAGATTACCCTCTCTGCTGAGGATTATAACTCAAAGGGCGATGTAAGCTACAAGTTCTATGTTGACGACAAGGAAATCACTTCCTCAGGTTCTTCTGCAAAGTGGACTCCAACCCAGGCAGGAACATATGAACTGAAGGTTGTTGCAACTGACGGTTCAGGCGCAACCTGTACAGAAACAAGGGAATATTCCGTTAAGGATCCATCTGCAGGACTTAAGATTGGAGATGTTGACGGCGACGGAGATATTTCAATTAAGGACGCAACAATGGTGCAGAAGTACCTTTGCCACGTTACCGTGCTTGACGAAGAGTCAGTTCTTTGTGCCGATATGGACAAAGACGGACGGGTAAACATCAAGGATGCAACAGCAATTCAGAAATATCTTCTGGGATAAAGTTAATAAATCATTAAGAGGGCGGTTTTCCGCCCTCTATTTTTTCATAAAGACAGCCTCTTTGCACATAATAAGTGCAAAGGGGTTTTGTTTTATGATAAAAAGAGTTGGTTCCTATACACTAAAATTTTCTGAACCGCCTGTAATTACGGGGTACGGCTCAGTTGCCGGAAAAAAAGAGGCGGAGGGACCCTTGGGAAAATGCTTTGGAAAGATAATCTACGATTCCCGTGCAGGACAGGACACATGGGAAAAGGCAGAGGCGAAATTTCAGCAGGAGGCATTTATTCAGGCAATGGCTATGAGCGGAAAAAAGCCGGAGGATTTGGACTTTATCTTTGCCGGGGATTTGCTTAATCAGATTATCAGCTCCAGCTACTCAATGAGGGATTTTTCTATTCCCTATCTGGGTCAGTACGGCGCCTGTTCCACTATGGCACAGGGCTTGATTATGGCAAGTATGACTGTTGCCGGTGGCGGAGCAAGGGAAGCCGGAGTTGTCACCTCGTCCCACTTTTGCACAGCAGAAAGGCAGTACCGCTATCCCTTGGAGTACGGAGGAATAAGACCCCAGACGGCACAGTGGACAGTCACCGCCTCGGGGTCGGTTATTGTAAGTGAGAGTGGCAAAGGAATTGAGGTTTGTCACGCAACGGTGGGGAAAATCGTTGATTTGGGGGTGACAGACCTGAATAATATGGGTGCTGCTATGGCACCTGCCGCCGCCGACACAATAATGACATACCTTAAGGACACAGGCACATCCCCAACTGACTACGACAGAATCTACACAGGGGACCTTGGTCAGGTGGGCACGGACATTCTTCACCAGCTTTTGTTTGACGAGGGTGTGGAGATTGAGGGTGTTCACCACGACTGCGGACTGATGATTTTCAACAGGAAAAAGCAGGATGTTCATGCAGGAGGTTCGGGTTGCGGATGCGGAGCCTCTGTGCTTTGCAGTAAGATTCTGGGGGATATGACTAAGGGAAGTCTTAAGAATGTACTGTTTGTGGCTACGGGAGCGTTAATGAGCCCAACCTCAAATCAGCAGGGTGAGAGTATTCCCTCAGTCGCCCACCTTGTTCATCTAAAAATTCAGGAGAAATAAATACTAGTCAGAAAACCGCACCTGTTGCGGTTTTTGTTTTATGTCATTTCTGTTTTATATACAAGATGTAACGGTGAAGGTGCAAGTGTTTTTGTGATATATGTAAAATTATAAGTTTTTTTCTGATAATTCTGTAATTGCATTGACAGGATAAATATTACTAATTGTAATATTTTTATGTTGAAAACTATATGGAAAGTGTTAATGTTGAAAACTTTTATGTAGAAAAATTTTTAAATTTAGGAGAAATCTAATTGAAATCAAATAGTTTTCATAACTTTTCACATAGTTTTCCACATAAATGATGATAAAAAGGAATTTTACAAATAGTATAATTCTAATATAAAATTATTACAAAGAAATTTCATTTTTGTTTTTATTTAATTGAATACTATCCCTTTTTTTGCCTAAAATATAGGCAGAAAGAGGGTTTTTATATGCTGCGTGGCGTTAACAGACAGGTTCTTGAGGTTACAGAAACAAATAATTTGTATTACGAAAAGGCACTCCTTGTAATTCGCCCCGAGTACACAGGGGCTCAAAGACATATCCTTGAAAAAGAGGCAAGGGCAATGCTGAAAAGAATGAAGCCACCCTCAGCCATTAAGGCAAGGTCGAAAATCTGGTACTGGTTTGTCCGTCTTGGGTCTGCAACATTGGCAGGGGGAGGTGCCACTGCTTTAATAATATTCCTGATTCAGTAATTTATGACCATTTCATTCATATACTTTATTGTAAAAAATTATTTCCGGCAGTTCGATACGGTTCTGTGAAAGGAGTTTTTGGTCGTAAATATGAATACAAAATATTTTCGGAATCTTGAAATAGTGGGGGTCTTTCTGGTCTTTGGTCTTGCAACTCTACTCCACTTCATTTATGATTTAACAGACGGAAGTGTGTTTTCCATACTATTCGGGGCAATAAACGAGTCTGTGTGGGAGAATACAAAGATTTTTCTCATTGCCTATGCCATCTGGGCATTGATTGAGCTGTTGGTTTCCAATGTGTACTTCAAGCCATTTGTGGTGGGCAAGGTGATTTCTCTTTACTTTATGGGTGCATTCATAATCCTGTTTCACTACCTGTTCGCTTTGATTTTAGGCAAAAGCGTTGTGTGGATTGATGTGACCATTGGATTTTTAGGTGTGCTTTTCTCCCAGATAATGTCCTACAAGCTGGTTGTGGGGGATAAGGACTTAAAGCCCTACTTTGTTCCATCTTTATTTTTGCTGGGTTTGTTCCTTGTGGGTTACTTTTCCTTTTCCGTATTTCCTCCTCATATTGAGCTTTTCAGAGATGAAACCACAGGATTTTACGGAATTTTGCCGGATTATGCCGACGAAGGTGCGGCGGTGCTGAACAATTTATAGAATAGTTAAGGATAACCCCAAAAAATAATATTTTTTATCAGTAATACTTTTAATAAAATTCCTTTTGTGATATACTTATATCAATTATATAAGTTTATGCAAAAGGATTTTTTTATGAAAGATTTTAATTCCGAAACCCAAAGGGAGAGAAACGATATAATTGCCGGTCGTAACCCTGTTATGGAGGCGATACGAAGCGGCAGAAGCATTGAAGCAGTCCTTGTTGCCAGGGGTGAGCGAAACGGCTCTGTGGTTGCCATTGTTGCAAAGGCAAAGCAAAGGGATATTCCTGTAAAGGAGGTTGACCCCAAAAAGCTGGATTTCCTTGCAAAGGGTGTGAGCCATCAGGGGATTATCGCCCAGTGTGCCGTGAAGGAATACAGCACAGTTGAGGATATTCTACAGAATGCAAGGGACAGGGGAGAAAGCCCATTTGTCATAGTTCTGGACAGAATTGAGGACCCACACAACCTTGGTGCAATTATCCGCAGTGCCGAGTGTGCCGGAGCTCACGGTGTAATTATACCCGAAAGGCGAAGTGCGGGACTTTCCTATACTGTGGAAAAAACCTCCGCCGGAGCACTGGAATATATGCCTGTTGCAAGGGTAAAGAACATTACCGCCACCCTCCAAAAGCTGAAGGAGCAGGGCATATGGGTTTACGGTGCCGATATGAACGGGGAAAACTACAAGCAGGTTAAGTTTGACGGTGCTGTTGCCCTTGTTATAGGTAACGAGGGCAAGGGGATCAGTCCCCTTGTAGCCAAGGAATGTGATGTAATTGTTTCCCTGCCAATGAAGGGCAAAATCAATTCCCTTAATGCCTCTGTTGCGGCAGGAATTTTGATGTATGAAATAGCAAATGACAGATAATCAGGAGTAAAGAAGATGGAATTTAATAAATCTGACTTCCTACAAAAAATAAAAAACATCGGAAAAAAGGATGCCCCCTCAGAAAATGAGGAGAACATCACCGTTGCAGATAGCAATGCAACCGAGGATGACTTTGGCGGTGAAAAAATCAGCGAAATGCTGTACAGGGTTGCCCCTATTGATGTGGAGGAGGACAACCTTATTGTAGGTGAAAAAACAGGTACCACAATGAATGCCGAGGTTATGATGGAGCGTCAGGGTGACGACAACGGCAAGGTGTCCCGTGAAGAGGAGCTTCCGGAATACAGCACAGAGATTTTCAGCGCACCTGTTCCTGTTGAGGAGGATGTTCAGTTCAAAACCGAAGTCCCAGAGGGGGCACAGGTGGCAGAGGACATCATAGACAATGTGCCTCAGTTTGACATAAAGCCTATAGAAATACAGGACATCGACACCATTGACATAGATATTCCCGATGTTGAGCCAAAGGATACCGAGGTGGACTTTGCCCTTGCCGACGAAAACTTTGACGAGGAAAAGTTCAAGCAGGAGAGCCTTGAGGAGCTGATTAAGAGGGAAAATCTCCCCCCTCTGCCAAAGCATGAGGAGGAAGAGGAGATTGACCAGTTTGAATACGAAAGGCTGTTTGGCAAGCAAAAGCCTGTTCCGCCGGGAACTACCCAGGCCTCCAAGGTGCCTGTGTACACCCCAAACAGCAATATGGAAACCCTCAATGTAAATGTGGGAAAATTTTCCGTTGTTGTAAGGCAGGAGTATGAGGAATACCTGAAGAGTAAAAATCCGGAAATCTCCGCTACATACAAGCCTACAGAAACGGTGGTCACAGAAAAAATAAAGAAAGTAAAGCCGGGATTTTTCAACACCCTTATGGAATTTTTGTCGGCAAATCCCGACGATGACAAGCTGGGCAACAGAACAACTGCGGAGAAGGTTGTCACAGTTGACGACTACGACAGCCGTGACGACATAGAGAGCGTTTCTGATGAAATAGGCGAAAATATGCGAAAGCTCCGTTTTCAAAGCCTTGCTTTGGGGGTGCTTACAGCATTCAGCCTTGTTATGGCGATTCTCCACAGGGTACTGCCCTCCTCCTTGGGTAGCAGTTATGCCGCCCCGGTTATACTGGGGGTTCTCAACCTTTTGGTTATTGTTGCGGCGGTGCTGGTTTCAAGGGTTGCGGTGCGAAACGGACTTGTTGTCCTCAGAAAATTCAAGGGTAACTCCGACACCGCTGTGGCGGTTGCCCTTGCCGGAGCATTAGTTGCCGGGATTGTCGGTCTTTTTGCAAGCAAGGATTACTTTGGCGGAGAATACAGCTACTACACAGTAATTGTCCTTGTGGGACTTCTTTGCAACACCCTTGGCAAGCTGGTTATGGTGGACAGGGTTAAGAAGAATTTTGAATTTCTTGCATCCAAGAAGAAGTGCTATTCCGCAAAAATTTATACTGATGAAAATATAGCCTCTAAGATGATGAGCGGTACTGTGGTTGAAAAGCCAATAATCGCTTATCAGCACAAAACAGACTTTCTCACCAATTATCTTCAGCTTTCCTATGCCCCTGATATGTCGGAGGAGATTGCAGGAAAAATCGCACCATTTACAACGGTATGTGCTTTTGTAGTTGCCTTGCTTTACGGCATTATTGCAAAGGACGTGGTGGGTGCCTTTTCGGTGCTTTCCCTGATTACAGCGGTAAGCATACCTGTTTGTGCTTTGCTTGCTGTCAATGTTCCAATGCGTTCCCTTTGCAAAAAACTGCTGAGAAAGGGCGCAATGCTGTGCGGTTTTCAGGGTGTCAAGCAGTTCTGCGACACCTCTGCAATTATGGTTGACGCCAGCGAGCTGTACCCCGAGGGTTCTGTGATTCTCAACAATATTCAGGCATTTGACGAAAGGAAGCTTGACGAATCCTGCCTTGGTGCGGCGGCAGTTCTGAAAGAAGTAAAAAGCCCCCTTGCACACATCTTTAATGACGCTTTGCAAGAGAGCCGTATGGTTTTGCCCGATGTGGAATCGGTTATGTATGAGGATCAGCTTGGACTGGTTGGTTGGGTGAATAATGAGCGTGTTCTTGTTGGAAACCGTGACCTTATGAAAAAGTACGGTATTAATGTTCCAAAGCAAAATTACGAGGAAATGTACCGCAAACAGCATAAGCAAATCACATTCGTCGCCCTGTCGGGAGTGTTAACCGCTATGCTTATCACAACCTACAGACCGAGCATAGAGGTTTCCAACGAACTTCAAAGGGCGGAATATAACGGTATCAGCCTGTTAATAAGTACCAGCGACTGCAACATTACATCAGAGCAGATTTCCGAGGATTTCGGCGTATTTTACCGCAGTGTAAAGGTTCTGCCCACAGGACTGGGAAATGTCTGCAAGGAAACCGCTGATGTACATACCGAAAAATCCCGTGCTTACCTTGCCACAAGGGGAAGATTTACCCAGCTTGCAAGGGCGCTTTCGGGATGTGTTCAGCTCAAGGCGAACATTAGTCTGTCTGTAATTATTCAGCTAATCGGAATTGTGCTGGGTATTCTTGTTATGGCTACAATCACCCTGTATGCCGGCACACAGATTCTCGGCACTATTGAGATGCTTTTATATACTGTATTTTGGGGCCTTGCAACAATGATAGCCCCATCAATTAAGCGACCTTAGGAGGATATGACAATGAAAATAGCACCCTCACTTTTATCCTGTGATTTTTCCATAATGGGACAGGAGATTGAAAGAATGGACAAGGCAGGTGCCGACTATATGCACCTTGATGTTATGGACGGTCACTTTGTGCCAAACCTGACCTTTGGCGCACCTGTGATTAAGGCTGTGAGAAAATATACCGATAAACCCTTTGATGTTCATCTGATGATTTCCGACCCACTTAAATATATTGACGACTTTGCCGACGCAGGTGCTGATATTATCACCTTTCACTATGAAAGTGACAGCGACATTCAAAAGACCATTGACAAAATCAAGTCAAGGGGAGTAAAGCCCGGCATTGTAATAAAAAAATGCACAGAGGCAAAGGAGATTTTCCCTTACCTTAAGGATTTGTATATGGTGCTTGTTATGACTGTTGAGCCGGGCTTTGGAGGACAGGCATTTATGGCGGATATGCTCCCGAGAGTAGGGGAAATCCGCAAAGAGGCAGAAAAAGTCAACCCCGATTTGCTCATCGAGGTTGACGGAGGTATAAATGCCCAGACTATCACAGAGGCTTATGAGGCAGGGGTTGACATCTGCGTTGCCGGCACAGCTGTTTTTAAGGCTGAGGATTCTGCCAAGGCTATTGAAGAGCTTAAGAATCTTTGCAAATAATTTAATTAGTGTTTCCTAAAGCTTTCTCCTATAAGGGATATGGAATTACCCTGTGTTAACAGGTGTCCGTGCTCCGAAAGAACACTTTGCACAACTGTGGGATTTTCACATTTTTTTCCGTATTCCGACATCAAAACCTTTGCCTTCTTCGGCAGACAGGTATGGGAAAATGACAGATAATATTTATCATTCATAAGATATGTACTGCTACTTTGTGAGGTTACAGACCCTTTGTACAGGGCGCAGATACAGGACAGTAAATCCTCTAAATTTTCAAATATATAAATGGCGGAGGTAAGGTTTTTCTTGATTTTGAATCTTCTTCTGCCGTTTTTGATGGTAATCAGGAATACGAAACCCTTTTTTGATTCAACTCCTTCAAGGAGAAAGGCGCAGTTTTCGGCGTTAAGGTGTTCTGCCGAAACTGCTATGCTTAAAATGTGGTACAACAGGTCCTCTTCGCTTCCGTCAGGAACTTCTTCCGTTAAAAGCTCCAGCATTATGGTTTTGTCGTTTATGCGTGTTATGGTCATAAAAACTACTCCTTTATAACCATAATATGATGGAGGCAAGTCTTTATCAACAAAAAAAGAATACCAGTAAATAAAATACTAATATTTTTAGAATATATTGTAAAATTAATTATGAAAGGATGATTATTATGCCAAAATGGTTAAGTGACGCAGTTTTTTACGAAATTTACCCCCAGTCCTTTAACGATACAAACGGTGACGGTATCGGCGACATTCAGGGAATAATTGAAAAGCTGGATTATGTTAAGGATTTGGGCTGTAATGCCATCTGGCTTAACCCCGTTTACGATTCACCCTTTATGGACGCAGGATACGATGTGAGGGATTACAAAAAGGTTGCCCCCAGGTACGGCACCAATGATGACCTTGTAAGGCTCTTTGACGAGGCTCACAAAAGGGATATGAAAATTCTCCTTGACCTTGTTCCGGGACACACAAGCGATCAGCACCCCTGGTTCCTTGAAAGTAAAAAGGCTGAGGAAAGCGATTACAGCAACAGATATATCTTTACAAAGTCGGTGTGGGACGCTCCCCCTGAATACAGAATGATGTGCGGTATCTGTGAGAGGGACGGAAACTATATGGTTAACTACTTCAGCAGTCAGCCTGCTCTTAACTACGGATTTTACGAGGTAACTCACCCTGAGTGGCAGCTACCATACGACCACCCCGACGCACTTAAGACTGCTGACGCCATTAAGGATGTTATGAGATTCTGGCTTGACAAGGGCGCTGACGGATTCAGAGTGGATATGGCTGATTCCCTTGTTAAGAATGACGACGAAAAGATAGCAACAGCCAAGATTTGGCGTGGAGTCAGGGAAATGCTTGACAAGGATTATCCACAGGCTGCAATGGTTGCAGAGTGGTGCAATCCCCAGAAGGCAATAAATGACGGCGGTTTCCATATGGACTTTTACCTTGACCATTACGGAAACGGATATTCAAGGCTGTTCAGATACGAAAAGGACGGAGAAAACCGTGCCTTCTTCCACAAAAACGGAAAGGGCGACATTACATCCGCTTTGGATGAGTATGTTCCAAACTACGAAAAGACAAAGAATAACGGCTATATCAGCTTTATGACAAACAACCACGATATGCCCCGTATGACACACTATGCCGACAAGGAAACAATCCGCCTTGCATTTGCTACAATCTTTACCTTGCCCGGAGTTCCTTTCCTGTACTACGGTGACGAAATCGGAATGAGATATCAGGAGGGCTTGGTGTCAAAGGAGGGCGGTTTCTCACGAACAGGCTCCAGAACACCAATGCAGTGGAACAGCGGTAAGAATCTTGGTTTCTCAGAGGCTGATGAGTGCTATTTGCCTGTTGATAAAAATGCAGATGCACCTACTGTTGAGAATCAAAAGGACGACCCTGAATCCATTTACAAGGTTGTAAAGGATGTTATAGCACTTCGCCACAGCAACAGCGACTTGGGCAATGACGGCGACTTTAAGGTTGTGTATGCAGAAAAGGAAAAGTACCCGTTCATATATCAAAGGGGTAAGTTCGTTATAGTTGTAAACCCATCCTGTGATGATGTTACGGTGCCTTTTGATTTTGATGTAAAGGGAACGCTGTATCAAATCGGAAAAACACAGGTTGCAGACAAGGCGGTAACTGCCTTTGCAAGCTCCTTTGCAATTTTTGAAGTTTGATTAACTGTTTCTGTTTACAAAAATAGGTTATAAAAAATCCGAGCAGACTTTTTATAAGCTTGCTCGGATTTCGTTATGGAAGAGGTTTTAAAGGTTTTTCATTTCCTCTTGTCTTTTTATTTTGTTTGTTGCAGTTTTGATTAACGGCTCTTTGGAAACCACAATACCTCTGATTGCCTTGTATGCAGGGAAGGTTCTGTTAACGGCTTTAATCTCTTGGAAAAGTGCCTTTTTAATGTCCTTTTCACCGCTTACATGATAAACTCTTTCCATAGTATCCTGGTCGTAGACAATCTTGGCGTAAATTCTAAGGTCGTCCTTGTCCGTTCCGTGAGGCTTACCGTAAATCAGGGATTCCTGCACACCCTCAATCTTGTTTACGATATTTTCCATTTCCTCAGGAAATACATTTTTACCGTTTTTAAGGACGATAACGCTCTTCTGTCTTCCGCAAATGTAGATGTATCCTTCCTCATCAATCCTTGCCAAATCCCCGGTGTGGAACCAGCCGTTTTGCAGAACCTCGGCGGTTGCCTCTGCGTTGTCATAGTAGCCAAGCATAACATTTGGTCCCCTTACAACAAGCTCGCCCACTCCGTTTTCGTCAGGATTTGCAATCCTTGCCTCAACACTTGGTGCGGCTCTGCCCACAGAGCCAAGCCTGTGATGACGAGCTGTAGAAATTGAAACCACAGGAGCAGTTTCAGTCAGCCCGTAAAATTGAAGCAGATTCAGTCCCAAGGCACGGAATCTTCTTTCAATAGTGGGGTCAAGAGGAGCGGCACCGCTGATAAAGTAGCGGATATTTCCGCCCAGCATATCGTGAATTTCTTTAAATAACTCTTTGCGTTCCTCCATAGTTGCGTCAGGATGAAGGGCCTTGAGTTCGTTGATTTTATCCACCTTGTTTGCCTTTTCAAGTGCCTTGCTTACATGACCGAAAATCATCTCGTAAATTGCAGGAACACAGGCAAAGAAAGTAACTTTGTAGTCGTGCAGATTCCTAACGATTTTTCTTGTTCCCTCTGCAAATACTATCTTTGCACCCTTGTAGATAGGAAATAAGAATCCAACAGTACATTCAAAAACATGGTTAAGGGGAAGATAGGAGAGGAAAACGTCGTCGCTTGTAATATCCATCTTCTTGTCCAGATCCAGAAGGTTTGTGCAGATGTTGTTCTGGGATAATGCCACAACCTTTGAACGGCTTGTGGTGCCTGAGGTGAAAAGCATTATGTTCATTGTGTAGGGGTTTACCTTTGCGTCTGTGTATTCGGTAAATCCTGCGTCAAGAAGGTGTCTGCCGTAGGAGGCAAGCTCCTTTTGGGAATAAACACCGCCACAGTGCTGTTCAAGCTCCATTGAAATTAAGTGTCGCAGGTTGTTGTGACTGCTGAACTTAATGCGTGTAAGTGTTTCCCTGTACTTTTCGGTATAGAAAATTGCATTGACGCCGGAGCGTTCAATAACGCTTTTCAGCTCGTTTTCGGGCAAGGTTTTGTCGATGGGAACAACAATTCCTGTTCCGCAGACAACAGCCAGGTAGGCTATCTCCCACTCGAAGGAGTTTGCACCGATTATGGCGATTTTTTTGCCCTTAAGCCCCATATTTACAAGGCTTGTACCCAGCCCCTCTACAATGCTGAAAACATCGCTGTAGGTGTAGTATGTAAAGCTTCCGTCTTTGTTTTTAATTTGATAAGCAATTTTATCACCGTACTGCTCCTTGGACTTTTTAAGCATATCCTTAAGGTCGGAAATTGCAGGAGGTGTAAATGTAATATTATCCATAATAATCTCCAAAAAATTATCATAATTTCTTTGACTATTTTAGCATACAAAAAGTGTGTAAGTCAAACAATACATAGAGTAAATAAAGTAGAAAATCAAGAAGAAAACAGAAGTCTTTTGTGGAACATTATATGTATTCGCTAAAATTGTGCTTCTTTTTTCTTTAAATGATTTATATTGCATTATTACTATTGTATAATAATGTCGAATGACAATGTAGGAAACACTGATTTATTCTTTGTTTCCTATATGTTGTAACAATTTAATTTACGGAGGAATTTAAAATGCCATTAGTAAATGCAAAAGAAATGCTGACAAAAGCAAAGGCAGGTCATTATGCAGTTGGCCAGTTCAACATTAATAACCTTGAGTGGACAAAATCAATTCTTCTCACAGCTGAAGAATTAAAGAGCCCTGTAATCCTGGGTGTATCCGAGGGCGCAGGTAAGTATATGTGCGGCTACAAGACAGTAGTTGGTATGGTTAACGGTATGCTTGAGGAGCTTAACATCACAGTTCCTGTTGCACTTCACCTTGACCACGGTTCATATGAGGGTGCTTTGGCTTGTATCGAGGCAGGCTTCTCATCTGTTATGTTCGACGGTTCTCACTATCCAATCGAGGAGAATGTTGAAAAGACAAAGGAACTTGTAAACATCTGTAACGAAAAGGGTCTTTCAATCGAGGCTGAAGTTGGTTCAATCGGCGGCGAGGAAGACGGCGTTATCGGTGCAGGCGAGTGTGCAGACCCAGAGGAATGTAAGAGAATTGCAGACCTTGGCGTTACAATGCTTGCAGCAGGTATCGGCAACATCCACGGCAAGTATCCTGAGAACTGGGCAGGTCTTTCTTTTGAAACTCTTGACGCTGTTCAGCAGAAGACAGGCGAGATGCCACTTGTTCTTCACGGCGGTACAGGAATCCCTGCTGATATGATTAAGAAGGCTATTTCCCTTGGTGTTTCCAAGATTAATGTTAACACAGAGTGTCAGCTCTCATTTGCTGAGGCAACAAGAAAATATATTGAAGAGGGCAAGGACCTTCAGGGCAAGGGATTTGACCCAAGAAAGCTTTTGGCTCCCGGTGCAGAGGCTATCAAGGCTACTGTTAAGGAGAAGATGGAGCTGTTCGGCTCAGTAGGAAAGGCTTAATCGGTTTTCTCTGAAAACTTCCATTACACAATCCCCCAACATTGTTGGGGGATTGTGTGCGTCTAAGGGCTTTTTATCCATTTGTATTGTGTTGGAGAGGATACACACCAAATATAAAAATTCATAAAATAAAAGGGACTGTCTACCACAGTCCCTTGCTCATTTACTGGATTGAATCTTCCAAATAGCGTTCTAATTCAGCTTCGTCCTTCTTTTTCTTTTCTTTTATAACAAAAAGGGTGGTGACAGTTGCAAGCAAAGCAACTACAGAAGAAACCACAGCCACAAAAACGCTGACACTCATTCCGCATATTTTTTTCATTTCAATTACCTCCCGAAAGGTTTCGTTTACTACATTCTATCACTATTATTTAGAATAGTCAATAAATCAGAGAAAAATACAGTCAAAATTACAAAAGAAAAAAAGCAGAGTAAAAACTCTGCTTTAGTCTTCATAAACTATTAAGCGTTTGCCTTTTTAGCCAAAGATGACTTCATTCTGGCAGCTGTGTTCTTGTGCATAATGTTCTTTGCTGCAGCCTGATCAATCTTCTTTGTAGCAAGACTAACTGCCTCAGCCTTATTAGCATCGTTATTTTCGATTGCTGCATAAGCTTTCTTTACTGTAGTCTTGAGATTAGATTTAATCATCTTGTTCTGTTCTGTCTTTGTAGCGATAACCTTAACACGCTTTTTAGCTGATTTAATGTTTGGCATTGTCTCACCTCCGAAAATTTATTAAATCATAACGCAAGGGTAATAATAACATTTTTATTACAAAAATGCAAGTGTTTTTTGAAAAAAATTGAAACTAATTTGAAAAACACTATATATTGTAGTGTTTTGTTCTGAAATGTCAATTAAAAAATTATTTTTGACTTTTTTTGTACTGTATGTAGCATAGGGCGATTGCAACAACGAAAAGTGCGATTATTCCTCTAAAAACCCAAGCCAGGGTACCGCTCATAAAATCCACACCCGATATCAAAGTGTCAACAAGCCACCATATTCCCATAAACAGGAACATAGCAGAGGTTACTACAGTTGTTATACCCAAACGGTACTTTTTGCCGGCACAAAATACGCCTATTGCAATAATAAACCACATAACGGTATAAATAATGTGCAGATACTGAGTCATAATATCACCCTAAACTTCTTAAATGGTAATACTATTATATAGATAAAGAGAGTGCAAGTCAAAGAAATTTAATTATTTTCAGATAAATTTTATAAAAGTATTGACTTTTAGCACTCGTGGTGCTAAAGTATTAATAGTGGTTAGCACTCAAAGATAACGAGTGCTAAATCAAGAAAACAAAGGAGGTTTGTGATGAGTCTTTCGGAAAGAAAAAAGAAAATTCTTGCCTGTGTAGTTGAAAGCTACATTTCCGACGGCGAGGCGGTAGGCTCAAAAACCCTCCAGTCTTTCCTTGATTTCAGCGTTTCGTCCGCCACAATAAGGAACGAAATGGCAAACCTTGAAAACGAGGGATATTTAATTCAGCCCCACACCTCCGCAGGAAGAATCCCGTCAGAAAGGGGTTATCGCTTTTATATAGATAACCTGATGGAGAAAAGACCTGTGAATGAAAGGCTCAGGCAGTATGCCGACCGCATTTTAACAAGAAGTGCGGATTCCCCCGAGGGTGTGCTTAAGGCGGCATCCTCACTCCTTACAGAGGTTACAAATCTTCCGGCGATAGCCACAACCCCTCCTGCACAGGACTCCAGAGTCCACAAGCTGAGGTTTGTGCAAACCGGCAGACACACAGGTATGGTTGTGCTGATTACCTCAACAGGTATGGTTAAAAGCCAGCTTTTCCGCACAGAGTTTGTTATCACTCCTGATATGCTCAGGGTGTTTGACAGAGCCTTGAACGAAAGGTTTGAGGGATTGCCCCTAAAGGACATAACACAGGCGTTTATCCAGACCACAGCCCTTGGTTTCGGCGAGCTTTCGCTGTTTATGCCAAATGTGCTTTTGGCTATAAGGGATGCCGCAAAGGAGGCTTCACAGGTTTCTGTTGCGGAGAGCGGAATGACAAAGCTCCTGTTTGTTAACGACCTTGATGTCATGGCGGCAAGGGATATACTTAAATTTTTAAGTGACCAGAACGATGTTGCAACTCTCCTCACCTCGGTAAAGGGCACAAAGGTTTACCTGGGTGGAGAAAGCGGAAAATATCAGCTTGCCCAGGCGGGCATAGTTGTTTCCCGATATACCCTTGGCGGTGCATTTGCAGGCGCTGTGGCGGTAATCGGACCTCAAAGGATGAACTACAAGGACATTGTTGCCACAACTGAATATGTGGCGGAAAAATCCGGAGAATTAATTAATGAACTGCTTGAGGCAGGTTAGGAGATGACATAAATGGCTAAGGAAAATGCAAAGGAAAGTACAAAGAATAAAAAGGCAGAGGAACAGTCAGAAGAGGAAGAGGTAAAGACTGCCGAAACTGCTGAATCTGCTGAGGCTGAAGAGAAAGAGGAGGCTAAGGAGCCTACCAAAGAGGAAAAGCTTGAAGAGGAACTGAAAAAGCAGAAGGAAAGCTATATGCGACTTGCCGCAGAGTACGACAACTACCGCAAAAGAACACAGAATGAAAAGCTGGGCATCTACGATGACGCAACAGCAAAGGCGGTTGAACAGCTCCTTCCAATGGCAGACGCACTCCAGATGGCGATGCAGAATGCAAAAGACGCCCCGGAGGAGTTTACAAAGGGTCTTGAGATGATACAGAACCAGTTTAAGACTTCTATGGAAAAGCTAAAGGTTGAGTCCTTTGGAGAAATCGGCGACGAGTTTGACCCAAATCTCCATAATGCAATATCTAAGGTAGAAAGTGAAGAGCTTGGTGAAAATCAGCTTGCCGCCATTTATCAGAAGGGCTTTAAAATTGGCGATAAAATAATCCGTCACGCAATGGTTCAGGTTGCAAACTGTGATTAATACTAATGTATAGTGAGTTAGTATAAAGCAGATTTTATATATAAAAAGATAAAAAGAAAACAAAAATAGTTTTAGAAATATTTGGAGGTTTTTATTATGGCAAAGACAATAGGTATTGATTTAGGTACAACAAATTCATGTGTAGCAGTAATCGAAGGCGGTGAGCCTGTAGTTATCGCTAATGCAGAGGGTTCAAGAACAACCCCATCCGTAGTTGCTTTCGGCAAGGACGGAGAGAGAATGGTTGGCCAGGTTGCTAAGCGACAGGCTATTACAAATCCGGAAAAGACTATCTCTTCTATCAAGAGAGAAATGGGTACTTCATACAAGGTAACAATCGACGGCAAGGCTTACACTCCACAGGAGGTTTCTGCAATGATTCTTCAGAAGCTTAAGTCAGACGCAGAGGCTTACCTTGGCGAAAAGGTAACACAGGCTGTTATCACAGTTCCTGCTTACTTCACAGATGCACAGCGTCAGGCAACAAAGGACGCAGGTAAGATTGCAGGTCTTGATGTTAAGAGAATTATCAACGAGCCAACAGCCGCCGCACTTTCTTACGGTGTTGACAAGGAAAATGACCAGAAGGTTATGGTTTACGACCTTGGCGGCGGTACATTTGATGTAAGTATCATCGAAATGGGTGACGGCGTTCAGGAGGTTCTTGCAACAGCAGGTAACAACCGTCTTGGCGGTGACGACTTTGACCAGAGAATTATCAACTGGATGGTACAGGAATTTAAGTCAGCAGAGGGTGTTGACCTTACATCCGACAAAATGGCTATGCAGAGATTAAAGGAAGCTGCTGAAAAGGCAAAGATTGAGCTTTCCGGCGTTACACAGGCAGCTATCAACCTTCCATTTATCACAGCAAATGCAACAGGCCCTAAGCACCTTGACTTAACACTTACAAGAGCTAAGTTTGACGAGCTTACCGCTGACCTTGTTGAGTCCACAATGGGCCCTGTTAAGCAGGCTCTCAACGACTCAGGTCTTTCCATCGGCGAGATTGACAAGGTTCTTATGGTAGGCGGTTCTTCAAGAATCCCTGCTGTTCAGACAGCTGTTAAGAACCTCATTGGCAAAGACCCATTCAAGGGCATCAACCCTGACGAATGTGTTGCTATCGGCGCCGCTATCCAGGCAGGTGTTCTTGGCGGTGAAGTTGACGGACTTCTCCTCCTTGATGTTACACCACTTTCACTTGGTGTTGAAACAATGGGCGGTGTAATGACAAAGATTATCGACAGAAATACAACAATCCCAACAAAGAAGAGCCAGATTTTCTCCACTGCGGCTGACAACCAGACACAGGTTGAAATCAATGTTCTCCAGGGTGAAAGAGAATTTGCAAGGGATAACAAACAGCTTGGTCTGTTTGCCCTGACAGGTATTGCACCTGCAATGCGTGGTGTTCCACAGATTGAGGTTACATTCGATATTGACGCAAACGGTATCGTTAATGTATCTGCAAAGGATCTTGGCACAGGCGCAGAGCAGAAGATTACAATCAGCAACTCCACTTCTATGAGCAAGGACGATATTGACAAGGCTGTTAAGGAGGCTGAGCAGTTCGCCGCTGAGGATAAGAAGAGAAGAGAGGCTGTTGACGCTAAAAACGAAGCTGAAAATATGGCTTATCAGGCAGAAAAGCTTGTAAACGAAAACGGCGACAAGCTCCCTGAGGAGGACAAAACAGCCCTTACAACAAAGGCACAGGCTGTAAAGGACGCTTGCCAGAAGAACGATGCAGACCTTATTAAGGCTGCTAAGGAGGACTTGGAAAAGACCCTTATGTCTGTATCTCAGAAGCTGTATCAGCAGGCTGCTCCACAGGGTCAGCCACAGCCCGGTCCTGCACCTGATATGGGCGGTGCTCCAAACCAGGGCGGAGATGACGGCAATGTTTACGACGCTGATTTCAAGGATGTTGACTAATAACTTTTCTTCATAAAAACCCCTGAGTCATTGGGCGGTAGATTTCTACCGCCCTTTGATGTGTGTTGATGTGTGTTTTAAATTAGTACTTGAAAGTATAGATTTGTACGGTTATAATTAACTGCGGAAATATAATCAACTGCGGAAACATAATTAACTGCAGAAATATGTACTCTCAAAATGAGGTGACTATAATGGCAGAAAAAAGAGATTACTATGAAGTTCTGGGGCTGAACAAAGGTGCCTCAGAGGCAGATATAAAAAAGGCATTCAGACAGAGTGCGAAGAAGTACCACCCCGATTTGCACCCCGGAGATAAAGAGGCTGAGGCAAAATTCAAAGAGGTAAACGAGGCTTACGAGGTTCTGTCTGACCCGGAAAAAAAGGCGAGATACGACCAGTTTGGCCATGCAGGTGTTGACCCTAACTTCGGCGCAGGCGGTCCGGGGGGAAGTCCTTTCGGTCAGGATATTGACCTCGGTGATATTTTCAACTCTGTATTCGGCGGCTTCGGCGGCTTTGGCGGTAACAGAAGAGCCAACCCCAACGCACCAAGACGTGGCACAGATGTTGAGGCTAATGTTTTTGTCACATTTGAAGAGGCGGCAAAGGGCGCAAAGAAAAATGTGCAGTACAAGGTGATTTCCACCTGTCCTGAATGTAACGGCACAGGTGCAGAAAAGGGCACTACACCAAAGACCTGTACTTCCTGTGGCGGTACAGGAAGAGTTACAATAAACCAGAGAACTCCTTTTGGTGTTGTTCAGACTCAGAAATCCTGTGACGCTTGTCACGGACAGGGAAAAATTGTAGAAAAGCCTTGCAGACACTGTGACGGCAAGGGAAGAGTGAGAAAGAGTAAAACTGTGGATGTTACCATTCCTGCCGGCATTATGGATGAGCAGATTCTCAATGTTTCCGGCCACGGCAACAGCGGTATCAACGGAGGTCCTGCAGGAGATTTGCATGTGTATGTAAATGTTCGTCCTCACCCTGTGTTTGAAAGACGAGGGGACGATGTTTGGTGCGAAATGCCAATCACATTTGCACAGGCTACCCTGGGTGACGAGGTGACTGTGCCAACCCTTGACGGAAAGGTTAAGTACACAATTCACGAGGGCACACAGCCAAACGACATATTCAAGCTGAAGGGAAAGGGAATCCCTCACCTTAACGGCAGGGGAAGAGGCGACCAGTATGTAAAGGTTACCGTAGAAATCCCAAGGAACCTTAACAACAAACAAAAAGAGCTTATCAAAGAGCTTAAATCAATCACATCCGACAAGCATTACCAAAAGAGAAAGTCCTTTACGGATAAACTTAAGGATTTGTTTAAGGATTAAAAAGCAACAAAAGATAAGGGGCAGTTCAAATCGAACTGCCCCTTTTGTATGGTGATTAATTACTCTTTATTTTCGGGTTTATTTTCCTCTGCTTTAAAGCTTTCTTCCTTTTTGATTCTTGCCCTTTGTCTGCTTCTCTTGTATCGGTAGAGGATATTTGTCGCCCATTCTCTGTCGATTGTCAAAAAGCCGTTGAGTTTTTTGTCCTTGTCGGCGATTTCGTCAACAATAGCAAGGCTTTTGCTGTAGATTTCAAGCCGTACCGACTGAATGTAGGGTTCTTTTTCAAGACCGATTAGGAAGGTAAAGCCCATGGTGTTGCTTTCTCTGTCGTACATAGAGAGGTAACCCTCTGTGACCTCCCTCAGCTTTAGCTTTCTTGCAACGCTTTCGCTTATGGCAAGCTTGGTCATCTCAACAGCCATATCGTCAAGTCCGTTTTCAAAGATAAACAGCTTTTCCTTAAAGGTGTTAAAGTCGGGAGCAAGGCGCTTGCGTATGCCCCTAAGGTTCTTAAACTCCTCCTCCAACTCGTTATCTGCCAGCTGAAAACGGTCAATCTCCGGTATTAGATAAATCATAAAACGCTTTTTCATATCGTTGTACAAGAGGGGGTATGTGAGCCTTGCCTCGTGACCGCAGCTGTGGCATCTCCAATGAAAAAGATTTTCTTCCAGAACCTCGTTTCTAAGGTGTGGATTGTTTGTGGCATTGATGCTTGTGTACAGTTTGCCCTCAGTTATTTCGTTGCATTTTGGGCAGATGATTTCTTTAATAACAGTTTTCTGCACATTGCCACCTCCTTTTGCTACTACAATAATATATTAAATGAATTTTATTGGCAAGTAATTTTTGAAAATTTATTGATTTTACACTGTAAATCTGCAATAATATAATTAGGAGATTTATAAGAACAGAGGGAGGTTAATTATGACAGTTTTTGATAATATTATGGACGGCATCAGCTTTGCAAAGGAAAAGATTACGGACGCAGCACATTGCGTTGCTGATAAAAACAGAAAGAGCGCCCAGCTTAACCGTTTGAAAAGTGTTATGAAAAGGGAAAACGAAACTATGGCAAAGGCGTACCAGGCATTGGGCAAGCTTTATTATGAGAAAATGACAGATGAAGAGAGGGAAGAGAATAAATTTTTCTGTCAGATTTTAGAGAAAAGCGGAAGTCGTATGGAAAAGGCTCATATCCGTTATGTGGAGATTATGAACGGAAAACAGAACGACGAAGTGAATGAAGAAATGTCACAGGAGGATTTTGACGATATAACAGTTGCCTGCTCCAACGAAAGCAAGTATGAAAAGACAGAAGAACCTGAAGAAAATGGCGACAATGCAGAGGAAGACAAGGCTCACGATGATAAGCCGGCAGAGGACAATCAGGAGGAAATTTCCGAAGCGGCGGAAGAGGATTTGTTCTGATACATACCTTTTTGCCTTAAAATTTACTAAGGACGGAACTTTGGTTTTCCGTCCTTTGTTTTTGGGTATAAATTACCTTTCTGTGGGAACATTAATATCATCAAGGAAACACTGATTTAGTCAGTGTTTCCTTAAAGAAAAGAGGGATGGTATGGATTATCTCAAGGCATTTGTAGTGGGAGGTCTGATATGTGTTGTGGGTCAGATATTTATTGACAAAACAAAGCTGACTCCGGCAAGGATACTTACTTCACTGGTGGTTATCGGTGTTATTCTGGGAGCCGCGGGGGTTTACGAGCCTTTTGTTGAATTTGCAGGGGCAGGCGCAACTGTGCCGTTGTCGGGCTTTGGCTATAATCTGTACAAAGGAATCAAAACAGCAATAGCCAAGGACGGCTGGCTGGGAATTTTTACGGGAGGTCTTACCTCTTGCAGTGCCGGAATAGCCGCCGCAATATTCTTCGGACTTCTGGCAGGTCTTTTTGGAAAACCAAAGGAAAAGAAGTAACGTTACTGCAATTGGGTAAAATATAAGAAAAACACTTGATTTTTATAGTACGATGTGCTATTATAATATAAGTTAATATCCTATGGTAGAGGAGTGGTCATACGACCGCTCCTTTGTTATTGTAAAGGAGCATTATTATGGCTAACAAAAAAGGAGGCTCAACGGTAAGTGCTGTGTGGGAAATTGCAAAGCCTATTGCCGACGAGCTGGGGCTGAGCCTTTGGGATATTCGTTATCTCAAAGAGGGAGCACAGTGGTACCTGAGAGTCATCATTGACAAAGAGGGCGGAGTTGGAATAACCGACTGCGAGAATATGTCAAGAGCCCTTGATGGGCCTCTGGACGAAAAGGAGCCCTGCAAGGAACAGTATATCCTTGAGGTAAGCTCCCCCGGAGTTGAAAGGGAGCTTGTCCGTGAGGAGCATTTTCAGCAGTTTTTAGGTGCTGATGTAATGGTGAAGATGATTCGTCCCATTGAGGGCATCGGCAAGGAGTTTAATGGTGTTTTAAAGTCCGCCGACAAGCAAACAGCAACAATTACCGACCACAGCGGAGAAAATGAAGTAACCATCAACAAAAAGGACGCTGTGTATATTAAATTAGATGATTTTGATTTTTAAGGAAAGGATATGATTTTGGAATGGATAACAAAGAAATTTTTGAAGCGTTGAGGCTTTTGGAAACAGAAAAGGGAATTTCGATGGAAGCAATGATTGCCCAGATTTCAAAGGCAATCGTAATTGCCTGCAAAAACAACTTTGGGGGCAACGAAAATGTTGACATTGATATTGACCCCGACAAGAACACCTTTGATGTTAAGATTAACAAAGAGGTTGTTGAGGAGGTCTTTGACCCTGACTACGAAATAAGCCTTGAGGATGCTCAGAAGATTAACAAGGACGCACAAATCGGCGAAAATGTAGGCATTGCCCTTGACCCTAAAAATCTGGGCAGAATTGCAGTTCAGACTGCCCGTTCCGTAATCCGCCAGGGAATCCGTGACGGAGAAAAGGGACAGATGCTTGCAGAGTTCCAGTCAAGACAGCAGGAGCTTGTAACTGCAACTGTTGAGAGAATCGACCCGGTTTCCGGTGCGGCAACCATTAAAATCGGCAAGGCAGAAACTATTTTGCCAAAGTCCGAGCAGGTTGGGGAAGAGGTACTTAAAGAGGGCGACCATGTAAAGGTTTACATTGTAGATGTTAAGAACGGCGACAGAGGCCCAAGGGCTATTATCTCCAGAACACACCCCGACTTTGTGAAAAGACTGTTTGAAACAGAGGTTCCCGAAATCTTTGACGGTGTTGTTGAGATTAAGTCAGTTTCCAGAGAAGCAGGTTCAAGAACAAAGATGGCTGTTTACAGCAAGGACACAACAGTGGACCCTGTAGGCGCTTGTATCGGCACAAAGGGTGCAAGAGTAAACACAATTGTTGAAGAGCTTGGTGGAGAAAAGATTGACATTGTAGAGTGGTCAGAGGATCCCACAAAGTTTGTTGCAGAGGCTCTCTCACCGGCAACTGTTGTAAAGGTTACAGTAGAGGACGAGGAGGCAAAGTCCTGCAAGGTTACTGTTCCCGACAATCAGCTTTCCCTTGCCATTGGCAACAAGGGTCAGAACGCAAGACTTGCCGCAAAGCTTACAGGCTGGAAGATTGACATAAGACCTGAAAGCGGTTTCTACGGCGAGGACGAACAGGACGAGGAATAATTTTGGCTTTTTAAGTAATTGCTTATAATTACTTGTTAGAATAATTAATATAATGAAGGGAGGAATACTGTGAAAACGAAAAAAGTTCCTATGAGAAAATGCTCGGGATGCCTTAATATGTTCCCCAAAAAGGAGCTTGTCAGGGTGGTAAAGTCCCCGGACAAAAAGGACGAAAACGGAAATGTTGTGGAAAAGGGAAGTGTATCCCTTGACCTGACATCAAAAAAGCCGGGCAGAGGGGCGTATGTTTGCAGGAGTAAGGAATGTCTTAAAAAAGCCCGAAAGGCAAAAAGGATAGAGCGTTCTCTTGAAACAGAGATTCCTTCCGAGGTATATGACCAGATGGAAAGGGAGCTTGAAGATGAATGACAGACTTCTTTCCCTTTTGGGATTATGCAGACGAGCAGGAAAAATTGTAATTGGTGCAGACCCTGTAATAGATTCTGTGCTTAAAGGAAAATCTTACCTTGTGCTTATGGCGAAGGACTTTTCCCAAAACAGCAAAAAGAGCGTTGTGCTCGCCTGTAATGACAGCAATGTCAGGGCAGAGGTGATTGCAAGGACAAAGGAAGAGCTTGGATTTGCCCTTGGGAAATATTGTGCAGTTGTGAGTATAACAGACAAAGGTTTTTCTGATAAAATTCAGGAGCTTATCCTGAAAGAACAAGAACAGGAGGAATGACACTATGATGATTAAATATAAGGTTAACGAGGTTGCCAAGGATTTGGGCGTTAACGGAAAAAAGGTAGTAGAGGTGCTTGACAAGTATTGCGGTGTTCAGGCAAAGACAACAACAGCCCTTGACGAAAACCAGCTTGACGTGGTATTTGACTTCTTCACACAGGAAGAAAACCTCGACAGCCTTGACAGCTACTTTGCCAAGAGAAATGCCGGCATAGAAGCCGCCGAAGCCAAGAAAGAAGAAGAAAAGAAAAAGAGAAAAGAAGAGCTGAAAAAGCAGAAGGCTCAGCAGGCTCAGAAGCAGGGCAAAGCTCCTGCACCGGAAAAACAGCAGGAGACTCCAAAGAAGAAGGAGAGCCGTGTTATTGACACATCTGCTGTTGTGGTTAATGTTGATAAATACAACGAAAAGTACGACAATATGGCTGACTCCGGAATGAACAGAAGCGACAGAAACAGGAGCCAGGTTAAAAAGCAGAAGATTAACCAGCGTTCACAGCAGAGAAAGAAACGCCAGGGTAGAAGAGAAACAGAGCAGGAGCGTCTTAAGAGAATCGCCGCCGAAAGAAAGGCAAAGCCTATTACTGTGCAGATTCCTGACGAAATTGTAATTCAGGAGCTTGCTTCCCGACTAAAGGCTACTGTTGCTGAGGTTGTAAAAAAGGCATTTATGATGGGTACAATGGTTACAGCAACAGATACAGTTGACTTTGACACAGCCTCCCTTATTGCAATGGAATTCCACGCAAAGGTTGAAAAAGAAGTGGTTGTCACCATTGAAGAGCAGATTATTGACGACACCGAGGACGACGACAAGAACCTGGTTGGCAGAGCACCTGTTGTAGTTGTTATGGGCCACGTTGACCACGGTAAGACTTCTATCCTTGATGTTATCCGCCACGCAAATGTAACAGCATCCGAAGCCGGCGGAATCACACAGCACATCGGTGCTTACAGAGTACAGGTGGGCGGAAAGGACATCACCTTCCTTGATACACCGGGTCACGAAGCATTTACAACAATGCGTGCCCGTGGCGCACAGGCAACTGATATTGCAATCCTTGTTGTTGCCGCTGACGACGGTATTATGCCACAGACTGTTGAGGCTATCAACCACGCAAAGGCTGCCGGCGTTTCCGTAGTTGTTGCAATTAACAAAATGGATAAGCCGGGGGCTAACCCTGAGGCTGTTAAGCAACAGCTTACAGAGTATGAGCTTGTTCCAGAGGAATGGGGCGGAGATACACCTTGTATCCCTGTTTCAGCCAAGACTAAGGAGGGCATCACAGACCTTCTTGAAATGGTGCTTTTGATTGCAGAAATGAAAGAGCTTAAGGCTAACCCTGACCGTCAGGCAAAGGGTTGCGTAATCGAGGCTCGCCTTGACAAGGGCAGAGGTCCTGTTGCAACTGTACTTGTTCAGAACGGTACTCTCCACAAGGGTGACATCGTTGTTGCCGGCACAGCTGTGGGCAGAGTTCGTGCAATGACAAACGACAAGGGTATGTCCGTTAAGGAGGCAGGCCCATCTGTTCCTGTTGAAATCACAGGCCTTGCCGAAGTACCGCAGGGCGGTGATATTTTCAACGCCGTTACAAACGAAAGACTTGCAAGAGAGCTTGTTGAGCAGAGAAAGACAAAGCAGAAGGAAGAACTGTTCAACTCCAGAACAAAGGTTACCCTTGACAACCTGTTTGACCAGATGAAGCAGGGCGAAATGAAGGAGCTCCAGATTATTGTTAAGGCTGATGTTCAGGGCTCTGTTGAGGCTGTCCGTCAGTCACTTGAAAAGCTTACCAACGACGAGGTAAGGGTTAATGTTATCCACGGCGGTGTTGGTGCTATTAACGAAAGTGATGTTATGCTTGCAAACGCAAGTAATGCAATCATTGTAGGCTTTAATGTTCGTCCCGACGCAACAGCCCTTGCAAATGCAGAAAGGGAATCTGTTGACATTCGTCTTTACAGCATTATCTACAACTGTATTGAGGAGATTGAAGCCGCTATGAAGGGTATGCTTGCTCCTAAGACAAGAGAGGTTGTAATCGGTAATGCCGAAATCCGTAACATCATCCGCATCAAGAGTGTTGGTGTGGTTGCAGGTTCTTATGTAAAGAACGGTGTTATCAAGAGGAATGCACAGGTGCGTGTAATTCGTGACGGCGTTGTTATTGCCGACGATAACATTGCATCTCTCCAGAGATTTAAGGACGCTGTTAAGGAAGTACACGAAAACTACGAGTGCGGTATCTGCCTTGAAAGATTCAGCGACCTTCGTGAGGGAGATATTTTTGAAGTGTATGAAATTCAGGAGTACAGAGAAGACTAATATTGTTTGGGTATTAGGGAAACACTAAAAACTATTAGTGTTTCCTTAACTTACAACTTGTTTGATTATAGAGGAAGTTATTATGTCAGGACACAGAATTGACAGAACAACAGAAGATATCAAGAGGGAACTCACCGCCATTTTTAAAATGGTTAAGGACCCCCGTGTTGCCGACTGCTTTATTTCCATTATCCGTGTTGAGGTAACAAACGACCTTAGCTATTGCACAGTTTATTTCAGTGTAATAGAGGGTATGGAAAGGGCAAAGGAGGCGCTGAAGGGACTGAAATCGGCATCCGGCTTTATTCGCCGTGAGCTTGGCCACAGACTGCATCTGCGCCATACTCCCGAGCTTATTTTTAAGGCAACGGACAGCGTGGAGTACAGCGCTAACATAAGCCGTATTTTAAATGAGCTTGATATAAAAAAGGATGATAGTGATGATGACGCTGAGTGATGTTGCGAATATTTTAAAGTCACAGAATAATATTGAAATCCTCACCCATCACTATCCCGACGGAGATACCCTTGGCTCTGCCTATGGACTTTGCATAGCTTTGCAGAATATGGGCAAGAATGCAAGGGTTGTACTTAGCGGTAAATGTGCAAAGAAGTTTTCCTATCTCCTGGACGGGATTAAGGAAGATGTCTTTACACCGGAGTTTATTGTGTCGGTGGATGTAGCGGCAAAGTCCCTTTTGGGGGAGAATGAGGAGCCTTACAGCCACAGAATAGACCTGTGTATTGACCACCACGGAAGTAACTCCCTGGAGGTTGAGGACAGCTATATTGACGCCACAGCCGCCGCAACAGCGGAGATTATCTTTGATTTGATAAATGTAATGGGTGAGGAGATAACACCACAAATTGCAAACTGCCTTTACACCGGGGTAAGCACAGATACAGGGTGCTTTATGTACACCAACACCACATCAAAAACCCACAAAATTGCAGGTGAGCTGATTGACCTTGGGGCAGATTTCGGGGAAATAAACCGAAAAATGTTTGAAACAAAAACCAAGGAAAAAATCGCACTTGAAAGAATGGTTTACGATACCCTGGACTTTTACTGTGAGGGTAAACTTGCAATTATTTACACAACCATTGCAATGCAGGATAAGCTGAACCTTGGTGACGATGAGATGGAGGGTCTTGCCTCCATTCCCCGCCAGATTGAGGGTGTCAAAATGGGCATCACCATAAGGGAAAAGAAAAACAGGGATTTCAAAATTTCTGTAAGAACTAACGGCGACACAGATGCCTGTGAATTTTGCAAAAGGTTCGGCGGTGGCGGTCACAAGGCGGCTTCGGGATGTGCTATGCAGGGCGACCTTATCACAGTAAAGCAGACCCTTATTGCCGCCGCAGAAGAGATTTTGCTATGAACGGTGTTTTAGTAATTAACAAGCCTATGGACTTCACCTCCTTTGATGTGGTTGCCATTATGCGACGAGTGACAGGGGAGAGGAAAATCGGGCATCTCGGTACACTTGACCCAAACGCCACAGGAGTTTTGCCCCTTGTGCTGGGCAACGCAACTAAGGCACAGGATTTGGTGGTAAATCACGACAAGGAGTATGTTGCAACTTTCAGGCTTGGTGTAAAAACCGACACATTGGACATATGGGGAGAGGTTATTAAGGAAGAAAAAACATCTTTTTCAAAAGATGATATTCTGAAAATCCTACCGAAGTTTACAGGGGAGATACAACAGATTCCCCCCATGTATTCCGCAGTTAAGGTTGACGGAAAAAGGCTTTATGACCTTGCCCGTGATGGCAAAGAGGTGGAGAGAAAGTCCCGACCTGTCACTATTTTTAGCCTTATCCTTACCGACTTTGACGAAGAAAGCCAAAGCGGTACTCTTAAAATAAAATGCAGTAAGGGTACATATGTCAGGACATTGATTGACGACATTGGAAATGCCCTTGGCACCTTTGGTGTTATGACCTCACTTGTCAGGACAAATGCCTGCGGATACTCCATAGAGGATGCTATTCCCCTTGAAAAGGCAAGGGAAATGACCGACTTTCAGGATTACATCAAGGACACAGAAAGCCTGTTTATGACCTACGGATATGTTAAGGTGACTTCCCCTCAGGCAAAGCGTTTTCAAAACGGTGGGGCACTTGACAAGAACAGGACTTACCTTGCAAAGCTGAATCCGCCGGAGGGTGCAATCCTCAGAGTTAAGGACGACCAAAATAAATTTTTAGGTCTTGGCATTATCAAGGGCGAGGAGCTGAAAATTTATAAGCTGTTTGCCGTAAATCAGTAAAATATGATAGAGCTAAAAAGGGAGTCAAGCACTCCCTTTTATCATTAGGGCAACACGCCCTGTCATTCTATCTCCCTCTGTCATTCCGAGCTTGTCGAGGAATCCCCTACCTTTACCACGCATTTTGTTAGAGAAATCGTACTTTCTTATAACCTGACAGTGTCGGCTTAGGCACTACTGCTATCCTTTCAGATTCTTCGGTCGCTTTGCTCACTCAGAATTACACAGAGGGGAACATTTCAGAATGACATAGCAGGGTGGTTCGGTATGAAAGAGTGAGTGATTTCCTCATATAACATAAAATAATCAAAAAATTTCCTGATATTCAACTACCATTCACATTTTTATGATATAATAATTCCAAAACATATGAGAATTACAAAAAGGAAGATGAAAAATGAAAAGAATAATCCCGATTATTATAGCTTTAATGCTTTTAGCCTGCCTTGCGGGGTGTGACAGCAGTTCGGACAATAATGCTGAAACAACAAACAACGGAACTGTGGTGGTAACCCAATCCTCCTCAACTTCCGGGGTTGAAAATACATCAACTGCATCATCGAATTCTGCGGCATATATTTATGACGGAACAGGGGATGCTAAAGGTGCAATAATTACAACTGTTAAGTGGAACGATAGTGATAAAATTCAGATTATCAACGATATGATTCACAGCAACAGCGTTATCAGCAACAACAAAAAGGACAAAGAGGACACCTCCAAGGCTGACAAGGTTTACTGCTTTGAGCTGATTAACAAGGGCACAAGCAACAACATCTTTTATGTTTATCTAATTGACGACAAGGTTTATCTTTACGGCGATGAATTTGCAAGCTCCCTTAACACATTCATCAACGGCTACGCTGACGAAACAACAGTAGAGCAGGTTGAAAGTTTGCTTAAATAGTCTTATAAAAAGAAAAGCTCCCCGTCCGGGGAGCTTTTACTTTGCAATTATTACTTCACTTCTGTAATGGTGTAATTGGATTTGTATGAATCTTCAAAATACTTTTGAACAGCAGTTGCGCTCTCCTTTGCAGAGGTACTGCAATACATACTGTAGTCATCGTTAATCTTAACTAACTTATTGTCAGCAACCATCAGGTATCCGCCGGAAATAAATCCAATGTAGTAGGCTGTAACATTCTTTACAGCGCCCTTCTTAACCTTTGAGCTATAGCTGGGGTCAACCATCTTTAAGGTAAATGTACGGGAATAAATCTGAGCGTAAACACAGGATTTCTTGCCAAAGCTGTCGTCAGTATATCCGTATAGAGTTTTCTCAAGCTTAAAGTCGGAAACCTTGTTGATTTTCACCTCGGCAAATGTGTAGTTGTCGTTTTCAATGCCGAAACGGTAACCCTTGTCGTCATCTCCAACCTCTGCCTCATAATCCTCTTCCAGTTCCTCAAGGATAGCCTCTGTGGGAACTGTGCTGTCAACGGAGCTGCTAAGCTTTTCAGGAATATCGCCAAGACCCTCAACGGTGAGTTCCTTTGTTGCCACTTCGCCGTCCTCGCTGTCTTTCAGGATATAATCCTCGTCATAAAGTGTAGCTGTTACGGTTACCTTGTCGCCGTTTTTAAGGTTATAGCTTGGTTCTGTGTTGTAGTAGATTGTGTAGTCGCTGTCGTCTTCCTTACTGTCGACTTTTATACTTCCTTCACCGTCAAGACCACTGTAAGTAACGATGAAATTGGAGCTGTCAAAGGGGTCAACAACTTCCTTTTCCTCAAGACCCTTTACCTTTGTTTCAAATTCGTCGGCAACAAATGATACATCGTACTTATCAATCTTGTCTTCGTCATATTTTGCCGTAATTTTGATGGTGTCACCGTTTGCAAGCTTTCCGTTTTCGCCCTTAACAAGCTTGAATTTTACACATTCCAAAGCTTTGTTAAGATTTCTCAAGGACTTCATTTCTTCGGTGTATTCATCATATTTGCTGTCGTCCTCGTCAAGCCTTGCTTCTTTTCTCTTCTCCTTAAGGTCGTCATACTTTGTTTCGTAATCTTCAAGAACAGGCTGTTCCTCTAATGTAGCAAATCCGCTGAAACCCTCGTATGCTAAATACTCAGAAAGGTCAACCTCCTGCTTCTTGGTGCATCCTGTTGTAAAGACCAAAGAAGAAAGTACAACTGCCGCAATTATAATAAGACTTGTAACCTTTTTCATATCTCTTCCTCCTAAAAATAATTAAAAATTTATTTGTCAAGTATTGAGTTGATTAATCCGCCCTTTGAGATTATGTTCTGAATAAACTCAGGGAATGGCTCTGCCTGATAGGTTTTGCCTGTTGTTTCGTCTGTGATAACACCTGTGTCAAAGTTGACGGAAACTGTGTCGCCGGACTTAATCTCCTTGGCTGCTTCATCGCACTCCAGAATAGGAAGTCCGATGTTGATAGAATTTCTGTAGAAAATTCTTGCAAAGGTTGAGGCAATAACACAGCTTACACCTGATGCCTTAATAGCGATTGGTGCGTGTTCACGGGATGAACCACAGCCAAAGTTCTTTTCGGCAACAATGATGTCGCCTTCCTTTACATTCTTAACAAAGTCCTTGTCAATGTCCTCCATACAGTGGGCGGCAAGCTCGCTGTGAGAGGATGTGTTAAGGTATCTTGCCGGGATGATAACATCTGTGTCAACATTATCTCCGTATTTATGTACTACGCCATGTGCATTCATATTATTTCCTCCTTATCAAAGCTTTTCAGGGTCTGTGATGTAGCCCTTAACAGCAGATGCCGCAGCAACCGCAGGGGAAGCAAGGTAAACCTCGCTGTCAACATGACCCATTCTGCCAACAAAGTTTCTGTTTGTTGTGGAAATTGCTTTTTCTCCTGCAGCCAGAATACCCATATGACCGCCAAGACAAGGTCCGCAGGTAGGAGTTGAAACAACAGCACCGGCGTCAATGAATATGTCAAAAAGACCCTCGTGCATTGCGTCCTTCCAGATTTGCTGAGTGCCGGGGAAGATGATACATCTTACGCCCTTTGCAATCTTTTTGCCCTTCAGCACCTTTGCGGCGGCTCTCAGGTCAGAAAGTCTGCCGTTTGTACAGGAGCCGATAACACACTGGTCAATCTTGACCTCTGTTTCGCCGATTTCGTCAACAGTTCTTGTGTTCTCAGGAAGATGAGGGAAAGCAACTGTTGGACGGAGGGTGGAAAGGTCGATTACATATGTTTCGTCATACTGTGCGTCCTCGTCAGCTGTGTATTCCACAGGCTCACCCTGGAAACGACCGTTGCAGTATTCCCTTGTAATGTCGTCAACAGGGAAGATACCGTTTTTACCGCCGGCTTCAATAGCCATATTGGCAATGCAAAGCCTGTCGTCCATATTGAGATACTTAATGCCCTCACCGCAAAATTCCATTGATTTGTAGAGAGCGCCGTCAACGCCAATCATACCGATGATGTGGAGGATAACATCCTTACCGCTTACATAACCCTGTGGCTTGCCCACAAGCTCAAACTTAATGGCGGAAGGCACCTTAAACCAAGCCTTGCCGGAAATCATACCGGCACACATATCTGTTGAGCCGACACCTGTTGAAAATGCCCCAAGTGCACCGTATGTACAGGTGTGGGAGTCGGCACCAATACACAGAGAACCGGGACCTACAAGCCCGATTTCCGGAAGAAGTGCGTGTTCAATGCCCATCTGTCCTACATCACGGTAATTCTTAATGTCATATTTGTCAGCAAACTGACGGGAAATCTTCACCTGTTCAGCGGCTTTGATATCCTTGTTAGGGGTGAAGTGGTCCATAATCATTGCAATCTTTGTGTTGTCAAATACGGAGTCAGCGCCGTTTTCTTCAAAAACATTTATGGCAACAGGACAGGTAACATCATTGCCAAGTACCAAGTCCAGGTTTGCCTCAATAAGCTGTCCCGCTTTAACCTCAGGGAGTCCTGCGTGTGCCGCAAGAATCTTCTGAGTCATAGTCATACCCATTTCAGTCATTCCTTTCAAAATCATTTGGGTGTAAAGGATATTTTGCAACACCCTAAAATATCACATTATAATTTTATCATTTTTATCCGGTAAGTGCAAGTGCCCCAAGTGCCAATAATCGTGGCACAAAATGAACAGTTTTAGTTATTTTGTAAACAATATAGTTATAGAAAAATCCCCTCGGCAAAATTGAAGTGCCGAGGGATTGTGCTAATATTGGTCAGAGCTTTCTTCTTCGTCCTCTTTCAGGTTTTCCAAGGCAACCCGCACAGCCTCCACAACAAAAGCGGAAAAGGTGCAGTCAGTTCCCACAAGGGCAGATTCTACCTCGTCTATTACATCATTGGGGAATCGTATGCTTTTGCTGGTTGTTTGGGGCATTTGGGGGATTTTAAACTTTTTCATTACTATATCTCCTGCAATACAATCTATAATACTATTGTATGCAAAATATACAAAAAAGTAGTACTACTTTTTGTATTGCAATATGTATTACACAATGATATAATACAGTTATGAAGCTTCAAAATAATTTGCAAAGGAGGGGAAATGATGAAAAGAATTTTAGCTTTGTTATTAACCTGTGTTGTGTTCTGTACTGTTTTGTCTGGCTGTGGAGGTGATCCTCTTGTTGGAACTTGGGCAAAAATAAATAATGACGGAGAAGTAACGGATTCAAAAATGTATTTTAATGAAGATGGTACTTGTTCAGATATTCATACTCATGGAAATACAGGCGCATATCCTGTGTCTTACAGAATACAGGATGATGGAACGCTTATATTCACTATGGAATGGGATGGAACAAAGAACTTTGATGAAGCCGAAAATGAAGAACAGGCTTTAGATGATAGCGATTATTATTATCTTTCCGGAGATACACTTATTTTCAATAAGAAAACTTATGAAAAACAGTAGGTTAGAAAGGAGTAAATAAATGAATATGATTGTTGGTTATCTTATGACTGCGTTTGGTGCCGGAGGAACATTTGGTTCTATTGTTTATATAATGAATGACCGTCACTACAGTTATACTTCTCCCTTTACAAGTCATGAGAAATCGGTGATGACTATTTTAATTATTTCTGTAATTTTACTTGTGGCAGGGATTATGACTATTATTTTTGCTGTTATTAAGAATAAAAATGAGGGAAAATTAAAGGAAATAACAGGTAATAATAATGGGGAAAAATCTGGAGATGTTTGTTCAAACTGCGGAATAAATATTTCTGCAAATTGCACAAAATGCCCCAGATGTGGCTGTGAATTGACGAATAAGAGGTGATAATATGGCTCGTACTACAATTAAGTTAGCTTATAAAGATAATGCTGACAAAGCGTACAAAACAGCAACTTCAATCCTAATGGAAAATGGATTTAAGGAAATTTCCAGAAACGGCGAAACGGTATGGAAAAAGGGTACAGGTTTGTTATCTGCTATGAAATTTGTAAAGCTGGAGTTAGACGAAAACAGCATTATTTTATCTGCTTGGGTGCAGGCAGGTTTAGGTAGTGCCGGAGGTAGCGAAATGGCTCTTGACGGGGTTGTTTTGGCTGTCCCAAAGAAATCACTTATGAAGGTTATAGAACAAATCAAATTTAGTTTGTAAATTAAACAAAAACATCAAAAAGTCGGGTAATTCAGATGAATTACCCGACTTTTGTAAGTTGCCCAACTGACAACCAAAATTATTAATTCTAAATTACTTTACGTGCCAGAGTTCCTTTGCGTACTGGAGGATTGTTCTGTCTGATGAGAACATACCTGCGTTTGCAATGTTCATTAAGCACTTCTTGCCAAATGCTGTTCTGTCCTGATAGTCCTTGTTGCACTGAATCTTTGTGTCAACATAGTCCTTAAGGTCAAGGAGCAGGAAGTAGTGGTCTGGGTCGTGCCATGTTGTACCGTTGAGGATACCTGTGTAAAGCTCTGCGAATGAACCCTCGCCAACTGCACCGCCGTCAGAGAATGTTCCGTCAACAAGTGTGTCGAGAACAGCCTTGATTTCTGGGTCGTTGTCGTAGATTTCCCTTGGGTTGTAGCTCTTTTCAGCCTTGAGCTTGTCAATCTCTTCAACCCTTGCGCCGAAGATGTACTCGTTCTCAATGCCTGCCTGCTGAGCAATCTCAACATTAGCACCGTCGTAAGTACCAAGAGTTACAGCACCGTTAAGCATAAACTTCATATTACCTGTACCGGAAGCCTCTGTACCTGCTGTGGAAATCTGCTCGGAAACATCAGCGGCAACAACAATCTTCTCTGCATAGGAAACATTGTAGTTCTGAACAAAGTGAACCATAAGCTTATCCTTTGTATCAGGGTCGTTGTTTACAAGCTTTGCGATTTCGTTGATGTACTTAATGATAGCCTTAGCTCTTGCATAACCCGGAGCTGCCTTTGCACCGAAGATGAAGGCTGTTGGCTGCCAATCCTTAAGCTCGCCCTTCTTAAGCTTGTTGTAAATCATTAAGATGGAGAAAGCGTTAAGGAGCTGTCTCTTGTATTCGTGAAGTCTCTTAACCTGGATATCAAAGATGAATGTTGGGTCGATTTCAACACCCTCTGTTTCCTTGATGTACTTAGCAAGCTGAGTTTTCTTCTTCTTCTTGATTGTGTTGAATGCACGAACTGTCTTAGCGTCAAGATTCTCTTCAAGACCCTTGAGGAGGGAGAGGTCCTTAACCCAGCCGTCGCCAACTCTCTCTGTGATGAAATCAGCAAGCTCTGGGTTACAAAGTCCAAGCCATCTTCTCTGTGTGATACCGTTTGTCTTGTTCTGGAATCTTTCAGGATAAAGCTCATACCATTCCTTAAGAACATCGTCCTTGAGGATTTCTGTATGAATCCAAGCAACGCCGTTAACATAGGAGCCAACATAGCAAGCAAGTCTTGCCATATGAACAAGGTCGCCGTCGATGATAGCCATCTTCTTTGCGAACTGTGCGTCGCTTACACCCTTGGAGTGCATGTCGTTGTATTCGTGAATAGCGATTCTCTCGATAATTGTAAGAATCTCAGGGAGGATTTCTCTGATGAGGTTCTTGTTCCACTTTTCAAGAGCTTCGCCTAAAACTGTGTGGTTAGTATAAGCAAATGTCTTCTGTGCAATCTTAAGTGCTTCGTCAAAGCTTATGCCCTCAAGACCGAGAAGTCTGATAAGCTCTGGAATAGAGATAACAGGGTGAGTATCGTTAAGCTGGATAGCAGCGTGGTCAGCAAACTTGCTGAAGTCGTTGCCGTACTTTGCCTTGTATCTCTTGATGATGTCCTGAAGAGATGCGGAACAGAAGAAATACTGCTGCTTAAGACGGAGGAGCTTACCCTCGTGAGTGTTATCGTTAGGATAGAGAACCTGAGAAATGTTCTCAGCGTCATTCTTAGCCTTAACAGCCTCGTCATAATGGGAAGCGTTGAAAGCGAGGAAGTCGAATTCTTCAACGGCCTCTGCCTGCCACAGACGAAGTGTGTTGATGCTCTTTCCGCCGTAGCCGATAACAGCCATATCATAAGGAACAGCCTTAACTGTCTGACCCTGGAAGTGAACTTCAACAGCGTCTTCCTCACGGCGAATACACCATGGGTCTTCAAATCTCTGCCAGTTGTCAGCGATTTCTACCTGATAACCGTCTTCGATAAGCTGTTTGAACAGACCGTACTTGTAGCGGATTCCGTAACCGTCAAGAGGAACCTCCTGTGTAGCTGCAGAATCAAGGAAGCAAGCTGCAAGTCTGCCAAGACCACCGTTACCTAAAGCGGCATCGTCAATATCTTCAAATACATTGATGTCAATACCCTTTGACTTAAGGAGCTTCTTTGTTGTGTCAAGAATACCCATGCAGTAAAGGTTGTTGTACATCATTCTACCCATAAGGAACTCAGCGGAGAAGTAGTATGCTCTTCTCTTAGAAGCATGCTTCTTCTTGCACTTTTCCCACTCGGGAGCAATTTCGCCCATCATAGCTTTACCAAGGCAAAGGTGAAGCTCAGCAGGAGAAAGTTCCTTAAGAGTTTTACAGTAGTCGTTTTTTGCTGTTAATTCAAGATTTTCAATAATGCTCATTTTAATTTTCCTCCAGTCTTGAACTGCTGATTACCATTTCCTTAAGTCGGTCTGCCAGTTCATCGGTTAACAAGGTGCTGTCAATTCTCCAAACCCAGTTGCCGCCAAGTGTGGACGGAACATTCATTCTTGCCTCTGTGCCAAGGCCGAGAATATCCTGCATCTGAATGATAGCTGTGTCGGCAACACTGTTGTAGGCTGTCCTGATGATGCCCCAGTTAAATTCTTCGTCATCACCGATGTTGCAGTAGCTCTTTGCATAAGCAACATCCTCAGGCTTTGCCTGGGCAGCCCAGCCCATAAGGGTGTCGTTGTCGTGGGTGCCGGTGTAAACAACACAGTTTTCGGTGTAGTGATGTGGAAGGTAATCATTAGCCTCGCCACTATCAAAAGCAAACTCCAACACCTTCATGCCAGGGTAACCGGTATCCTCAAGGAGTTCCTTTACGCTGTCAAAAAGGTCGCCTAAATCTTCAGCAACAATTGGAAGGTCGCCCAGCTCTTCTTTCATCATTTCAAAGAATTCAATGCCTGGGCCGTCATACCAGTCGCCGCCGATAGCATTTTCGGCAGGATAAGGAATGGCATAGTAAGTATCAAAAGCTCTAAAGTGGTCGATTCGCAAAATATCAAAGAGCTTTGCAGCTGCGGCAATTCGGTTGAACCACCATTCGTAGTCTGTTTCTTTAAGATAATCCCAGTCGTATAGAGGATTGCCCCACAGCTGACCTGTTGCGGAGAAGTAGTCCGGCGGACAACCGGCAACGCAAACAGGATTGTTTTCTTCATCAAACCAGAAAATTTCGGGATTTGCCCAAGTATCAGCGGAGTCCATGGCAACATAAATAGGCATATCACCAAGAATTTTAATACCCAGACCGTTTACATATTCTCTGAAAGATTCCCACTGTTCATAGAATTTGTACTGCAGGAAACTCCAGAAGTCAATCTCGTCCTTAAACTTTCTTTCGTATCTCTTAACAGCCTCAGGTTCTCTCAGCTTGATTTCCTCGTCAGGCCATTCTGTCCAAGCTTTCATATCAAAGCTCTTCTTTACAGCCATATAGAGGGCATAGTTCTTAAGCCATTTGCTGTTCTTTCTCTTGAAAGAAGTAAAAGGTTTTCTGTCGCACTTTTTCTTGAAGTTTTCGTAGGCTACTCTTAAAACATCAAATCTGTAGTAATAGATAGTAGCATAGTCAATTTCAAACTCTGAGTCACCCCAGTATCCCTTGTCAATGTCCTCCTGTGTAAGCAGTCCCTCGTCCTTGAGAGTGTCAAGGTCAATCATATAAGGGTTACCTGCAAAGGTGGAGAAGGATTGGTAAGGGGAGTCACCGTAGCTTGTAGGTCCAACGGGAAGAATCTGCCAAATCTTCTGGCCTGCCTTCTTGAGGAAATCTGCAAACTCACGGGCTTCTTTACCCAGAGTACCAATTCCGTAAGGAGATGATAAACTGGTGATTGGCATTAATATGCCGGCTTCTCTTGCCATAAAGTCAACTCCGTTCTAAATATAAAGTTGTGTATGCTTTATAAAGTTTACAAAGCATTATGCGTAACTTAAAAACTGCCTTTTTACCCCCGCATTTAAGGTAAAAACTAACAATAAGAATATTACCATAAAACCTGACAAAAAGCAAGTATTTTCTATAGCTCAGAGTTGGGATAGCTCCTCTGTTGCAAGGAGCATTGCAAGATTTGTTGCCATAGTCCGTACCTCATCCCTTGAGTGTTGTGCATAGTGGCAAAGCTCTGTTCTATATATTGTGGTGTGGTTTTTCGTGGCGATTCCAATAAACACCAGACCCACCGGCTTGTCTTTAGTTCCGCCTGTTGGTCCGGCTATGCCTGTTGTGGCAAGTCCGATGTCGGAGTAGGCAACCTTCATTATTCCCTGACACATCTGTGTGGCAGTTTCTTCGCTTACTGCACCATAATTACTCAGTATTTTGTTGGATACCCCAAGGAGCTTTTCCTTTATAATGTTAGCATAGGAGCAAATTCCGCAGTCAAAAACATTGCTTGCACCGCTTACATTGGTAATACGCTGTGAAATCATACCGCCGGTACAGCTTTCGGCTGTGGCGATTTTCATATGCTTTTCGTAGAGAAGATGCACAAGGCTTTCCTCGATGCCCTTGGTATCTATGCCCTTTGTCTTTTCATAATAATCCTTATCTGTGATTAAATATGTCATTTTATCACCTCATTTTAATTTTATCAAAAATATTGACTTGTTGCAATTACGCATTTCTTTTGATATATTATTTATTATAGGAAAAAAGGAGATAAGCTATGCCACATTTTTTTGTAGATGAAGAAATTGAGTCCAAGGAATACAGCCTTTCCGGCGAGGACGGTCGACACATTGCTAAAAGCCTTAGAATGAAAGAGGGGGAAACCCTGACCTTGTGTTCACCCAGCGGAACTGTCCACAATTGTGTGGTGGGAAAGGTTGAGGGGGATTTTGTAGGAGTCCGTATTCTGTCAAGTGAGCAAAGCAAGGCAGAGCCAAGCGTTAAGGTCACCCTGTATCAGGCACTACCAAAAGGGGACAAGATGGAATTTATCATACAAAAGGCTGTGGAAATAGGTGTGACGGAGATTGTCCCTGTGATTTCCTCACGGTGCGTCAGCCGTCCCGACCAAAAATCTTTGAGCAAAAAGATTTTAAGGTGGCAGAAAATTGCAAAACAGGCGGCTATGCAAAGCGGAAGAGGAATTGTCCCAAAGGTTAAGGAGGCTGTGTCCTTTGAAAAGGGAGTGGAAAACGCAAAGGGCGAAAAGGTTATCTTTTATGAGCTTGGTGGAGAAAGTGTAAGGGATATACTTTCTCAAAAGCCTGAGGAAATCAGCATCTTCATCGGCAGTGAGGGCGGTTTCAGCAGTGAAGAGGTTGACTTAGTGCTGAAAAATGGCGGACGAAAGGCTACCCTTGGCAAAAGAATTTTAAGGGCAGAAACTGCGCCCCTTGTGGCATTGACAGTAATAATGTACGATACTAATAATTTGGAGTGATAAAAATGACAGGAATAATTTGTGCTTTAAAAATTGAGGTTGACGGACTGAAAAAAGTTATGACAAATACAGAGAAGAATACTGTTGCAGGTCTTGACTTTTTTAAGGGGGAAATCAACAGCCGTGATGTTGTGCTTTTGGAGTGCGGAATCGGTAAGGTTAACGCCGCCATAGGCACACAGATAATGATTGACTACTACAAGCCCGATGTTATTATTAATTCGGGCATTGCAGGAAGTCTTAGCAAGGACTTGAAAATCGGCGATATTGTAATATCAAAGGACTGCGTTCAGCACGATATGGACGGCACAGAAATGGGCGACCCAAGGGGAGAAATCTGGTACACAGACGAAAAGAGGATTGATATTCCCGCTGACAAGGCTACATATGAAAAGCTTTTAAAGTGCTGTGAAGTGGTAAAGGGAGTAAAGGCTGTGCTTGGCAGAGTTGCAACAGGCGACACATTTGTTGCAAGTATTGACAGGAGAAAGGCTATTGCAGATGAGTTTGGAGCATTGTGCTGTGAAATGGAGGGCGGTGCCGTAGGGCATGTGTGCTACCGCAACAGGGTTCCCTATGCAGTACTGCGTTCAATCAGCGACGATTTTAACAACAATGAGTTTGTAGATTTTGAAAAATTCCGTGTCCTCGCCGCCGAAAATTCAATGAAGGTTATGAAGGAGTTTCTTGAATAATTAAGGCAAACGCCGACACCAGTATGTCATATGAGATTAAGGATTAAACAAAGGCTCCATCGGATGAGGGAGCTGTCGCCAAAGGCGACTGAGGGAGTGAAAAAGTAGTCAATATATCTTATTTTGTCTTTAGATAACAAGGTATGAGTCAGAACACTTAACCAAACTATCATATATGATAAGATGTAAACATTTTCAACCTAATAAAAAAGGCTACCGCAAATTAATTTTGCGATAGCCAATTTTTT
>JBJEOU010000023.1:0-4106 GCA_051880875.1 Ruminococcus sp. | reverse complement strand
TCTTTGCCGAAACAAACTACTTTTCAGCGGTAAGCAAAAAAGCATTCTTTTCATTTGTAATGAACAACCGCACAACGGGAAGTTTTACTTTGGGGTAATGTAAAACAAGACTAGAGAATAAAACAAAAGGGCTGTGCAACGTATTGCACAGCCCGTTTTTTTGTATACGCCGTATGCGTGTCATTCGGAACAAAGTGAAGAATCTGAAAGGAAAGCAGTTGTGTACCCTAAATTATGGTGCCTCGTCAACATTAACAACTGTCCAGCCGTCGCCGAAATCTACAAGTGTCAGTCGGGTTGCAATATTGGAATAACCCTCCGTAAGCTCTCCCTTGTTGTCAAAGACTTCTTTGGTGTACCTTATCCACATATATCCTGTGTCGGCGTATAGCTTGCAGGTGACGAAATCAAAATCTGCTTCAATCTTTACTTCATCAGCACTTAATTCATCCTCGTAATCTATGGTTGAGAAATGTGATAATTCTCCAAAAAGCTTTTTAGCCTCCTTTTCTGTGCCAAAATAATTCAAAGCCTTGTCTATTTCTTTCATAAGAGGTTCAAGCTCTTTTTTGTCACTGCTGGAGTAGTCCTCGTCAAGCTCGGAATATTCTTCCTCTCCAAAATATTCCACCATACAATTATTACCTGTTGAATCCATACTATCCAAAAGGACTTTTCCGCCAAAAACTAACAAGATTGACCCAACAACCACAGCAAGTATGATTAAAGAACGGATAAAGATTTTTTCTGATTATTCCTCTTGATGTTGTGCCATACCTTATCCATTTTTTCCTTGTTTTTTTCCTTTGCAATTATGGTTTCTTTGGATAAGGAGAGGAAATTCTTACATTCTTCACAGTTGGCGCAGTGGGTTTCTACAAAATTTTTGCTTTCTTCACTGGCAACATTGTCTATGTAAAGGGGGATTAAGTCCTTTACTATGTCACAATTTTTGCTCATTATCCTCATCAATCCTTTCTCGTAGTTTGTTTTTTGCACGGTAAAAGGTGACTCGTGCCCAGCTTTCACTTTTCCGAAAATCTCGGAAATGTCAGCAAAGGAAAGCTCTGCGAATACCCTTAAAACAAAAACCTCTTTGTAGGGTTCCTTTAGGATATGCAGATGTCTATGTATTTCCATAGAGGTTTCCCTGTGGTCAAACATCTCTTCAATATCCTTTTTGTCGTAGATGTTTTCAAGCTCAATAGGGTCTTTTGACGATTTGTGTTTGTTGTAGTATTTTAAATATTCATTCTTTGCTATTGTACACAGCCAAGTTGAAGTTTTGTACTTGTTGTCAAAGGTTTTATAGTGGTTAATACTAATACCTGATAGAAAGTAGACTAATATTTGCGAGGATAATTTTCAGAGGACAAGGCGGAGGACGCCGCAAGGCTGACGCCTTGCAAGGACGACAACGCAGTACTCTGGAAATTAGACCGCAAAGATTGTCTGCTTTTTATTAGGTATTAGTATAAGTGCCTTAAAAAATGTTTGTGCCGTAAGCTCCTCAGCAAGGGAGGCATTTTTGCACAGGTTTATCAGGTAGCCATACACAATGTTATAGTTTTGTCTGTATATTTCCTCAAAGGACACATCATCACCTCCTCACAAGTTAAATCCAAAATACTTTGTTTTGTTACATTTTTTGTCATATAATTTATTAAAATTTTATCATATACATTTTACCCTTTCAATAAAAAGTTTTAGTAAGGAGAAAATTCACCAAAAACAAAGCCCACTCAATCCTGAGTGAGCCTTGCAACGAAACTTTGCATTTCTTCCTTTGAGTTAATGTTGTGAATCTGGGACAAAATCTGCTGTTGCTCCTCATTTGTCATATGGGCAAAGCGGTCCATAGCCTGGGGGTGCTGTGCCAGCGCCATACCAAACCCCAGGGGTAAATCTGTATTTATCATAAAGTCACCTCAAAAGAAGTATTTGAAGAACAACAGGCTTTATTCGGAAAATAGTCAAATGGTAAAAAGGCTTTGCAGAAAAATCTACAAAGCCTTTTGCCTTATTTACTTTTCATCTGCTAAACTAAAGCCACATCATTTTCCAACTCTATTTTAAGGAGCTCTCTGCCCTTTGAAAGTCGGCTTTTTACTGTTCCCTCGGGGATTTTTAGTATATCCTTTATATCCTTTACCGAAAATCCCTCTGTGTAGTAAAGCACCACAACCTGTCTGATTTTCAGGGGGAGCTTTTCCACAGCCAGCCTAACCTCAAGCTCCTCAGGAGAGAAGTTTGAGGTTGCAGCTTTGTTTTGATAGTCCCTTATGTCAACTATCTTTCTTCTGCTGTTCAGCTGTTTGTTGCAGGTGTTGATAAGTATGCGAACAATCCATGTCTTGAAATATTCTTCATTTTTAAGGGTGTTAAGCTTTTCGTAGGAGGTGAGGATTGCTGTTTGCACAGCATCCTCACAGTCCTTTTCGTTTCTCAGCATTGACATTGAAACCTTGTATAGGGTTTCTTCACATTCAAGCACAAGGCGGGTGAATTTTTCTTTAGTCACTATTCAGCGCCTCCCTTAAGCTTATTAAATACATAGTAGGGTCGTGGAGGATCATCTTTTCTACTTCGTCACGAGTTACATAATCAACTCCAACGGTTAGGTATGTATCATCAAGTGCGTCGTCATCTACAATAATTCCATAGGTAATAGTTTTTACCTTTCCTTTTTTAAGACTTATCTTTTCTTCAAAGCCTTTAGTATAAATTTGCCTGATTTCTCCTCCTGTTGCGGAAAAAGTAGTTTCTCCGTCAATGTATTTAATAACACCGGTGGATAGCATTTCACCTGTTAGGTCGTCAATATCCTTGTTGAGGCAAGTAATATCCACATTCACAAGATAAAAATGTCTGTCGTCCTTTACTTTCTTGCTCTTGTCACGTGTGTTGATGCCGTCACCCTGATAAACATCTGTTCTTGTATATGGGGTAATAAGATTTTTGTCAGCATCGAAATATTGGTCGTAAAGATTTGCATTAACCTCATGGAAGAAATCATTGTATTCAAGCCCCTTGGCGTCTGTTCTTTCTTCAACAGATTTTACTTTCACAAGGAAATTTGCACCATCGTCCTTTGTTACCGAGGTAAGAGACAAATCTTCTCCAAAATTCGTTGGGACAATTGTATCCTCGGCGGTACTATCTATGTATTCATCCTCTTCATATTTAGGCTCTACATAATCGGGATAGTCCTCCAGATTTAAGCCTTTAACTATATTTGTGATATCCTCATAGCTTGGACTACTGCCCTCGGTCATCGTAGTGTTAACTGTTACTACTCTGCCGAAATCTTCAAAGTACACCACAGCAGAATAACAGTAATCATCAGAATTTTCGTCCGGATGTATCTTATAGATTATAGCCTTATGTCCGTTGTACTCTTCTTCTGTTGTTTCAACAACATATTCCTTTGTTTCCTCGTATTCATCTGCATCATCAACATTTACGGCGAAACTCCAGATACCGCTGTCATAGTCCCCCTGATAGCAGTAGTAGTAAAAGTCTATCTGCTCGTGCATAAGCTGATAACCCCTTGGAACATTGTCAAGAATTACCTTAACATACTTTGGCTTGGCGGAAGTTGTTGTTTCCTCGTTTTCCACCTTTACATTTGCTCCGTAATTTCCAACCTGACGACCGAAAAGCCCGAAAACTCCTGTGGCAACAGTAACGGTTGCCATGGTCATAGCCAGTGCTATTGCACAGGCGATTAGAGTAATACGCCTTACATTCTTTTTGCTTTTGTAAGATTTCTTTCCCTTTTCGTCAAGGGAATCAAGTGTTTTCAAAACACAGTTGTGAAAATCCTGAGAAGATTTTCCGTAGATAGATTTTAAATCCTCTTTTTTCATAAAAGAACCTCCTTGTTTTTTGTTCACTTATTAGATACATAAAAAGCGGTTTTGGTTCATTTTTTCGCAGAAAAATTACTGAATGCTATTTGCCAACCCATTTGCGACAGCCTGATTTTTTTGTTTTGGGTGGTAATGTCGTTCCTAAAATATCGGAGCCTTAATCAAAGGGGTATTTTAATAGAGATTTGTTGGATAAATATAATATCCTTACATATGTGGGATAGAATATTTTGA
>JBJEOU010000022.1:0-18665 GCA_051880875.1 Ruminococcus sp. | reverse complement strand
AACATACACATTCACAGTAACCGGCAACACAGAAGTAGTTGCAAAGTTTACCCAGCTCCCTGGTTCCGAACTAAAGGTACAGGTTGTGGGCGGTACAGGACTTAAGGTTAAGCTTGGAGCAAACGGAGTAGAGACAACACAGTCCATATTCTACGACAATAAGGATGTTAGAACAGGACAGTATGTAACTCTTACTTCAACAGGAATAAGTGGATATGACTTCCTGTATTGGATTAATGAATCCGGTAAGATTGTTTCTTATTCAGAGGTATATACATTTGTGTTTACAAGTTCATTAAGCCTAACAGCCGTATATTCACAGGTTAATGCCGGAGTTATAACATTTATGAGTGGATATAACAAGATTAATTCCTCAATGTGCTACGGCAGTGCAGATGAGATTACCTTGCCGACTCCTTATAGTAAAACAGGATATACATTTAAGTTCTGGTCGATAGACGGCACAACAGAGTGTACAGCAAGTGACATCTATAATTCATCCCTTAGCGGAAATGTAACAGTAAAGGCTGTTTATGAGGCTGAGGAGGTTTACTACAGCCTGACAATCAACGGAGGTACAATCGTTTCAGTTGATAGCAGTACAGCAGATGCAGGAAACACAACAGGCTCATATAAGACTATCAATGCAATCAAGGTACAGGCAAATGAGGCTGAAGAAGGTAAGAAGTTTGCATATTGGGAAGATCAAGATGGTAACATTTTATCCTATTCAAGCGAGCATCTATTGTATATGAATTCTGATACAACAATTACAGCAGTATATGTTGATGAAAATGAGAAAGTAGATGCAAAAGCTATTGCAGAAATTTCGTCTATTTCGCTAAATGAAACAACAAATAAGATGAATGTAAAAGCAGTATTGACTGTACCGGCTGATTGTACTATTATTTCAGCTGGATTGTTGGCAACAAATAACGAAACAATAGGAGCATCCTCTGATAGTTTTACCTATGACAATGCAGCATATAAGAAGGTTGACAATGTTGAAGGATTAAACTATCAGATATATCAGTACAGCTGGAATAAAGGAAATGTTTTCTATGGTGATATATGGTTCTTAAGAGCATATGTAACCTACAAGGATGCAAACGGCAATACCTATGAGGTATATGGCGATGTTGTAACTAATGAATCACTATTTTCATAATTTGTTTGACAAACAAGATTAATTATTCTATAATCTAGTTAGTAAAATAATGTTTTAAATGTAAGGAGGATTTGTTATGAATTATACAACACCTGATGTTGAAGTCATTGCAGTAAAGAATGATCTTGTTGCTAGTGCATCCGGTATAAACGGAGGAATGGGCGGCGACGACGACGACTAACTAAAACTCAAAAAAGGCTATCCCATACGGGATAGCCTTTTTTGTTAGCATTTATCTTAACTTAATCATAAATGGAAAATTATATCAGGGTTATGTTGACATTTCCTCTTTGATATAATATTATAGCTTTACTTTTAAAACAAAGGATTGTTGTTTATGGGACTGACCGAAATTATTTTGTTGGCTGTGGGACTTTCTATGGACGCCTTTGCGGTGTCTGTTTGCAAGGGCCTTGCAATTTCTAAAATTAACTTTAAAAAAGCCGCAATATGCGGAGTCTGGTTCGGCGGTTTTCAGGCTCTTATGCCTATGATAGGTTATTTGCTTGGTGCCGGCTTTACCGGCTATATTACAGGGATAACCCCATGGATTGCATTTGTGCTTCTTTCTCTCATTGGCGGAAATATGATTAAGGAAGCCGTATCCAAGGAAGAAGAAAAGGCAAACGACAGCCTTGGATTTAAGGTTATGCTTACAATGGCTGTTGCCACAAGTATTGACGCATTGGCGGTTGGAGTTACCTTTGCCTGTGTTCCTGTTTCAATTCTTGGTTCGGTCGGGAATTTGGTGAACACGCTTATGGGAGCTGTGATTATTGGTGTAACAACTTTTATACTCTCTTGCATAGGCGTGAAGATTGGCAATATCTTCGGTCTGAAATACAAGAACAAGGCGGAGCTTGCAGGGGGAATAATCCTTATTTGTCTTGGTATAAAAATTTTGTTGGAGCATTTCAATATTCTGTAATTTTTGTGTTCTCTGTCATACACAAAAACAGGTGAGGTTGTTGCGAAAGGTGCAACAGCCTTTTTCTTTTTGTACTATTGACAGGCTATTGACAGAAGTCGGAATTTTAGTTTTCACCCCCTGTCAACTAACGCATAAAATACAGGAAGAACCACATTAGAACAGGAGGATTTTCCCTAAAAAAATACGCAAAACAGGAAGAAGTTCAAGGCTGTATGAAATCTTTGTAAAAAGCGATTTGCTTTTACAAGCATTTTTTCTAAGTTTATTCCTATATAGCGGTGAGTTATTGTGTAAAACGGGGAAAATAAAATATAGTGTTTACAAATGCAAAAAAACTTGTTAATATTTTAACATAGACTTTATGTAAAAGGAGATAAAACTATGTCAAATTATAGCATCGTAGATTCTGTAGAAGCTTTAGAAGCAAAGCTTGCAGAGGTGCGTGAAGCTCAGAAGAAGTTTTCAACCTATACTCAGGAACAAGTTGACGCTATCTTCAAGGCAGCAGCTGTAGCTGCAAATAAGCAGAGAATTCCTCTTGCAAAGATGGCAGTGGAAGAGACAGGAATGGGTGTAGTTGAAGATAAGGTTATCAAGAATAACTATGCCGCAGAACACATCTATAACGCTTACAAGAATGTTAAGACCTGTGATGTAATTGAAAGGGACGAATCCTTTGGTACAATTAAGGTTGCTGAGCCAATCGGTGTTGTAGCAGCGGTTATCCCAACAACAAACCCAACATCAACAGCTATTTTTAAGACATTAATTTCACTTAAAACAAGAAACGGTATCATCATCTCTCCTCACCCAAGAGCAAAGGCATCAACAATTGCCGCTGCTAAGGTAGTTCTTGAGGCAGCAGTTGCAGCAGGTGCTCCTGAGGGTATCATTGGCTGGATTGATGTTCCATCTCTTGAAATGACAAACCTCGTTATGAAGGAAGCAGACATCATTCTGGCAACAGGTGGTCCGGGAATGGTTAAGGCTGCATATTCCAGCGGTAAGCCTGCTTTGGGCGTTGGTGCCGGTAATACTCCTGCTATCATCGACGATTCAGCTGACATTCTCCTTGCTGTTTCATCAATCATTCACTCTAAAACATTCGATAACGGTATGATTTGTGCTTCTGAACAGTCAGTTATCGCTCTTAAGAGTGTTTATGATAAGGTTAAAAAGGAATTCCAGTACAGAGGCTGCTACTTCCTTAACGAAGAAGAAACTGAAAAGGTTAGAAAGACAATCCTCATAAACGGCGCACTTAACGCAAAGATTGTTGGTCAGTCTGCACACACAATCGCTTCACTTGCTGGTGTTGATGTTCCTGTTGATACAAAGATTATCATCGGTGAAGTTGACAGCGTTGACATTGCCGAGGAATTTGCTCACGAAAAGCTTTCTCCTGTTCTTGCTTTCTACAAGGCTGAGGACTTTGAGGACGCTCTTGACAAGGCAGAGCATCTTGTTGCTGACGGTGGCTACGGTCACACATCTTCACTCTACTGCAACGCAGTAACAGAGAAAGAGAAGATTGACGAATTCGCAAAGAGAATGAAGACTTGCAGAATCCTTGTTAATACACCTTCTTCCCACGGTGGTATCGGTGACCTCTACAACTTTAAGTTAGCTCCATCTCTCACACTTGGTTGTGGCTCATGGGGCGGTAACTCCGTATCAGAAAATGTTGGAGTAAAACACTTAATCAATATCAAGACAGTTGCAGAGAGAAGGGAAAATATGCTTTGGTTCAGAGCACCTGAAAAGGTATATCTTAAGAAGGGCTGTCTCCCAGTAGCCCTCCAGGAGCTTAAGGATGTTATGAATAAGAAGAGAGTATTCATTGTAACAGACCAGTTCCTCTATAAGAATGGCTACACAAAATGTGTTACAGATAAGTTGGATGAGATGGGCATTACCCACACAACATTCTTTAATGTTGCTCCGGATCCAACACTTGCTTGTGCAAAAGAGGGCGCAGAGCAGATGAGAGCTTTTGAGCCTGACTGCATCATCGCTATCGGTGGTGGTTCCGCAATGGACGCAGGTAAGATTATGTGGGTTCTCTATGAGCATCCTGAGGCAGACTTTATGGATATGGCAATGAGATTCATTGATATCCGTAAGAGAGTTTACACATTCCCTAAGATGGGCGAAAAGGCTTACTTCATCTGTGTTCCAACATCTGCAGGTACAGGTTCTGAGGTTACTCCTTTTGCTGTTATCACAGACGAAAAGAGCGGTATTAAGTATCCTCTTGCTGACTATGAGCTTCTTCCAAATATGGCTATCGTTGATACAGATATGCATATGACAGCTCCTAAGGGTCTTACAGCAGCATCAGGTATTGACGCACTTACACACGCATTAGAGGCTTACGCTTCTATCATGGCAACAGATTACACAGACGGTCTTGCACTTAAGGCTGCAAAGACAATCTTTGAGTATCTTCCAAAGTGCTATGACAACGGTCCTAACGACCCTGTTGCAAGAGAAAAGATGGCAAACGCTGCTACAATGGCTGGTATGTCATTTGCAAACGCATTCCTTGGTGTATGTCACTCAATGGCACATAAGCTTGGTGCTTATCATCACCTTCCACACGGTATTGCAAACGCTCTTCTCATTGACGAGGTTATCAGATTCAATGCTGCAGAATGCCCAAGAAAGATGGGTACATTCAGCCAGTACGACCATCCAAAGACAATGGCAAGATATGCTGAGTTTGCTTCTTACCTTGGTGCTAAGGGCAAGACAGACGAAGATAAGGTTGAGAACCTCATCAAGATGATTGACGAGCTTAAGGAAAGAGTTGGCATTAAGAAGAACATTAAGGATTACGATATTCCTGAGGATAAGTTCCTTGAAACACTTGACCAGATGTGCGAGGACGCATTTGACGATCAGTGTACAGGTGCTAACCCAAGATACCCACTTATCTCTGAGATTAAGGAAATGTATCTTAAGGCTTACTACGGCGAATAATTTATACAGAATAAATATACTGTCCCCCCGATACAGGTCGGGGGGAACTTTTTTTACTTTATAGGAAATTTCTCTGTAACGCTTGGACGAAATAGGTTTATATCAGCAGGAGCTGTCTACACGAACCGGATGCAACGTCACGTTGCTTTTTTAAAAGATTGTTAAAATCTCGTCAAATTGCACAAAAGATTGTTAAACTGTTGACGTATTTCATATCCTTTTTAATAATATAATTTGTATCTTTTGCATAAAATATCACTGTGTTTTTGTATATATTAAAGAAAGCTATTGTATTTTTGAATAAATATACAATCTGTATTTCGGTTATTTTAACGCTATACTACCCAATCGGAATGTTGTATAATATAACCAAAGCAAAAGGCTTTTTTATTTGTTCTATATGAAAGGATTGATATTTTATGAAATTTGAAAAGGTTCTGGCTGAAAGAAAAGATAAAGTTATCTATAAAGATGGAGATAGATGTATAAAGGTTTTCAACGAAAATTACAGGAAGTCTGATATCCTCAACGAGGCGCTGAACCAGTCCCGTGTTGAAGAAACAGGACTGAAAATGCCTAAGATTCTTGAAGTAACAAAAATCGAAGGCAAATGGGCAATAGTCAGCGATTACATTGAGGGAAAGACACTTGCAAAGCTTATGGAAGAAAATCCAGACAAGCTGGATGAATATCTTGAGCTGTTCGTAAACGTACAGCTTGATGTCCTTGGCAGAAAGTCACCCCTGCTTAACAAGCTGTGGGACAAGATGAAGCGTAAAATTGACGAAACAGATTTGGATGCTACCACAAGATACGAGCTACAGGCTCGGCTGAACGGTATGCACAAGCACCACAAGGTTTGCCACGGTGACTTTAACCCAAGTAATATTATCATTGCTGAGGACGGCACACCATATGTAATCGACTGGTCCCACGCAACACAGGGCAACGCCTCTGCCGATGCCGCCAGAACCTACCTTATCTTTGTTCTTGAGGGAAAAGAAGATGTAGCCAAGAAATATCTCCAGTTGTTTAGTCAGAAGGCTGATATTCCGATTCAGCTGGTTCAGGAGTGGATGCCAATAGTTGCAGCATCCCAGTCAGTTAAGGGTAAGCCGGAAGAAAAGGAACTCCTCACCTCTTGGGCAAGCGTAATTTCATATGAATAATTAAATAATACTTAAAAGGGCTATCCGTTATGGATAGCCCTTTTTACGGTAGAGATCGTATTTTAGCGTTTCGTCACTAATATCTATAGGGAGAGTGTATGCTGTTCGCCGTGATGTATTAGACGAATAAAAGATTCATTTAAAATTCTCGTCTGTATAGGCTAACCCCAGGTATTTATCACTCGGAAGAGTTGATAATAAATAATTTTCTGCTTCCTCTGAATAGGGAAAACAAATGTAATGGTCTATATAAGTACCTTTCCTTAAATGGTTATATTCAATTTCTTCTCTTTCTAAATCAATGGAGCATATTATTCCTTTGGCAGATTTGTGGTAAAAGGTAATGTGGTAAGAGGAAACAAACTTTATTTCATCCCAGTTGTAAAATCTTTTCTTAATAATAGTCCTATAAAGCAAACCATTTTCATTTAAAATAGTTTTGCTACTGAACACAATCATATCTACAATAAGAAATATTACAGTACCCACACAGAATGATATGGACAGAATAAGTGTGGGAAAATCAAATTCTTCAAAAATCAATCCGCTTGTAAAAGCAACCGAACCGTATAATAATAGCACAGTTAATATAATGGAAAAAAGCTTATCAGATGTTTTAAAATTAGAAATTTTCATAGTATCACCTATTGCAAGTCTATTAATCCTGTCTGGGGACTACTTCATAAATAAATACATAATCTTTCTTGTTGTATGTAAAATATTCTGTGTCGTAATTTTTCTTAGCCAAAGGGCTATTCTTGTATTTATCTTCACGCAGGATTTGGTATTTCAATATATCGTCACCCAAAGTCCATTCACTTTCAAGGGAAGATGTTGAAGATGTATTCAGCGTTTTTTCGCTGGTAAGACCTACATCACCCAGGGAAAAATATTTGCCGTCATTTAGTGCCATTTTAACAAGGACAAGTGCATTTTCGTCGCCGACAGCAAACCATACAGCAAACTTATTGTTGATGTTAACAGTGGTAATTTCTTCTTTAATATCAACCGACATAGAACTATCCTTATGTTTATATGCCTCGTATGCAGTGTCATAATACCTGTCCGACACCACATTATCACCGATTTGTACGAAGTTCGGCTGAAGTGCAACCCCAATTAAGGCAATTATCAACACAATAAATGCTATTATAGGAACAATCTTCTTTTTCTTTTTCTCTTTCATAATGATGTACCCCAAAAAATATTACCTTAATTCTCAATCAATAAAGCCCTTTTCAATGGATTCAACATATGTATGAAACTCATCGTCATCATCCACTATTACTCCTAAAAATGACCAAAAGTCATAATAAAAATCTTTGTCCTTAATGTTGTCGTAATAATAATACTCTACACCAAAAAGACCTTTTTGGCAAGTAATATCAATGCTATCACCTATATTAGTGCCTTTGGATTTTTTATAGTCAACACCAAATGTCAATTCCTTATACTCGTCATTTTTCGCAGTTATCTCCAAACGGTATTTCAAAGAACGATTAGAACTGGCACTTTTATCTGTGACAGTAGCAGTTATTATTTTTTTATCGCTAAAATCCAATCTAACATTTACAAAGCTTAGCATTGATAAAAGCAATAATCCCGAACAAATAATTGTAACAATGAAATTCCTAAGATTCACTTTATGTTTAAATACTTTTGTTTCGATAATACAGCTTAATGTTCCCACAGCAACACCGATTGCGATGTAATGTATTAAATAAGTGTTATTAAAATATGATACTCCAAAAGCATCTCCCAAATAAAAGAATGTAATCAGATTTGCTAAATAAATGAAAAGTATTTTTACGCCCTTTATTTCAGGAATAAATCTATATAATAACAGAGCCAAAAGATTGACTAAGGAGATAACAGTTACAAGTATCCCGGTAAATAAGTTAAAAAAGGATTTATCTAAAATAAGTATTATAATTTCAGCGATGATACAAGTTATTAGTAATGTGTATATTTTTGCTTTAGACATTTCCATCCTCTGTATTTTATTATTTTGATATTGAAAAAGGTTAGGCTTTTCCCGATTTGGTGCAGGTGCCATATGAAAAATTTATATTCCCTTATGATTTATTTGAAAAAACAGACAAAAGAGATACGAATTTAAGTTCTCTTTTGTCTGTTTAGAAAGGTCATAAATTATTCAGAAAATTTCCTCATTCTTGTAAAGGCTAATCTCTTATGAATAATTCTTTTAATATTTCAAGACTTTTTCAAAATCAGTTTTTTCCTCTTTTTACATACTTTGTATGTAAAAGCTTATGTGCTCTGGGCTTGCCGGGGGCGTCAAAAAATTCATCGTAAATTGTCTTGATAATCGGGCTTTCGTCACTGCATCTGTACTTACACTGCTTATCGTAATCGTAGAGAGCCTTTGAACGGATAGCCTTTAAATCAACATAGTTTCTTACGCTGTCGCTTTGAACAGGCTGACCGCCACCGTTGATACAGCCACCGGGACAAGCCATAATCTCAACCATCTGATAGTCAGCTTCGCCCTTCTTAATCTTCTCAATAAGCTTTCTTGCGTTTCCAAGTCCTGAAGTAACAGCAACCTTTACCTCAATGCCTGCAACGCTGTATTTTGCCTCTCTGATTTCCTCAGGACCTCTTACCTCGGTAAACTCAATCTTTTTGAATGAACCGTCAAGCATTCTTGCCGCAGTACGCAGAGCAGCCTCAAGTACTCCGCCTGTTGCACCGAAGATTGCACCTCCGCCCGTTGCCTTGTTGAACGGAGCGTCGTAGTCCTCGTCGTCCATATCCTCAAGCTTGATGCCTGCACCCTTAATCATCTTTGCAAGTTCTCTTGTAGTGAGTGCTACATCAACATCGTCAAAGTCGAATGTGCGCAGTTCGGGACGAGTAGCCTCAAACTTTTTAGCCGTACATGGAATAACGCTGACAACAAACATCTTTTCGGGGTCAAGATTATATTTCTGAGCATAGTAGCTCTTAAGAACTGCACCGAACATACCCTGTGGAGATTTACAGGTTGAAAGGTGGGGAATCATTTCGGGATAGTAATGCTCAACAAACTTAACCCAACCGGGGCAACAGGAGGTGAACATGGGGAGAGTTTCCTTGCGTGTGATTCTCTCAACAAGCTCGTTTGCCTCCTCGAGAATTGTGAGGTCGGCGGTGAAGTCCATATTAAATACCTTGTCAACACCCAGTCTGCGGATTGCAGAAACCATTTTGCCCTCAACATTTGTGCCGATTGGCATACCGAAGCTCTCGCCCAGAGTAGCCTTGATTGACGGAGCGGTGTAGAAAATAACCTGCTTGTCCGGGTCGGAAATAGCGTTCCACACCTCGTCAATTTGGCTCTTTTCGTTGAGCGCACCAACAGGACAGCTTACAATACACTGTCCACAGCCAACGCAGGGAGAGTCGCCCAGGCCCTTTTCAAAAGCACAGCCAACATGCACCTTAAAGCCACGCTTGATAGGTCCGATAACCGAAACGCTCTGTACATTCTTGCAGGCAGCAACACAGCGCATACACTGAATACACTTGTTGTTGTCACGCACAATGTATGGTGACTCATCGTCAATTTCATAAATAGGCTCTTCAGCCTTGAATCTATCTTCGTCAACGCCGTAGTCAAAAGCAAGCTTCTGAAGCTCACAGTTGTTGCCTCTTACGCAGGAAAGGCACTTTTTATGGTGTGTAGAGAGGATAAGCTCAATAGTAGTTTTTCTTGAAGCTCTTACCTTTGGAGTATTTGTGAATACCTCCATTCCCTCCTCAACAGGATAAACGCACGAAGCGATAAGACCTTTTCTGCCCTTTACCTCAACAACGCAGACACGGCATGCGCCTATGCAGTTGATGTCCTTAAGATAGCAAAGGGACGGAATTTCAATTTTAGCAACCTTTGCTGCCTGTAAAATAGTGTAGTTGCTCGGCACCTCAACAGGGATACCGTTTATTTTAAGATGTACCATATCCATAATTATCCCTCCTTAATGTGTGTAGATTGCGCCGAACTTGCAGTTTCTCATACAAAGTCCGCACTTGATGCACTTATCCTGATCAATAATGTGAGGCTGTTTAACAGTACCGGAAATTGCACCCACAGGACAGTTCCTTGCACAGAGGGTACAACCCTTACATTTTGCAGGGATAATTTCGTATTTCATAAGTGCCTTGCAGACGCCTGCCGGACAGGTTTTATCCTTAATGTGGGCGATGTATTCGTCCTTAAAGTAGTTCATTGTTGAAAGAACGGGGTTCGGAGCAGTCTGACCCAGTGCGCAGAGCGAAGAAGTCTGCATATGACGAGCAAGCTCGTCAATCTTTTCCAAATCTATCATCTCGCCATTGCCCGATGTGATTTTGTCCAGGAACTGCAGAAGTCTGCGTGTGCCTACACGGCAGGGCGTACATTTACCACAGCTTTCGTCAACGGTAAATTCAAGGTAGAACTTGGCGATATCAACCATACAGGTGTCCTCGTCAAGGATAATCATACCACCTGAGCCCATCATTGAGCCCAGGGCAAGCAGGCTGTCGTAATCAATGGGAGTATCAATATGAAGTGCGGGAATACAACCGCCGGAAGGTCCGCCTGTCTGAGCAGCCTTGAACTTTTTGCCGTTGGGGATTCCGCCGCCGATTTCTTCAACAATTTCACGCAAAGTAGTACCCATAGGAATTTCAACAAGACCTACATTTGTAATCTTGCCGCCCAGTGCAAATACCTTTGTGCCCGGGCTCTTGGGAGTTCCCATAGATGCAAACCACTTACTGCCGTTTAAGATAATCTGAGCAATGTTAGCGTATGTTTCAACATTATTGAGTACGGTAGGCTTGCCGAAAAGTCCCTTGACTGCGGGGAATGGAGGACGAGGACGGGGTTCGCCTCGGTTGCCCTCAATTGAAGTCATAAGAGCAGTTTCCTCACCGCAAACGAATGCGCCTGCGCCCAGTCTGATTTCCATATCAAAATCAAAGCCTGAGCCGAAAATGTTCTTGCCCAGGAATCCGTACTCCTTAGCCTGGTCAATAGCCTTTTGCAGTCTTTCAACGGCAATGGGATACTCAGCTCTGATATATACAAAGCCGTGATGAGCGCCGATTGCATAACCTGCGATAATCATAGCCTCAATAATACACTGCGGGTCGCCCTCAAGGATTGAACGGTCCATAAAAGCACCGGGGTCGCCTTCGTCGGCGTTACAGCATACATACTTAACATCGTTTTCACTTGCTTTTGCAAAGGACCATTTTCTGCCTGTGGGGAAGCCGCCGCCTCCTCTGCCTCGCAGACCCGAAGCTGTAATTTCATTGATAACATCGTCGGGAGTCATCTTTGTCAGCACCTTTGCAAGTGCCTGATAACCGTCAACAGCTATGTATTCATCAATATTTTCGGGGTCAATTACACCGCAATTGCGAAGCGCAACTCTGAGCTGTTTTTTGTAGAATGCTGTTTCGGAGAGGGATATAATCGAGCCGTCCTCGTGAACAGTTTCCTGATACAAAAGCTCCTTAACAACCTTGCCTTCCTTGAGGTGTTCCTTAACGATTCTTTCTACGCCCTCGGGAGTAGCCTGAGAATAGAAAGCACCCTCGGGATAGACAATCATAATCGGACCCAGCGAGCAAAGACCGAAACAGCCTGTTCTTACAACAAGGATTTCCTTTTCCAGACCGTTTGCCTTTAATGCCTTTTCAAGGGCGTCAATTACCTTTTTACTGCCTGAGGAAGTACAGCCCGTACCTCCGCACACAAGCACCTGCTTGCGGTAGCCTGTCTTTTTGGCAAGTTTTTCACCCTCTGCGGCAACAAGCTTTCTTACCTTTACAATCTGTTCGTGTTCTTTTTTAATCTTGTTGAGTTCTTCAAGTTTCACGGCTTATTTGCCCCCTTTCTTAATGTACTTGTCAAGAATTTTGTCAACCTGGTCAACGGTCATTTTTCCGTAAACCTCATCGTCAACCATCATAACGGGAGCAAGTCCGCATGCACCTACGCAACGGCAGGAATCAATTGAGAACAGTCCGTCGGGAGTGCATTCACCGCTTTTTATGCCGAGCTTTTCTTCAATGGCGGCAAGGATTTTGTCTGCACCCTTTACATAGCACGCCGTACCGAGACAGACGCTGATTCTGTGCTCACCCTTAGGGGTAAGACTGAACTGGGAATAGAAAGTTGCAACGCCGTAAACCTCGCTTAATGAGATTTCAAGACCGTCCGCAACCATCTGCTGCACCTCAATCGGCAGATAACCGTAAATGCCCTGTGCCTCCTGCAAAACTGGAAGCAACGCACCCGGCATATCCTTGTGCTTTGCGATTACATCTTTCAGCTTCCTTTCCTGGGCAATTGTACCCTTGAAGGCGTTAAGAGATGATCCTGTCATTAATATAACCTCCAATACTGATTTTTAAAATTTCTAGAAAATAACAGTACACAGCATATTATACAATATTCTTTCATATATTACAAGTATTTTTATTTTGTTTTCCGCGAATTTCAATTTTAAATTGCAATTTGTAAAAGAAATAAATATTTGCCTTGTTTTGCACAAAAAAATACCGGGACTCACAATTTTGTGAATTCCGGCTTTTCATTTGGCTGTTTTCTTAACGGTCATCTTCAATTCCTGTTCCCTTCATGAAATTGCTTTCACATGGACCTGATGGTTACTCCACGACAGTGAAGGAAAATCCAAAGGTAATGGTATCTCCCTTTATTTCAGAAATACAGGTGAACTTGTGTTGTTCTGCTATATTTTTCACGATGGAAAGTCCAAGACCGTTTCTGTTTTTTCTTGTGGTGTCCATTGTGTAGTATGGTTCCCAAAGATTTTTTAAATCTGATTTCTTTATGTTTTCTGCTTTGTTGCTGACTGTAAGGTTGTCTGTAGTCAGCTTTATTTTTATGCTTTCTTCGTCTGTTGTGTGCTGATATGCGTTGCCAATCAGGTTTGTAATGAGGTGGTGTATCATTTCTTTGTCTGCGTTAATTGTGATGTTATCTTCAATTTCAGAAAGGGGAGTAGGGTGGTAGGCTGAAATGATTTCTGTCAAAGCCTGTGACAAATCAAAATTCGTTTTGTGGAGGTTTACTGTATTTTGCAGTTTGTCAAAACTGAGCATAGTTTGAATTTGTGTGTCCATTTCGTCAGTTTGATTTATGATTTTTTCTGCATAATGCTCACGCTTTTCTGTGTGAATATTATTTTTAAGGTTTTCGGCATAGCCCCTAATTATGAAAAGCGGTGTCTTTAGGTCGTGAGCAAGTCCCCTTGTGAGCTGTCTGCGTTTTTCTTCAAGGTCGTACTGCTTTTTAAGCGTTCTTGCAGAGATGAATGAAATTAAAAATCCCGTAATTGTGAACAGAATGATGATAAACCAAAATGCCTTAACTAAGTCATCAAAGGCATAGTCAAGGGTGTTGAAGCTCTCTGTGTAGGTGACAGAGGTCGTATAGTAGTTCTTGAAATTATTATTCCCAGTTTCTATGTTGGAAAAGGATATGGTATCCGCTTTATTGTAGGCATAGTCAAAGTAGCCAAAGGCGTATTTGCTTATCTCCTTTTCTGCCTTATCGGAAATATTGTTTTTTATGGATTTTATGTTGTCAAAGTTGCTGTAATTGCCCTTTACAAATTCAAGGGGCAGTTCGTTGCTGTTTTCGGCACCTACAGTTATATCCATTAGGGAAAAATCGTTTTCGGTTGTATATTTTTTGATGTCCTTGTTTAACCTATAAGTCTTTATAATGTCATTTTGAATGTACCAAATATCATCCTTTTCGGTTAAAAGAATTTGCAGTTCGGTCGGGATAATTCTACCCGAGGACAGAACATTGTATCGACTGCAAGACAATATGTATCTTGTCTGTTCCTTTCCAGTAGGTTCCTTTTCAAGGTAAGAAATTATTTCCTTATAATCCCTGTCACTTAATTGACTGCTAAAGTCCTCAAAGCTGACAACGCCCTTTTGGTTAAAGTCAGCAGGATAACAGTTGTTATTTGTACAAATAGTCCTTCCCTTGGAGTCAGTTACCTCAATATAGGTATCCTTGTTGCTACTGCTTTGAATTAAATATGCAAGTTCCCCAAAGGAAATGTCTTTGTAGTCATCAATTGTCACTATGATGTTTTCAATAGTTGATTTTATATCCTTTACAAGCTGTTCCTTTTTTATTTCTGCATTCATAAAGAATGTATCCTTTGCCTGATTGCAGGTGATAAAGCCGTAAATAAAAAATATAATCAAGCCTAAAATCAGCACAAGACAGGTTGTTCTGATGTATAGCTTTATGATTTGCTTTTTCATTCTTCTCTCCTGTTATTCACCTATGGTGTAGCCTCTGCGTATCACAGTTTTTATCTGCTTTCCGTATTTTCCAAGGGCTTTCCTCAAATTTTTGATGTGGGAGTCCAGCACTCTTTCGTCCTTTGTGTTGTCATAGCCCCAAATGGTGTTTATCAACCTTTCCCTTGTGACAACTTTTCCCTTGTTTTCAAGTAGGAGCTTTAGTATTTCATATTCCTTGTGGGTTAAGGTTATTTCTTCGTTGTTGCAGAAAACCTTTACCTTATTTGTGTTTAATGAAATATCCCCAACACTTAGAATTTCCCCTGTGACAAGTCCCTTTGAGCGTTTTATGAGAGCCTCAATCTTGCTGTGAAAAACAGGCAGTGAAAAGGGTTTGACAATATAGTCGTCACAGCCAAAGGAATACCCCCTTAAAATATCCTCCTGACTGCCAAGTGCAGTTATGAAAATTATGGGAGTATCCCTGTTTTTCCTCACTTCCTTGCAAATATCAAAGCCGTTTATTTCCGGCAGCATAATGTCCAGAATTAAAAGGTCATATGTATTTTCATAAATCATTTCAAGGGCGGTGTTTCCCCTTTCTGCAACGGAAAATTTGTATTCCTTACTGTCAAAATAGTCCGTAATAATTTCTGTTATATCCCTGTCGTCCTCTACAAGTAAAATACTGTACATACAATCACCCAAGCTAATTATAACATATACATCTGGATTTTATCTGTGTTTTTAAATATATTTTCAAATTCATACGGATTACAGACTGTGAATGTAAAATGGTTTTGAGGTGATTAAGTTTGAATAGAATTCAAACTTTAGGTAAGAGGTAAAAGGTAATAGTGAAGATGTGTGGTGAATTTTCCCTTTGGCAAAATTAATTTTAATATGTTTCATGATCCTTTTGCCGTACAGGAAAGGAATGGTCATATTTATGAAAAAACTTTTATCGGTAATCTTAGTTTTAATTTTGTGTTTCTGTATAACGGGTTGTGAGGAAGAAAAATCTGCTGACAAAAATTTTAATATAGAAACAGATATGCAATACTATTATCGCCAAAGCGGTACTGATTTGCCAATGACAGAATCTCCAAATGGCTACTACTATATGTATTACAGCAAGACAAACAACATCCTTTTTTATGTTGATAAGGAAACCAAGGAGGCAACACCATTATGCTCAAAGCCTAATTGCCTACACGATAATCCCAAAAGCTGTGATGCATATTTTGATGTTTCTGAGTCTGTAATGAATAATCAGATGATTCAATATTACAATGGTAAGCTGTACATTTTGTGCGGTGAATATGACAAGGATTTTATTGAGTACAAGCAGTATCTCCTTCAGTGTGACCTTGACGGAAGTAACCGTAAAAGGGTGAGTGGCGATTTTGATTTTTGCTTTTCCTATTGGTGTATTCACAGGGGATATTTGTACTACGGCAGGGACAACGGAATTGTAAGACTTTCTATGGAAAACCTTGACGGTGACGAGGAAATAATTTTTCAAATAAAAAATTATATAAAGGATAATGAGTCTGCTTTTCAGCCTATCCTTGCATATGACCACTATCTTTACTTTAATGTTGATGAGCAGAACGAAGAAGATAATACTGTGGAGTCTTACGGTGTTGCCCTTGACCTTGACACAATGAAGTACAACAAAATAGAGTATAACGGAGAAACGGTATTGAGTGTAAATGCCTTTGCAAAGGGCAAGGCTTTGGCGATTTGCAGGGATAAAAAAACAAATGAATTGGTATATATCCGTGGCAATCTTGACGGAACAGGATTTGAAGAATATTACAGAAGAAGTAAGATTACAACTACTTATTGTGACGGAAACTATTACTATTTAAGTGATGCAGTCACCCATGCAGGAGATGAAAACTATATTCCCACTATAACGGTACTTGACCTTGATATGAATGAGGTTGATACCTTCAAATTGCCACAAGGCTCTTGGTGGTTTAATGCCCAAAGCACAGAATGTTTTATTATGAAAGCTGTTGACAAAAATAACCGCCCCATACTGGTGTATGCAGACAAAGGTCAGCTTGGCTCTTGTAAGGGTAAAACAATAGAGTATAAAACACTTTGCAATATGGACTATAATACAGCAACAGAAAATTACTACTATGAGGCGGAATGATGAAGTTACTTAGATTTGAGCTTTATAAAATACTGGGTAACAAAATATTTATCATATGCTTTGTTGCCTTTTTTATAATGAATTGTTTTGCCCTTGTGTATATCCAAACGGGTAGCTATGAGGGTGAGCTTTTTTCAGAGAATAAGGCTGAATATAATTCTGTAATAGAAAAATGCAAAGACTCAGCCAATCCCCCTAAAACGCTGAATACACTAAAAGAAAAGTATATGAAAGAGGAAAATTTCACAGGTGTTGAGATTACTCAAAAGGTGCAGTCACAGTATGACTACTTTGAAAGCTACAAAACCTTTATTGAGGAAATGGAAAGCAGAGCAAACAGTCAAAAGAAGTTTTCTGTATTTGCTGAAAAAGGCAGTTTTTCATACAACAACATTGAAAAAACACCGCAGGACTTTCAGCACCTAAAAGGCATACAGTTAACTGTTGGCAATAACACTTGTGTGGAAACAGCAACAGAATTTCAAGTGACAAATTTCCTTATGATTGTGCTTGTGGTGGTAATGTGTATTATCCTTTTCAGCAGTGAAAGGGATAGGGGACTGTATCCTCTTGTAAGGTGTACCCAAAGAGGCAGAGCAGAGGCGGTTATTTCAAAGATGCTTGCCTTGACAATAGTCACAGCAGTTTTGTCAGCACTATTTTATATAGTTAATATCGTTGTTTCGGGGTTAATTTTTGGCTTTGGTGATATGGGAAGAAGTGTTCAGTCAATTAGTATGTTTATGGAATGTCCTCTAAGGGTCAGTATTTTGGAGTACCTTTTCCTATGGATGATTAGCAAGGTTATTACCTTTATTGCCCTTAGTGTGATATTTGCAATGCTTTTTGTTGTGGTGAAAAATACGGCAAAGGTTTATGTAATAATTATTCTGTTCACAGCATTTCAGTTTGCCTCGGTTTTGCTTATTGACAGTCGTTCTGTGTTTGCATTTTTAAAGTACATAAACTTCTATTATTTTATGTCCGGAAACAGTGTCTTTGGGGAGTATGTTAATGTAAACCTTTTCAGTCAGCCTGTTAATATTATCTGTGTGTGGATAGGGGTGATGACTGTAACAATAGTCACAGGGTTTGTGGTTACTTTAATAGTGTTTGCAAGGTCACATCATATTGCGAAGTCAAGGTTTAGTCTTGGGTTAAGGACAAAGAGAATTAGGGGCAGTGTTAGAATTTTCAGCGGTGAAATCTACAAGCACTACAAAACTTCATTGGTGTTTTTGGCGATTGTTTTCCTCTCTGTTTTTGCATATTCAAACCTTACAAGTGACCTGAGTATTCACTTTGTAAACCCGTCGGAAAGCGCCTACAACTCATATATGGCTGACCTGGAGGGAGAAATTGACGGCAAAAAGGAAGAGTACCTTAAAAATGAGCAAAAATACTTTGACGACCTGTATTTGGAAAAGCAGAAAATTGAAAAGGACAACAGCCTGAATATTAACGGAAAATCCTCAAAAACAGGGTACATAGACAACATTCTTGAAACCAAGGGAAAAGGTTTTGAAAGGGTTATGGAGCAGTACTCCTATGTAAAGGAAAAGTCAGCAGAAACAAAAACAAAGCCTGTTTTTATCAACGAGCTTGTGTGCAAAAGGCTGACGGAAAACACAAGCCGTGAATGGATGTATTTTATACTTTTAATTGCCTTAGTAATATTCAGCACAGCAAATATTTTTGCCTGTGAATACAAAAGGGGTATGGTGAACCTTGTTCGGTGCAATCGGTACGGAAAAGCACGACTAATGACTACAAAACTACTTGTTGTAATGACTTCAACAGCTATTTTTTATGCCCTGATTTATCTGCCCTATATGATTAATTTTGTAAACACATTCGGAACAAAAGCCTTTGATTTACCACTATATTATATGCAGGATTTTTCTATGCTAAAAGACAGCATAACGGTTTTTGAGTATATATTGGTTTGCGGTATTGTGC
>JBJEOU010000021.1:0-4127 GCA_051880875.1 Ruminococcus sp. | reverse complement strand
GAAAAAAGCCCGATAAAATCGAGCTTTTCGTGGTGCGGATAACAGGACTTGAACCTGCATGAAATTGCTTTCACATGGACCTGAACCATGCGCGTCTGCCAATTCCGCCATATCCGCATATTTAATTTTTCTCTCTGAATTTTTACACGGTTGAGAGTTGAGAACCGAGGTGGAGCATATCGCTTAATCCACAATTTGCAGGATATAGTTACTGAAATGAGTTTACACCGAGGTGGTGCGACCTGAACCATGCGCGTCTGCCAATTCCGCCATACCTGCTTATTTTGTTTTTTTCTCCTGATTTTTACACGGCGAAGAGTACCGAGGTGGGGCTTACTTTCAGTTGAAACTTACTGTTCAGCATAATCCACATATATATTTCAACAGATAAATCTGCTAAAACCAACTCAACATCTCTATTATTATACCACTAAAATTCGTCTTGTGCAATAGTAAAAAGCTCACAAATTCCGTTTAAACACAAATTATTTTGAATTTCTCCGCATTCACAGCTTTTTGTACCCCTTAAATAGTTGTCACATCCGGCGCAAACTTCGTCAATGGCATTGTTAAGGCTGGTTTTGTAGTCCTCTTTTGTCATTATAGAAACTTCTACCTCTTCAACAATGTTGATTCGCTGAATGTTTACATAGGCTTCCTTTGAATATTCATCAATAAAGAAAGGTGGTACGGTTCTGTCGTCTGACAGCTTTGTTAATTTTACGAAAGAATTGTAATGTTCTTTGAGAAAATCCCCAAATTCTTCAAAATTTCTTACATTTTCGGGGTAATAAAAATATTCTCCGTCGATAAAAAGAACTTTCATCACTTTTTCTCCTTATTGTTTTCTGCCTGGAGTGCAGCTTCTTTTGCGGCTTTTTTAGCCTCCTGCTTTTTCTTTTTTTCCTCGGCGTCCTTTGCCTTTTGAGCTTCGTAAACCTGTATAGTTTCTTCTGTGGGACCGTCGTGAACAAGTTCGCCTTTTCTCAGATAAATAGCTCTGTTGCAGATTTCCTGCACAGATGGGGTAGAGTGGCTTACATAAAGTACAGTAACGCCCTGGGCGATAATTTCCTTGATTTTATTCTTACACTTTCTCTTAAATGCATTGTCGCCCACAGCCAAGGCTTCGTCAACAACAAGAATGTCAGGCTCAATATTAACATTGATTGCAAAGCCCAAGCGCATTTTCATACCTGAGCTGTATGTTCGTACTGGCTGGTCAATATAGTCCCCAAGCTGTGCGAAGTCTACAATTGCCTCTTCAATTTCCTTGATGTATTCATCCTCAAGGCCGAGAATATATCCCTTCAGATAAATATTCTCCCTGCCTGTCATTTCAAGAGAAAATCCTGCGGTAAGCTCAAGGAGAGCCGCTACCTTGCCGTCAACCTCAACTTCGCCGGAGGTAGGGAAAGTAACCCCTGTTATCATCTTAAGAAGGGTACTTTTGCCGGCACCGTTATCGCCTAAAATGCCCACGGACTCACCCTTCTTTATCTCAAAGGAAACATCCTTAAGTGCATGATGAATCTTAGGATTTTTAGGCTTTACAAACAGAGCCTTGAATCTTGCCTTGTCGCTTTTATATAAAATATATTCCTTGCAAACGTTTTTGAAAGAAATAATCACATTATCATTCATTTTGATACTCCTTACAGTACATCAGGAAGTGTCTTTCTAAGACTGTTGTATTTTCGTGCGCCAAAGGCAAAGATAAGTGCAAATTCAATAACAAATACAACAATTTCCCAGTTGATGCCAAGTCCGAGTGGATCGGCTGTGTGACAAGCCCAGAAAGGCTCATGATAGATAAATGCTTTACGATAAGCATTTACGAAGAAGTTGATAGGATTAAACAGCATTATAAATTCCAGAATGCCCTGCATATTAGTATCAGGAAGGTCATAGGAGCTGTAAATAACTCCTGTCAGCCAGAAGATACCTGACATAATGGAAGTAATCATTGACTCTAAGTCCTTACTAAAGGCACACATTGGGGCTGTGCTCCATGTCAGTGCCAAGAAGAACATAAACATTATCGGACACAAAATGAAGAATTGCAGTGCATACAGGGATAAGAACTGTGTGCCAAAGCATACATCATAGATTCCTAAGATTACAATCATTATTGCTGTAAGCAAAAAGTGAATGTACACTCTGGAAAGGGAAGTGTAGGTCAGAATAGTGGAAACGGGAAATTTAACCTTAGTTACGAATTGCCTGTTTTGTCTGATTGACTTTGCACCATGGGTTATGCTTTCGGAGATAAACCACCATGGAATAAAACCGGTGAGCATAAAAATAAAACGGTTAAAGTGCTGAACAGTTCCGTCAGGCATTGCAATGTCAACAATTCCCAGATTCTTAATGCCTACTGTAAAAGCAAACCAGTAAACAAATAGGGTAAATGCCGGTTTGATAACTGCCCAGAAAGGACCGATTGCCGCACCTTTGTATTGCTTTATCAATTCAGTTTTTGAAAGCTTAAAAATCTGCCTCCAAAAATGTCTGTGTTCATTAAGTATAGTAAAGATATTAATCACCAGACTTCCTAAGGAATCACTTAATCAATTACGCTGAAAAGCTGTCTGAACATTCTGTATTTATATTTTCCGTCAGCTTGTCCAAAAAGTCTGACTGCACAAAAATGTCCAAACGACTAAATAGTGTTTCCTTAATAATTGCGCTATGATGTAACAGTACACATAACTAATAGCATTATAATTCAAATGTCCTGTAAAGTCAATTTAAGTAACATATTTTTAATTAGTTGATAATAATTAAGATTATTTTGGTTTTAATTTGTGCAAAAAAATCCCCCTGTGAAATCACAGGGGGAAGATTTATTCAGGAATTAATCCCAATACAGTGTTACATAATGACCTTTATCATCCTTTGTGCCGTCTGTGTAGTAGCCTGTATGACCAAGGTCGGTATCAACTGTCTGTGTACCGTTGCCGTTTGAGAATACAACTTTAGTTGCACCGCTTGGAACAGAAATTGAGTAGTTAGTCTGTCCAAAGCCGTTGTCAGTTGGGTTGCCCATCTGTGTACCGGGCCACTCGGAGCCTACTGTATTGCTTCCGTCGAAGAAGTAAGCATAAACTGTTCCCCAACCCTGGTTGTCGGTAAACTGAACTGTGTCACCTGATGGCTGTGGAGTAGTTGGAGTGTCTCCGCCACTGCCACCGTCCCAGGAGCCTACACCGCTGGAAGTGGCTGTGTATGTTGTACCTGTGCCTCTTGTTGTAGACCAGCTGTTCCATGTTTCGCCGTTTGTTGGGTTATTTCTGTTGATTGTGATGTTTGTAACAGAAGATGGAACTGTAACTGTCCATGTACCTGCACCGCCTGACATATTGTAGGAAGTGCCTGTGCTGTTGTCAATAAGTACAAATACTGCGTCTGCATCTGCGAGCCAGAACTGTGGAGTTCCGTCAACAAGTGTAAGTGTTACTGTATCTCCGATAGGAGCTGTTGATGTTGTTGGCTCTGTTGCAGTTGTAGATGTTGTAGATGTTGTAGTTGTTGAAGTAATAGGTGTTGGAGCCTCAACAGCAATACATGTGATAACAATTTCGCCCTTTACTGTACAGCTGATGGTGTAAGTTCCGTCAGCATTTTCTGTAGCTGTAATGGTGTCATCGCCGTTTGTTGCAATTACTGTAGAAATCTTGTAGCCGCTAGCAGGGGAGAGTGTTGTTGTGAATGAAGCACCCTCCTTAACTGTTGAAGCACTGTTGCTTGAGCTTGCATTTACAAGATTGTTAATTACGGAGTATTCGTTGCCAACAGGTGTAGAAGCTGTTGGAGTTGGGGTAGTATCGCTTGTAGAAGGCTGTGTAGAACCGTTTACTACATCCTCGTTTACGAAAGCCTTTTTGATTACTTCGTTAGCAACATATGGGTCTGAATTTGTATCATCAACACGAACAAACTTGTTGTTGATTGTCCAGTCGCCTGCCTTAGTAACAGTAAATGTTGCAGTTAAGATTGGCTGCTTTGTTCTGAAGTCATAAGGCTCAGTATAGCTTGTTCCGTTGTATGTGATAGCCTGTGAACCATCGCCGGTTGTACCGTCAGTCTTATACATTGTTGAGCCCTGTGTCTGAGCAAGAGCAAAT
>JBJEOU010000020.1:0-18729 GCA_051880875.1 Ruminococcus sp. | reverse complement strand
ATACAAAGCCTTGGGTTATGCTGGAGTGCACATACAATGGCAACCTTTTTCCTGTTGCCAAAGGAAAGCTCCTCCACCTTTTTGTTAACATCCAGCCTTAGCCTTTCGCAAAGGCTCTTTGCATTTGCTGTGCAGTCCTTTTTCCTCAGGTCAGCAGACAGCTTGATAATCTCCTTTACACGCATACCTGTGTAGAAAAGAGCCTCGCTGGGCAGATACCCCACATCTGCAAGGACTTCCTTCTTCTTAAGGGCAATATCCCTGCCAAAGATTTTTCCGCTACCGCCACTGCTTTTGATAAGTCCCAAAAGTGTGCGGATTGTGGTGCTTTTGCCTGCACCGTTGGGGCCGATAAATCCGAAGAACTCCCCCTCCTCAACCTTTAAATCAAGGTCAACTATCCCCCTGGACTTGCCATAATACTTGGTAAGTCCTTTAGTTTCTATTGCGTACATACTTCTCCTCATTTCTAATATTTCTTTAAGTCTTTTGATTATAGAATTCTAAAACTATTTTTCATATTCCTGCAAAATACCGTTGATGCCCGAAAAGCACACAACGCTTATCACACCGGACATCTCCTCCATAGGAAATGAACGGTGGGACTTGACCCAGCTTTGATACACAGAGCACATTCCCGACACAGTATAGTCCGCCATAATTTCAAGGGATTGGCTGTCTATGTCAAATTCCTTGGCAAAGGCATTTTTCATCTTCTCCTTAAGCACACCTGTTATCTTAGAAATCAGGCTGTGATTGCCCTTTATGCAAAGTATATGCTCATAAAAATCCAAATCCTTGCTGATTATGGAATTCAGCTTGTCAAAAATGATGCTTGGATTTTTAATATCACGGCGAAAATCAGTATCCTTTAGTGCAAGTTCAAAGGAGTCTATTATCTCATTTTCAATTTCCTCCACAACCTGGTGCACACCGCTATAGTAGTTGTAAAAGGTTTTTCGGTTAATGTCGGCAAGCTGGGCAACCTCTTTTACTGTAATATCGTTGATGTTTTTTTCCGACATTATTTGCGCCAAAGCATTGCGGATTGCCCTCTTTGTTTTGACCACACGGCGGTCTGTCTTTCTCACATTATTCTCCATAATCCCCCTCCTTTTTACACGTTTTTTTATGTTTGTGTTACATTATTCACACTTATTCCCTGATATGAAACATAAACAACACAACAGCCGGGGAGTGACCATTGGAATAAATACTTTTTATATTATAATATACATATGTGGTAAAAGTAAAGAGTGACTAATATATATAAATAGGATTTTTAATAAATTTTGGTGATGATATGGGCAACAATTCAGTTGAAGAATATTTTTTATGGTTTATGATATACAGCATTATGGGGTGGATTTACGAAACTATCCTCTGTTCCGTAGAGGCCCGGCGATTTATTAACAGAGGTTTCCTCAACGGGCCCTACTGCCCTATTTACGGAAGCGGTGCCGTTCTGCTTATTTTCTGTTTAGGAAAAATAACTAACCCCTTCTTAATCTTTTTCCTGGGCGTCTTAATAACCTGCACCCTGGAATACTTAACTTCATTCTTTATGGAAAAGCTTTTCCACGCAAGATGGTGGGATTATTCCGAAAGAAAGTTCAACATAAACGGCAGAGTGTGCCTCCTTGGTGCAGTAGTTTTCGGAAGTTTTTCTGTTATTCTGCTGAAACTTATTCACCCTGTAATATGCCACTACACAAAGCTGATTCCACCCCTTGCGCTACATATAATCACAATTTCAGCCTTAGTTATTTTTGTGGCTGACAACATTGTCACCATTACCGGATTCAGCGGATTCAATAAAAAGCTTAAGGAACTGAACACAGCCTTGGAACAGCTGAAAAGCACGGTGTCCAACAAGATACACTTACCTGCTAACAGCGACTCCCCCACACATATTTACCAGCGTTTCTCCAAGAAATTTAACATCCAGCAGAGGAGAATGATTCACGCCTTTCCAAAGCTGAAACCATTAAAATACAGCAAGGACTTTTCCGAACTCCGCAATGTTTTGGCAAAGAGGAAAAAGGATAAAACCAGAAAGTAATATCAAATATAACTTATTATAACAAAAAAGCTCACCTCAAGTCCATATCAGACTTGGGGTGAGTCGATTTTTTGAAAATTATTGATTACAGAGATGCGCCGAAGTCGCTTACTACAATCTGACCTGTGAGAGCCTTTGAGTTGTCTGATGCAAAGAATTCAATGATGTTGGCAACATCCTCAGCCATACAAGGCTTTAGCTTTAGGTCGCCGTGCTTATTCATTGCGCCCATCATACGCATATCAAGCTGGTCGGGCTTCATATTCATTGTCATTGGAGTAACGATAGTTCCCGGACAAATGGCGTTGCAACGGATGTACTTGTCAGCAAGGAGCAGTGCTGTGTGCTTTGTAATTCCGATAATTGCCGCCTTTGTGGAAACATATGCCGCTCCGCCACCGCCGTTAACACCGGCAACTGATGCAACATTCACAATGGAACTGCCCTCTTCCATATATTCCAATGCGGCACGGATGCACTGCATTGTACCAACCTGATTGATGGAAATAATCTTTTGGATTTCATCGTCGTCAAACTTGTCAACAGGGGCAAGACCTGTGTCAAGGACACCTGCATTGTTAACCAGAATGTCGATTTTACCGAACTCGTCCATTGCGGTTTTCATCAGATTTTTGCAATCTTCATCCTTAGAAATATCGGCAGAAACGGTGATTACACTTCCGCCCTCTTCTCTGATTTTTGCGGCTACCTCATCAAGAGCAGGCTGACGGCGGGCGCTGATTACAACATTTGCACCCTCACGGGCAAAGAGCATAGCTGTTGCACCGCCAACACCGGAATTTCCTCCTGTGATAATAGCAGTTTTTCCTTTTAAATTATACATATAAACCTCCGCATATTATATTAGTGTGGAATTTACAGAGTTTCTTTCAGATTTCTCTGTAAAATCATTTACAATCTAAAAAAGCAAGTGACAAAGTACCACTTGCTTTTTGTTAGTTTATTCTTTATCCTCGCTGTCGTCAACCTCTGAAGGTGCAGTCTTTGTATTGTCAAAGATTGCGTCAAACTTGCTTACATCAAATGGAAGTACTGAATCGTAGTCTATCAGTCCTAAGTCGTCACATCCTGGGAATGCATCGCTTGAATAGTGGACATTCTTGTCCGGCAACACAAGGATTTTCATTGCCTTTGCATTTGCAAATGCGTTATCCGCAATTCCCACAACAGGGCAGGAATATGCAACCTTGTTGCCTGTTTCCTTATCTTCCTTTGTATATACAAGGGATGACAGAACCTTTACTACTCCGTCCTCAGGAATATCATAATATCCTGTTACTACTGCAAGATATGCCTTGCCCTCACGGTCAAACTTAACTCCGTCATACTCTGTATCATTCTTGATGATGGAGTAAACAAGTCCGTCTTTCTTTACCTTAGCTACGCAACTGCCTACGGCGCTATCTTTCTTGATTGCCTTTGCCTTTGCGTAACCCTCAAATGCCATTGATTCGCTATAGTTGTCGTAGCCTTCCTCAGGCACATGAAGAACTGTATCTGCCTTGTATGATACTCCGCTCAGCTTGTACTCTGTCTTTACTTCACCAAATGCGTTCATTGATGATACAACAGGCGGTTCAATTGTATGGAACACGAAGTTTTCAATGTCTGCATTTTCAAATGCTGTTGAGCTTACTGACTTTGCTGTTGCCAAATCAAGGGTCTTTAGGGAAACACCGCTAAAGGCATTGTCGCAGATTGCAACTGTGTTGTTGTCAACTGTATATTCCTTGTCAGTTTTCTGTGACAAATACTTAATGAGCATTGTTTTATCTGCGGAATAAACAACAAGGTCTTTTTCGCTGTACGGTGATGTGTATGTAATACCGTCAACCTTGTTTTCCTTTTTGATTTCAACACTCTTAATAGTTTTTACATCCAATGCACTTGCATCTAAATTAGATACAGTTGCAGGCAGGGTGACCTTTTCTACACTTGTGCCGGAGAAAACATTACTTCCCATACCGACTACCACAGCATCACCAATCTTGGTGGGAACTTCAACAGTCTTTTTTGAGCCGTTGTAGGCGAGTACCTCACAGGTCTTTCCACCGTTAAGGGTGCGAACCTCCCAGTCCCCTGTAGGCTTTGTTTCAGTTGGCTGGGTATTGCTTGCTGTTGTTGTAGGCTCAACTGTTGTCTGGGCAGGTGTAGTACTTGTCTGGCTTGGCTTAGTAGTCTGCTCAGTATTACTCTTTGATGTTGGCACAACAGAAGTGTTCTTTGTTGTGCTGTTGCTATCATTTGAAGTTTTCTCACTGTTTGCAGTAATCAAGCCCTTATCGCTCTTTACAGCAGGGGCACTTGTCTGCTGAACTCTGATTTTTGCGTCTATTGAAATTGTGCTTTCATTTGAGAATAATAGTGGTGAAAGGTCGTAGCAACAGTATTCAAACAGATAGTAGGACTTTCCTCCACCAACTGTTACACCAAGCTTTTGTATGTCTGTTGACTTTGTAAAGCTGGTGCCTGTCTTTTGAATTCCGGAGGCTGTATCCGGCTTGAACTTTGCCATATATCCGCTTAGCTTATTGCCTGATGCGGTAAAGCTTTTTACTGCTGAGGTTATGTCTGTAACCCTTACGAAAAAGCTGTCAGTAATCTGATTTGTTGTTCCGTTAAAGTTTGCACAGTTAAATCCAAGGCTGAGGTAGGAGCTGAGGTTGATTGTTCCTGTGTTATCCACCTCAATAAATCTGTAGCCTACTGAGCCGGCAGACCAATTTGTGTTGCTGGAAATTGCGTTATCCACAGCAACATCTTCGCCCTGTGTAGTACCTGTTGTGAGAAGTGAACCATCCTCGTAATACACATTGACTGTTGCACTGAACTCACCCATACGAATAACAGTGTTTAAGTAGTCAATCTTTGATGTGAGCCACGAGAATGTGAAGGATGTACATAACAATAGAGCCACTAAGCTGACTGTTACAGCAGATACAAAACTTCTCTTATTCAGTTTTGTCTTCGGAGTTTCCGTCTTTCTTGACGGATTCTTCAAATTCTTTAACAACATCGTCCTGCACCTTTCGCCTATATATTATAAAAGGTAATAATTTAATTAAAAGGGTATTTATTTGACGGGGATATTCCGTTTGAATCAAAAGCATAATCACTGTGAGTTACTGATATAACCATAATCTATATCTGTAATCAAGTAAGTGACGCTCTATCCCCCACAATTTTCCTCTCTATCATTATATGATATAATATCACAAATTTCAAGAGTTTCAACTATATTTTTTTAGATAATATAACACCAAAAGCAAAATTCACAGATTATACATAATTAATTCTGACACAATATACCAATAAAACAAAAATCAGCCACCATAGGTGGCCGAAATTATTTTAACAATTTATTAGCGTCAAGGGTAAAAGAAAAGGACTCCATTTTGCAATCATTGTCCAGATTGGCGGTGAAGGTACAGTTGTTGTTCACATATTGTATCATTTTACCATCGTCAAGGGTAGTAAGGTCAACCTGTGGCTCTCCCCATGCTTTTTTCATTTTATCTGCTGTGTCCTTATGCTTGATTTCTGCAGGAAGAATGTAGCTTTGGTCGTACTCATTAAGGTTATAAGTACTGATGAAGTAAATCAGGGCGTCCTTAACAGAACAGTCTTTTTTCCCTGTATTTACAACAGAAAGGGTTATCAGCTTATCCTTGGTCGTTTTGATATTAAAGCTTTCTATATTCATAGAATCTGCACTTTTGCTGGGTTTGATTGTTTTTTCAAGGACTCCGGAATAGTTTTCGTCAAGTTGAAATCCCATTTTCTCCAAATCCTTATATGTCAGCTTGTCAGTTATTTTTATAAGATTATTGTCAATCAAAATTTCCATACTTGATATGTTGCCGGAAATATCAGGTGTTTCTTTCACATCATTTTCGTCAGAAGTACATCCGGCAAGAAACACCATTAACAATGATAGGAAAATAATTAAAACTTTCTTCATACCACACCTCCGAATCAATTTATTTATATTTTACACTTTAGATATATATTTGTAAAGCATAAAAATAAGGCTCCCATAAGAGAGCCAAAAAAAGCAAGTGACAAAGTACCACTTGCTTTTTGTTAGTTTATTCTTTATCCTCGCTGTCGTCAACCTCTGAAGGTGCAGTCTTTGTATTGTCAAAGATTGCGTCAAACTTGCTTACATCAAATGGAAGTACTGAATCGTAGTCTATCAGTCCTAAGTCGTCACATCCTGGGAATGCATCGCTTGAATAGTGGACATTCTTGTCCGGCAACACAAGGATTTTCATTGCCTTTGCATTTGCAAATGCGTTATCCGCAATTCCCACAACAGGGCAGGAATATGCAACCTTGTTGCCTGTTTCCTTATCTTCCTTTGTATATACAAGGGATGACAGAACCTTTACTACTCCGTCCTCAGGAATATCATAATATCCTGTTACTACTGCAAGATATGCCTTGCCCTCACGGTCAAACTTAACTCCGTCATACTCTGTATCATTCTTGATGATGGAGTAAACAAGTCCGTCTTTCTTTACCTTAGCTACGCAACTGCCTACGGCGCTATCTTTCTTGATTGCCTTTGCCTTTGCGTAACCCTCAAATGCCATTGATTCGCTATAGTTGTCGTAGCCTTCCTCAGGCACATGAAGAACTGTATCTGCCTTGTATGATACTCCGCTCAGCTTGTACTCTGTCTTTACTTCACCAAATGCGTTCATTGATGATACAACAGGCGGTTCAATTGTATGGAACACGAAGTTTTCAATGTCTGCATTTTCAAATGCTGTTGAGCTTACTGACTTTGCTGTTGCCAAATCAAGGGTCTTTAGGGAAACACCGCTAAAGGCATTGTCGCAGATTGCAACTGTGTTGTTGTCAACTGTATATTCCTTGTCAGTTTTCTGTGACAAATACTTAATGAGCATTGTTTTATCTGCGGAATAAACAACAAGGTCTTTTTCGCTGTACGGTGATGTGTATGTAATACCGTCAACCTTGTTTTCCTTTTTGATTTCAACACTCTTAATAGTTTTTACATCCAATGCACTTGCATCTAAATTAGATACAGTTGCAGGCAGGGTGACCTTTTCTACACTTGTGCCGGAGAAAACATTACTTCCCATACCGACTACCACAGCATCACCAATCTTGGTGGGAACTTCAACAGTCTTTTTTGAGCCGTTGTAGGCGAGTACCTCACAGGTCTTTCCACCGTTAAGGGTGCGAACCTCCCAGTCCCCTGTAGGCTTTGTTTCAGTTGGCTGGGTATTGCTTGCTGTTGTTGTAGGCTCAACTGTTGTCTGGGCAGGTGTAGTACTTGTCTGGCTTGGCTTAGTAGTCTGCTCAGTATTACTCTTTGATGTTGGCACAACAGAAGTGTTCTTTGTTGTGCTGTTGCTATCATTTGAAGTTTTCTCACTGTTTGCAGTAATCAAGCCCTTATCGCTCTTTACAGCAGGGGCACTTGTCTGCTGAACTCTGATTTTTGCGTCTATTGAAATTGTGCTTTCATTTGAGAATAATAGTGGTGAAAGGTCGTAGCAACAGTATTCAAACAGATAGTAGGACTTTCCTCCACCAACTGTTACACCAAGCTTTTGTATGTCTGTTGACTTTGTAAAGCTGGTGCCTGTCTTTTGAATTCCGGAGGCTGTATCCGGCTTGAACTTTGCCATATATCCGCTTAGCTTATTGCCTGATGCGGTAAAGCTTTTTACTGCTGAGGTTATGTCTGTAACCCTTACGAAAAAGCTGTCAGTAATCTGATTTGTTGTTCCGTTAAAGTTTGCACAGTTAAATCCAAGGCTGAGGTAGGAGCTGAGGTTGATTGTTCCTGTGTTATCCACCTCAATAAATCTGTAGCCTACTGAGCCGGCAGACCAATTTGTGTTGCTGGAAATTGCGTTATCCACAGCAACATCTTCGCCCTGTGTAGTACCTGTTGTGAGAAGTGAACCATCCTCGTAATACACATTGACTGTTGCACTGAACTCACCCATACGAATAACAGTGTTTAAGTAGTCAATCTTTGATGTGAGCCACGAGAATGTGAAGGATGTACATAACAATAGAGCCACTAAGCTGACTGTTACAGCAGATACAAAACTTCTCTTATTCAGTTTTGTCTTCGGAGTTTCCGTCTTTCTTGACGGATTCTTCAAATTCTTTTGTAACATTGTACTGAACCTTTCTTTTGACTAATTTAAACAGTATTATAAACTCATTACTGAATGCAAGTAAAATTACTAACAATACCACAACAAGACCGTATGGCGTGATAAAAAAGCTATACAGCACACCTACAATGGGCACTTTGAAAGCCATTTTGCCTAAAATCTGCCCCTCATAAACCATGGGGTCAGCCTCAATATTTGCATCACCCTTGGTTGTAAACAGTAATTGTCCATCAACTTCCTGTATGTCCTCTATCCTGTGGGTAATCACCTTTCCGGCATAACTACCCTCTGTACCGCTATATGTAATGATGTCACCTTTCTTCAGCGATTCTTCATCAACTTTTTCAGTTAAAATAACATCACCTATAGACAGCTCAGGCTCCATACTTCCGGAACTGACACGATACACAGAATATCCAAAAATTGTGGTTTTACCGCCGGTAACCCTTTGAACAAAGAAAAATATTACCGTAAGTACCATTATAGCCAAAAACACAAAGCTAAGGGCACTAAGCACCTTTCTTACAACCTTCATTGTGCTTATACCTGATAAACAAGAAGATTGCCAAGTGTTATGTTAGTTAATTCTTCTTCATCTGAGCTAAAATAAATATACCAGTCAATTACTGCCCCATCTGTATTTGACACTGCAACATTCTTTGCTATTGTCACTGAACCCTCAGTAGTTGAAACACTCTTTTCGGAATTTATCGGAGATGTTGTACCTATATAAATACCTTCCGGGAAAGAACTGTTCTCCAAATCGACAGTAACGTTTGTTTTCTTTGTTGTACCTGTGTTCTTAACGGTAGTTCTAAAATACAGCTTTCCACCGGGACCAAGTTTTGTTGTAATAGAACCCAGTTCTCCTGTATCACTCCTGCTCAATGACTCTGTGTAGGTTTTTCCGTCATCAGTAGAATATTCTGTTACCACTTTAATATTAGTACCGTTATCATTTAGGTCCATCACTCTGTCAAAACTCATACTGTTCGCAGATGCACCATTTGGTCTGTTAAACCAAGAGTATGTCATTACAATCATTGAAACGATGCACAGTGATGCAACGAGACATCTGTAAATTATTGACTTTTTATTCATATTGCATCACCTGCTTTCATTTTTATAAACACCTAAGTTCAACTCTTAGGTGTAAGTACCATTCCACTAGAAAAACTTGCTTTAAACTCTGTATTTCCACTTAAGGTTGTCGAGGCAGTATTCCAAACTGTACCATCACTAGGTTTTCTTCTATATAGTGTAATAGAGTCATAACCTGTTGGTATAGGACACTCATAAATATAATTATCTGCATCTGTGCAAACCATTCTTGCTTCAATACCCGATGCATCGCTTTTGCTGAATTTTACTGTAAAATAAGGGGAATCTCCAATTACAGCAGAAACATCAATTTTCAAAACCTTCTCACCCCAGTATCCTGAGCCGGAATAGGTCGCGGAAACCGGTGTGATTGTTATTTCTCCGGTTGTACTGCCTACTGTGCAATTAAATTGCTTTGTAGTAACATTACTGCTGTATTCTTGATTATATGATGCTCCAGTAAGATTACTTGCAGTAAAGCAACCAGCATTCAGCTTATATTCGCTTGTTTCCTTGATAGTTGTTGTCAAACTGATTTGATATGCCTGAGGCCTATAAAGGTAATATTTACCTTCTGCCAGTTCTTCAGATGTCAAAGTAGAGCCATCAACTACAAGACCATCAAGGTTTTCCCAGTTGACAGTAATCTTGTATAGTTTGTCAAATTTGGCAACTACCTCTGTATCGCTCGTAACATTATTACTCAAGGTATAGGGATTGTTTACAGATAACTGAGTTGTACCATCAGCACTGAAATAACCTACAAATTTATAAGAATTTGGAGTATTAATTATTGCATTAAGCTCAGGTGTTGAATTGTAGGTAACAGAAACGCCATCACTTGTGTTTTGTTTACCGGCTATTGTTACCGAAACATCACCACTTGTGATTTCTGCGCCACTTCTTACATCAAAATATTTTACCTTTACCTTTGGATTATCATATAGGTATACAGAAAGTACTGTATCCTGTTTTCCTGAAAATGTATATGCATATGCACCGGCTTTTGCGGTATATGTGTTGATTAATGCATCGTTTTCCTTTACATGATGAATATAATATTCTTCGTTGGGAGTTACTAATACAGTCTTACTTACTCCATAACCGGTAGCCTTGCCGTCGCCGGTTACTGTTGCCATGTTTGTAACTTCATTATCGTCATAAAATACTTTAACTGTTACTGATGGGTTGTCTGATATTGTGGCTACTATATTTATGTCGCTTGTGATATTGGTATATGCTTTTTCCCAAGCTCCGTTTGAAACCTCATAGGTTCCAACATCACCAGTCAACGCACTTATGTAATATCCATCGGCAGGAGTAATAGTGACTGTACTATCTCCGCCGTAAGTTAGTTGTCCATCGCCTTTAACAGCCGCCTTTGTTGTATCCTTAGCATCGTTATACATAATTGTTACTGTGATTGTGGGATTATCAACATACTTTGCCACAAGGGTGATGTTTGACGTTATGGTAACAGTAGTGCTGGATTCTATCTTAGTTTCTCCATAGTACCAACCTTGGAAGGTACAACCGTCTTTTGTAGGTATGGGCAGTTCACCAAATGTACTATTATATGTTACCTCGTTAGTACCGGGAGTTACCGTACCCCCTTCGCCGGCATCAAATGTAACAGTGTATTTATTGGCAACATAATTACCATAAAACTGCTTGTGACCAAAGGAACCCTTTGGTATGGTGGTTACAGGATCTCCGGAATCTGAATCTGAATCTAAGTACCATCCTTTAAAGGTATAACCTGTTCTTTCCTCAGGCTTAGGAAGTGTAATATCATCCGACTCCACCGTATATGATTTAGGTTCAAAGGAAGTATCTTCTTCTCCGCCAATATAATACTTAATCGTATATGTAATGGGTGTAAAGGTTGCTGTAATTGTGACATCACCGGAAGGCATCGTGAACTGCTTCTTGGATCTATCAATATCAACAGTATTATCTGTAGTATTGTATTTCAAAGTAGAAAGCTCATAACCATCCTCCTGAGAAACAGTAAGTGTTACAGTTTCACCTGGCTTTGCTGTCGCCTTATCAGCAGTCACAGTGCCATGTGTGATACTATCACTATCAACAGTAACATTATAGTCTACCGCCTCAGTTTTTGAATACCAAACATAGACACCGTCTGTGTAAACAGTAACAATTTCAGTAGCTGTAAGACCGGTAACTTTTAGGGCTTTAGATGTGTTGGTGCTAAGTTGAGTGTCTGTTTTACCTGTTGTTATGACTGTATCATTGCTTGTGTCCGAGCCACCCTTCTGACTTGAGCCATTATAAAGTCTAAAATATAAATTTCCACTATTTTTATCTTCACTGTCTGCATAGTCATATATAACTGCTTCTTTTGTAAAGTAGAAATATCTATTTTCTTCGTCATATTCCATTGGGTTCGCCTTCAGGTTTGTCTCACCAGTATCCCAACTACCTGTCCATTGACCAAAAACATACCATGAGGAAGATTTTACACTTACAGTCAATGTTGTTTCAATGTCGTTATGATTTTCTTCAGAAACAACAACCTTAAATGTATAATCTCCTGTTGAGGACGGGGTGAAGGATACTGTTGCAGAACTATCAGCAGTAGTAACAGTTGTAGTGCTAAATTCACCGGCACCACCACTTTCCTTTGAGAAAGTATAAGTTACTTCACCTGTATCATGTTTACTATTTAGGGTTGCAGTAAGGTCAAATGTTTTTCCGTTAAACCTACCGTCGCCAGCTGTAAGAGAAACTGACTCTGCTACATCAGGGTTCGCTGCAGTAACCGTGATTGTCACCCCTGATGTTGTAACATTACCGGTAATAGAAGAATAACCTTTTGCATTATAGGTAATTTTATCAGTTACGGTATATGTACCGGCAGTCTTAAATGTTATTTTCTTGTTTTCGTTGTCAATCGTATAATCCGAGGAGGAGCCACCGCTGACGGAAAATTCGTTACTCTTAATCACATTATATGTTGAATAATTAATAGAAGGAGTAAATGTCACCGTTTCTCCTGCTTTAATGGATGTATTATCCGCAGTGATAGAATAAGTTGTTGGGGTTGGAGTGTAAGTGCCCCATGTAGCTGTAGTACTGTTTTCAGAAAAGCTACTAATATAATTCTTGCCATCCTCTATAGTAATATTATCGGTCTGATTCCATTTATTGTCCCACGAAGGACTGGTAGTTGTATTGTTTCTGGTAAGTATGACTCCTGTCCATGTACCTGATGGAATAACTACATAATAGTAGTCTCCGCTACACTGTTTAGCAATCCCTGACCAAGTACCACCACCACTGTTAAAAAAGTAAGCAAAGTTTCCACCATTAGCACTACTTGTATTCCACCAACTTACAGCATTCATATTAAAAAACAACACTGCACTTCCATCTGATGTAACTGAACCTGCTGTGGAGATAAGCTCTACATTTGCTCCAGAGGCTATAAGCTGTTTCATTTTAGTATCTGATATGGAGGATACATTAATGTCTGATAAAAGTGTATCTGTATCATCAATAACCAGGTTAGCACCCAAATCCTTTGCTGAGGCACTAATATTTGCGCAGAACATCATCACTGTTGCAATCAGTAAAGCAACAGCTATGTCCAAGCTCTTTATTAAGTTTTCAGCAATTAACTTTCTCATAATAACCTCTTATTCTGAGTCTTTGGTATATCCTGTTATAGTGTAGTATATTTCCGTTGAAGTCCTGTCACTTGTATTCCATACATAGGTATGGCTAAGGGTTTCGCCTGACTTTTGCTTATTAAACTTAAATACAACCTTTGTGGCATTTGCCATATCGCTGATAATGGCAGTTCTCTTAATACAATTATTGCCGTCATAGAAGTTGAGCAACGCTTTATCTTCAGAACCAATTACATTGTCATTACTATCGTAAACAGTATATGTACCGGTATCACAATCTGACATAAACTGCTCTGTAGTTCCGTCATAAATATACAAATAACGATCAGAAGCTTTGTACCAGTTTGTGTCAATTTGGAATAATACATTCAGTTGTGCGTTCTGTGTAATTTTTGTATCATCATTATCTTCATCAGTTGAGGAAAGGTTACCCTCCAACCATATTGCAATTTCAACATTAGCTTTACTGTTACCACTCAAGGTAAAAATCGGTTTATCTTCACTAAGACAAGCGCCAAATGCCTTTGTAGTCACAGTATCTGTTTCACCTGTGGAACTTGTAATTGCCTCATAAGAATTTCCTGTGGGTGAAAAGATTGTTGTGGTGGAAGTACCGCCTTCGGGTGTAACCTTTACAGACATTCTAAGAGAATTTGCAACCTTATCATCGTCATTACCATATACAAATCTAAGAACTTCTTCATCGAAGAAAAACTTTGTTGTATCGTCACAGGTGGAATTTACATCCAAATCAAAGGCAATGTAGCTAACTGACTTATCATTAACATCAAGCTTTTTGTAGCTATTACCGGATTTATGATAAAAGAAGTTTTCACCATCTTTTGAAGATAACTGAGAAAGTGTGATACCGTCAGCCAAATCAGCAAACTTGTTAAGGGAAATAGAGGTCTCGTCATCCTCATCCTTACCTACATTTACACTATGGTAATACACGTTATAGCTTTCAGGGGTATCTTTAATGTTACCCTCATTCATATGAAGATTCATATTTGTATTCTGCTCAATCCAGCTATATGTTGTAACACCGCCAACGGCTACTACAAGTATAAGTGCTACAACGGTGAGGATAATATTAAATTTTCTGCCCTTTGGTGAAATTGGCTTTTTCTCTCTCCTATCCATTATAGCACCTCCTTTTAGAATTTGTTAAGTGTTAAGGTAAACTTGAATTGTTTGAATTAGAAATATTAATCTTCGATCTAAATGTACTTGCCCCTGTTGTATCAGTGGAAGGAGTATCTGTTGAATATGGGTACAATGTACTATCATGATAAGAAACGGAGTCGAAAGAACCGTCAAGTTCAATATCTCCTGTTGCCCAATGTTCTTTATCACTATAGCTCGAGAATTTTGCACATTCGGCGTAACCCGGAATACCAGGGTTTGCGAAAAGAGGTTTACCTACAGGGGAAGTCTTACTTGTCTCTGACATGCCCCAACCGGGATAAGTTCCGGTAAGACTAATACTTCCGCCATACCATGCATGAACATGCATTTTATCTTTACCTTCATTATAATAGTCCTCTAAATATACATTCATATTATTAAAGCTATCAAGAGTAAACAGATTATTTGTTGAACTATATGTAAAATCAGAGGACCAGTTTAGTCTTTTCTTAACATTAGTATGCTCTGTCCATGTTGTACTGTCTGAGGTTTTATCCTTTGATTTAACTCTATAGAAGGATACTTTTTGGACATTTTCCGGTACAACTATAGCGTAATAGCCCTTAGCACTGCTCCACTTGGACATTATGCCCCAAGAAGTATTGCTATCTGAATCCTTAAAATAGGTCGCATAGTAAATATTCGTATTTACGTCATAGTTGTTATTCTTGTCTAGATAAATAATATCATTGCCCCAGTAGCTTGATTCGGTTACTCCTGTGTTTGCAAAGTATGGAGTTGAAGACAGCTTTGTCTGCCAACCGTCTCCAAAGTAAATAGGCGTACCGGCACTGCTATTTGTAGCAAGTCTATACGGAACAATACCAACATTATCAACAGTCATACCTTCATAATCTGTTTTAACAAAAATATTAGTATTGAATAATCTTTCATTTACATTATTTGGGTACATTCTATATCTTAGAGTTGTGGCTATTTGTTCACCGCCATATTCATATGACAACTGCATATTGACATAGGGAACATATCTATTGTCAGTAGACGCACTGTCGTTATAATAAGCATACTTACCGTACTCATCATTATATTTTAGTGAATACTGATCGAACATCTTTACTTCAGTAAAATCTGAATCTGTAAAGTCACCCCAAAGACCAGCCTCATAATTATTCACATCCGACGGATAATTATAGGTTTTGCCACTCTCGGTCTTTGTACCTTCACCATAATTACCTATGATGTTATAAGTTCTGCTGATGCCGTTCTTTTTTTCTTCCTCGGTACCATTCAGATTAAGCTCCTCAGCACCGGGGATTTCTAACGGTCCCCAGTAGTCCCATTTCGTTGTAGAAGATGTTGTTGAATATCTTCTTATATATATTTGTGTAAAGCCCTGCGGGATTGTAGCTGTCCATGTTTTACCGTCAGCATCAAGAGTAAGAGGATAGTAATTCAACTGGGAAAGCTCTGTATCTAAAGTATAATTATTTGCGTCAATTACAAATAGATTTGCTTGCTCAGATGAACTGTCACCATTCTTAAGCCAATTTGAAACAGTCCTGTCTACAACAGTAATATTGTTTGTATAATCCTTTTTTGTTGTAAGAATCATAGATACATCTATATCCTGTTTGTTAACAATATCACTTGTAAAATCACCGCTTGCACCCTCTAGCCAAATAGAAAGTGTAATCTTCTTTGATTCTCCGCTTTTAATAGTAAAAAGGGAATTATCTCCTAAGCTTGTATAGGTAAAGGCATTAAGTGCCTTTGGTGTCTGTGTACCAAGTGTTGCTACTCCTGATGAATCTATTGATGAAACTGCTTGAATCTGTGTTTCTGCCTCTTGACCCTTCAAAGCTGTATTGCTAAAGACTACAGGATCCTTGCCTTTGTCGTGACTGTCAATAGACACTCTGACAAACTGTGACCCTGTACCGGAAATTGTTGATAAACCGGACAAATAAACAGGTGTATCTGTATTGACCTCTGTGCTTAACGAAAAAGTTACCTGAACAAATTTCTTGTTAGTTCCCTTATCACCAACACCATTGTAAACATCGGCTGAGTTGGCTTTTCTAAACCTGAGTTCGTCAGTAGTGGTTCTTTTTTGTTCAGCATGTTCTTCTGATCCATTGTCATTAAAACTATCATCAGGAACAAAGAAATCTCTTCCGTTTGCTGATGACATCTCCCTTAAGTCAAAGCCACTTATACTAATTGAATTGCTTACGTCAGAACCTTCCCATTTTGAATCAAGACCTGTTTCAAGGTTTAAGGTCATTTCATTAGTATTAACATTGTCAACATTACTTTTACCAACCCAAGAATAGGTGGCAACAACAAGAAGGCACATAATCAGGACAAGTGAAGTAACAGAAAGTATTACACTTGTACTTTTCTTTTCAAGCATACTTCTTTTCTTATCCATTTTTGCACCTCCTAAGATTTTAAATTATTACTTACCAATACCTACAAATTGGAAGTTTGCATTGAATTTTCCGCCGACAAACTGTTTCCTCGCCTCAGCATCACAGCCGTCAACCCAAATAGCCACATCAATAACGGCTCTGTAATACTCATCAGTACTTCCATCTGCCTTTGTTGTTGTGCCAACATATCCGTATTTTGAGGATACAGCATTAACAGAAGGTAAATTACTGGTACCGGTAATAAAGTTTCCGTTTTCTTCTACCGAAGCAAGCTCTGTTGTGTCAATCTTATGGTTCGCTGTATCAATTGTATAGTACCAATGTTCACCAGGATTTGGGACAATTTCACTATACAGATTAGTAACTGACGATAGAGTGCTAATATTTTTGAAATTTGGAACAGTGTTTGGCGCATTCATTACTATTTTACCAGAACCATTCAATTCGCAGAAAATATCAGGACGAGGAATCCAAAGTAATGTGGATTCCTTCTCAACAGGGTCAACAAAGGCAACTCTGGTTGCACCCACAACACAATCCTTTGAGTAATAATTATTATTTGCGTCAGGTTCACTTACAATTCTGTCGGAATCCAATTTTTCTTGCTCTGAACTTATTAAAGGCTTGCCATTTGTCTCGGATTTTGACTTGACATAGGAACCGTTAGTAAGATAAATATCTACCGGAATACTGGAACGAAAATATAGTCTCTGATAAATATAGTCAGACTGTGCAGTCATTGTACTGTAATCCGTCCAACCGGTATCATCTGTTGTATCCGGATAATAAAGACCTGAAGTTTCGTCAGTTGCAAGTTTAGGATAGAGAAAATGGGACTGCACACCATCACCTGTGATTTCCTTTGATAGGGCTGACGAAGAAAAACCGTCGATTGTTTTAGAATAGGCATAGGTATCTTCGTTATCCTCAAGATTTACCTCTAAAGTCAAGCCTGCAGTAAACTGAATTTCCTCAGAATTAACATTGTCAGCAAGATTTCTGAAAAACCAAGCATATGTTGAAATCGCAAGAAGGGCAACTATGAGAATTATATTAACCACTATAAGGAGGGTTTTCTTTGTACTTTTAGATATGAAATTTGGTTCTTTAATATCTTTCATAATTTCCTCCTTTTATTCCTCTTCAACTGCAAAGAAATGGAAATCTATTTTCATTCTTCCGCCTTGTACAGGGGTTTGAGCCTCTCTGTCATAACCTTCGCCCCAAATGCGAACTGTGATTTCATCGCTTTCGTAGTATCCATCTTCTTTAAGATTATTAACTGCAACAATAAAGTTAGGGTAGGTTTCTACAGATTCATTTTTATGATAAGTAGGATTATTTACAATATCACTCGTTAGAAAATACTCACTACTGCTTAATTGCTGTTTTCCTGTAACACCGGACTTTTTGTAATAGAATTCGGTTTCCGGTGTAGCGTCCTCACCTGTTTTTATTCCCCAACCGCCTTCATCAACATCTGTACTTGTTTTCTGAAGATATATATGATATGTGTTACTTTCATCATATGTACTGGACAAGGTGAATTTTTGATTTTCACTGTCAAAATTGACGAACATATTATTTTCAAGGGAATAAAGCATAACACCATTAAGGTCAGTTGGAGTATCGCTTCCGGATTCCTCGTATTTGGTGACTGCATAGAAATTTGTTCCTGTGTCACCAAGACTCAACGCATCTGAAGTAATACTCAGATATTGTCCGGTGGCAGAATCTAAAAGCTTAAATGAACCGGAGTCCGATACATCAGCGACTGTCCATGTCGGAATACTGTCACCGGACGGAACTCCACCGGCACTACCAACACTCACTGCACTGCCGGAAGAAGATGAAAGTCCATAGTTATTTGTACCATTATCTGCTGAGATGAGTAAGACATCATCATTTTTAGGGACATAAACACTTTTATCTATATCCACACTGTATGAAGACTGTGAACCACTTAGGCTGTCATCAATAATAATATCTTGGACATAACCCTGTTTATCAATTATCAAATAAAATTCTACATCATAGTCATGAGGAGTAATATAAACTTTTTCGCAGTTAAGAATAACATTATAACTACCGCTTCCCGCATCTTCGTAGGTAAGGTCATAGTCGTTGGATTTAAACAAAACCGTAAC
>JBJEOU010000019.1:0-4258 GCA_051880875.1 Ruminococcus sp. | reverse complement strand
ACATAAAATATAACTGATATGATTTTAATACATTTGGGGTGTAAATTACAAGTGTTAATTACATTTTTGGAATAATTATCTTAAAATATTGACTAAATAATTGTTATTTGATAAAGTAAAGGTGTAGAAGATTGTCTAAGGAGGTCAATATGAAAAAATTATTTACAATACTCCCAATAATCCTGGCATTTGTTGCAACCCTTACTTTTGTGGGATGCGACTCCGACAGCAACAAGGATGCAGAAACCACAACAGAGGCAACCTTTAAGGAGCCCACCGTTTCAATTTCGGAATCCGTAACATTTTCATTCAGGGATAAAACCTCTACTACCAAGAAAAAGGCAACTGCTCCCTCCACCACCAAAAAGAAAGCAACACAGGTTCCTACTACCACAGAATACTATGAACCTACCACTCAGTATTATGAAACAACAACCCAGTACTATGAGCCGGTAACAGAGGCTCCTGTGGGTTACATTGATTACAGCGGAGCATCAACAAGGTACTTTAACGAAAGTGATGTAGCAGGACTTTCTGCCGACACAGTACAAAGCGTTATCAATGACATTTACGCTCACCACGGCTATATCTTCAAGACAGCCTCAATTCAGGCTTACTACGAAAGCCAGTCCTGGTACAAGGGTACTGTCAACAGCCAGAGTGAGGCAGAGGCAAGCTTTAACAGCTACGAAAACTACAACAAAGACTTCCTGTCAAAGTACAGATAAGTTTTTGCATAGTACGGAAATAAAATTTTAGGGGGCAGGATTTTCTGCCCCTTTAATAAAAGTGCTAAAATTACTTATAATAATACAATAAAACTTTGGAAGTGTAAATATGAACGATTTTGTAAGGGTAGCCTCGGCTGTGATTAACACAACCGTTGCAGACACCAAAAAGAATGTTGAAGAACACATTAAAATGATGGAAATGGCAGACAGGGAAAAGGTGGACATCACCGTCTTTCCCGAGCTTTCCGTAACAGGCTACACCTGTCAGGATTTGTTCTTTCAGCAGGAGCTACTTGAAAACGCAGAAAAGGGCGTAAGGGAAATAACGGAAAAAACAAAAAAGCTGTACGGAACATTCATTGTTGGCTGTCCTGTTCAGTTTAACGGTCAGCTTTACAACTGCGGTGTTGTAATGGCAAGAGGTGAAATTTTAGGCATTGTGCCAAAGACCTTTTTGCCAAACTACAACGAATTTTACGAGAAAAGGTGGTTCAGCTCAAGTACAGACCTGAAGAGCGTTACCGGAAATCCTATCTCTTATTCCTACTTTGATTTTGCCGGTTACGAGGATGTTTCATTCGGAAATATGATTTTTGACAACGGGTACTGCAAATTCGGTGTGGAAATCTGCGAGGATTTGTGGGCGCCTGTGCCACCCTCAGCAATGCTTGCACTTGACGGAGCAGAAATCATACTGAACCTTTCCGCCAGCAACGCAACAATCGGCAAGGGCGAATATCTCCGTTCAATGGTAAAGCAGTATAGCGGAAGCAACATCTGCACCTATGTTTACTGCTCCGCCGGTGCAGGAGAAAGCACCCAGGATTTGATTTACAGCGGTCACTCCATAATCAGCGAAAACGGAACTATTCTAAAGGAAAATAAAAAGACCATCGACAACGACTACCTGTTAATCTGCGACACAGACCTTGGCAAAATAAGGGCTGACCGCAGAAAAAACAAGTCCTTTAAGGACTGTCAGGTATTTTACCAGAAATTTACTGACAATATGGGATATGCTTATTGTTCAGAGTGTTATGGGGACGAAAAAATAAAGGACTCTGTAACAAATGGGGAATACTACCCTGTCTGTAAAACTCCTTTCGTACCAGCCGACAACAGCAAAAAACTAAAGAGATGTATGGAAATCTTCTCAATGCAGGTTGAGGGACTGAAAAAGCGAATTTCCGTAATTGGCGGAAAAATGGTTGTTGGTGTAAGCGGTGGCTTGGACTCCACCCTTGCACTGCTTGTATGTGCCGAAACTGCAAAGAGAATGAACAAGCCAATGACAGATGTTGTAGGAGTTACAATGCCCTGCTTTGGCACAACCGACCGCACCTACAACAACTCAATCAGCCTAATGAAAGCCCTGGGTGTAACATCAATGGAAATCCCAATTGCCGACAGCTGTCGTCAGCATATGAAGGACATTGGTCACGACGAAAATGTACACGACATCACCTACGAGAATGTTCAGGCAAGGGAGAGAACCCAGGTGCTTATGGATGTAGCCAACAAGGTTGGGGGAATTGTTGTGGGCACAGGGGATCTTTCGGAGCTTGCCCTTGGCTGGTGCACCTACAATGCCGACCATATGTCAATGTACGGTGTGAACGCCTCTATCCCAAAAACTCTTATCAAGTGGATGATTGACGCTGTTGCAAAGAACAACATCTTTGCAGAGGGTACGGAAATTCTGGAGGATATTATTGACACACCTATCTCTCCGGAGCTTTTGCCTCCCACGAAGGACGGAAAAATCGCACAGAAAACCGAGGAAAAGGTTGGGCCGTATATTCTACACGACTTCTTCCTGTACTATGTTCTACGCTTTGGCTTTAAGCCTGAAAAGATTTATAGCCTTGCCTGTACCGCCTTTGAGGACGAATTTGATAAGGTCACAATTAAAAAGTGGCTGAAAACCTTTTACAGAAGATTTTTCACACAGCAGTTTAAACGCAGTTGTCTGCCTGACGGTGTAAAGGTTGGTTCTGTATGCCTTTCTCCAAGGGGCGACTGGCGAATGCCAACAGACTCCAGCCCGAGAATCTGGCTTGACCAGGTTGAAAAGCTGTAAAATTTTAAGAACAAACACGCAAGAAAGCCTTGACCGATCAAATGGTCAAGGCTTTATTTTTATTCGTTGATTATCGGTAATTTTTCGGGGCATTATAAAATATAGAACACTTTTTGGGAGGATTTGTATGGTAAGGATAATAACCGATTCTGCCGCCGATTTTGAGCCACTTGAAATATCTCTGCTGGACATTGAGGCTATACCCCTGACTGTGTCCTTTGGCAATGTCCACTACAAGGAAAACGTAAACCTGACAAAGAGGATTTTTTACAACCTTCTGACAATGCAGGACGCTCACCCAAAGACATCTCTCCCCTCTCCACAGCAGATTGAAGATGTTTTTAAAAGTATCTCTCCAAAGGACCAAATTGTTGGGATTTTCCTGTCATCCCACCTGAGCGGAACATATCAGAGTGTAAAATACTTTTCAAAAAACCGTAAAAACTGCTATATCATAGACAGTATGAGTGCCTCTGCCGGAGAGAGAATTCTGGTGGAGGAGGCTGTCAAGCTCCGTAATCAGGGAAAATGCGCCTCGGAAATTTACAATCACCTTGAAAAATTAAAGCATAAAATCAAGCTGTATGCCTGTATAGATAACATTGAATTTTTGCAAAGGGGCGGAAGAATATCCTCCTCCAAGGCAAAAATCGGCTCTATTGCAAACATCAAACCTGTTATCACTATGGAGGATGGAAAGGTTGTTCTTGCCCACAAAAGCATTGGTATGAAGCGTGGGATGAACTACATCATAAGCCGCCTTGGTCACAACAAACCCGACTACAAATATCCTTTCCACATAATGTACACCCATGTTCACCACCAAGGGGTTGTTCTCAAGGAATCCCTTATGGAAGCCGGCTACAACATCAACAACCACAGCCTTGTGAATGCCGGTGCAGTAATAGGAAGTCACATAGGAACAAACTCCTGCGGAATAGCATATGTGAGCAAATAGCAATAGTCCGTTATAAATTTTATTCCACATTCTTTAGTGCCTGTGACATAGGGATTTTTTTAATCCTGTTAAGCTGAATAAAATTAACCACACAGTAGCACAAAATTCCCATAATAATCATTGTCGGATAAACATATGGTGCAATGTAGTAGGTGAGCCAACCGTTAAATTCCTGCATAAGAGCGTAGTAAATCACCCTTATGGTCAACTCACACAGAGGAACGCTAAGGAGCAGAGAAACTACTACCACAATGCCTGTTGCCCTGTTGTACAGCCTGCTCACTTCGCCGTCATTATATCCCAAAATCTTGACCATTGAAATTGACTGGGCATTCTTTTCAATTACGATTTTGGCAAGAAGATATATTACAATGACAAACATTATTACTGAAAAACCGCCAATCATAGGAAACATTGAACCCATTGAGTCCTCAAGCTGGTCAGCAATAATTGTCAAATCCTCCTCTGTAATTGTTGAGGCTATATATG
>JBJEOU010000018.1:14814-19375 GCA_051880875.1 Ruminococcus sp. | reverse complement strand
ATACTATATTTTGTGTTTTTTTGCAACAGCAAACTAAGGAAACACTTAATAAATAACGCTGAATAATCATAAAGAAATAAGCTGGCTCAGTAAATACCTGAAGGAATTGCCGAAACTGCACTCCTCAACAGCGTCCTTACACCTGATATCTGTCTTTTGAACCACCTTGTTGTTTATGCTGTAAGCTATCTCCCCCACTTTTTTGTCCTTTTCCACAGGTGCGTCTATTTTTTCCGGCAAATCCACCTTAACAATGATTTCGCTGTCGCTACCCTTTGAAACAAGTACGGACTTGGGAGGATTGGAGTACACCTCCACCTCACTTTCCATTCCCTTGTTCACCTTTACCTTTGGAAGTTTTTTCTCCTGGGGAATTATAACCGAATAATTGTTAAAGCCGTAGTCAAGAAGTATGGACGCATCCTTAAATCTGTCTGTTCCGCTGTCACTGCCCAGCACTACCGCTATGAGGGAAAGACCGTCTCTTTTTGCTGTTGCGGAGATACAGCTTCCTGCATCATCAGTTGTGCCTGTTTTCAGTCCTGTAATGCCGTTGTAGGACTTTAACAGCTTGTTAGTGTTGACAATCTGTGTTTTGCCGTCACGGAGAAAATCAAGCCAGATTGATGTGTAGTCAAAGACCTTTGTGTGTTTTATCAGTTCAGCAGACATAAGCGCCACATCATAGGCAGAGGAAACGTGACCCTCCTCGTCAAGACCGTTGCAGTTTTTAAAGACGGTATCCTTCATACCAAGCTCCTTGGCACGGTTGTTCATTCGCTTTACGAATGCCTCCTCGCTTCCCTCGGTGTATTCCGCAAGGGCAACAGCCGCATCGTTGGCAGAGGCAACAAGGGTAGCCTTTAGCATATCGTCCAGGGACATCTGCTCACCCTCCTCCAGCCATATATCAGAACCCCCCATTGAGGCGGCGTGAGCGCTGGCGGTAACAGTATCGGTAAGGCTGATTTTGCCACTTTCTATATCCTCCATTATTAGGAGAACTGTCATAACCTTTGTGATAGACGCCACAGAACGCTGTTCATGACTATTTTTCTCGTAAAGAATATTAAAATTTTCGCCGTCCACAAGAATTGCACTTGGAGCTGTAATTTCGTCGTCACTTACTGCACCTACATTCATGGGCAGAGAAAGGAGAAGTATCACCACAGCCAACAGTATTGAAATATTTTTCTTTACATACATTTTAACACCTCTTTCACAGTAGAATATATGTGGAAAAAAGATGAATATGCTACTGTTTTACTGTGGTTTAGTCCTTTGGTGTAATGGAATTTAGATTGTGCTGTGCAGGGTTGTCAATCAGCTCTCCTTTGTAGGTAAACCGTGAGCCGTGGCAGGGGCAGTCCCAGGATTTTTCGTCACCGTTCCATTCAAGCTGACAGCCAAGGTGAGTGCACCGCACATCAACAGCAAAAATATTGCCCTTCTCATCCTTATACACTCCCACCTTTTCACCGTTATACTCCACGATTTTCCCCTGTCCTGTAGGAATATCATCTATACATTCTTTTGAGGATTTAAACACTTCCTTAGAAATTCCGGTAACCGCTTTACCCACCATTCTGCACAGATTATCGGCAGAGGAGGGGTGGAAACGCTGTGGAGAGAATAGGCTTTTATAACCGCTTTTTCGGTTGTTTATAAGGTCGTCAAGAATTATGGCTGACACCATAGAAAAGGTCATTCCCCACTTTCCAAAGCCTGTGGCTACATACCAGTTTGGGGTGGTGACGCAATACTTGCCAATAAAGGGCAGGGAATCTATGGACATAACATCCTGCGCAGACCAATGGGCAACCTCTGTGGAGTCGGGGAAAATCTGTGCAACGCTTTGCCTTAGGCGGCTGTACTTGTCACCCTTTGGGTTATCCCCTGTGATGTGACCCTCACCTACAACTATGGTTAAATCCTTGTAATTTCTAAAGGAAAGACCGCCCTTGTCAGCAGGATAGTACATACCGTCAAGGATTTTTCCACCCTTTATTGCAAGACAGTAGGAGCGTGACTGGAGAAGTCGTGGGAAGTACATCCCCCTTGTGTTGACGATTGGATAGTGTGTTGCAAAAACTATTGCATTTGCCTTCACAGAGCCTTTTTCCGTAATTACCAAGTCGGACTTAACCTCAGCCACAGGGGAATTTTCGTAAATTTTTAATCCCTCTGCAAGCTGTGCCATAAAAATTACAGGGTTAAACTGTGCCTGACCTCTGAAAACAAGTGCCTGCTTTACCTTAAAGGGTAAGTGGGTGCTGTCGGTAAGGTAGCAGTCAATGCCACATTCCCTGGCGGAATGGTATTCTTCTCTTATGGGGTTATTTTCTTCTAAAGAATAAACATAGGCAGGTAGTCTTGAAAAATCGCACTTTATATTTTTGCTGTTTATAAGGCTTTCGTACTCCTCCACAGCTCTGCGGTTTATCTCTGCATATTGCGTTGCTTTTTCCTTGCCTATGGTGCTTATAAGATTGTTATAGATTAGTCCGTGCTGATATGTGATTTTGGCTGTTGTGTTACAGCTTTGCCCCGATGCTACGGTCTTTGCCTCCACCACAACAACATTAAGCCCCGATTCCTTTAGCCTGTTGGCAATTAGCAGTCCTGCAATTCCTCCGCCGATTACACACACATCGGCGGAAATATTTGTATGCAGGCTTTTTCGTGGGGAAAGTTTTGCACTACCGTTCCAGATTGACTTTGAATTCATATTATCACCGATTTTATTTTCCCACGAAATGGGTGTTGTATTCACAGACAAAAGAAAACAGCGCACAGTTTCCTGCACGCTGTACGGCGGATTTCCGCCTAAAGTATGGAATATAGTGTGGTACTATTCGTATAGGTTTGTTGAAAGGTATCTTTCTCCGCCGTCAGGGAAAACAACAACAATGTTCTTGCCCTTGTTTTCGGGGCGGTTTGCCAGCACCTTGCCTGCCCAAAGGGCGGCGCCGGAGGATATTCCTATTAAAAATCCCTCTTGCTTTGCGGCGTTCCTTGCTGTAAGGATAGCCTCGTCATTTGGTACGGCAATTATTTCGTCATAGATATCTCTGTCCAAGGTATCAGGAACAAAGTTTGCACCTATGCCCTGAATCTTGTGAGGACCTGCCTGACCCTTGGAAAGTAATGGTGATGCCTCAGGCTCAACTGCAACAACCTTTACATTCGGGTTTTTCTCCTTAAGATACTTGCCCACACCGGAAAGTGTTCCACCTGTGCCTACACCGGCAACGAAAATATCAACCTTGCCCTCTGTGTCCTTCCAGATTTCCGGGCCTGTTGTTTCGTAGTGCATTTTGGGGTTAACAGGGTTTGTGAACTGACCTGCAATTATGCTGTTGGGAATTTCCCTTGCAAGCTCCTCCGCCTTGTCCGTTGCACCCTTCATACCCTTACTGCCCTCGGTGAGTACAAGCTCTGCGCCGTAGGCTTTGATAAGGAGTTTTCTCTCGTTGGACATTGTTTCAGGCATTACAATAATAGCCTTGTAGCCCTTGGCTGTTGCAACGGAAGAAATACCGATGCCTGTGTTACCGCTGGTTGGCTCAATGATAACGGAGTCCTTTTTAAGGCGACCTGTATTTTCTGCATCCTCAATAATCGCCTTTGCAACCCGATCCTTTACGCTTCCTGCCGGATTGAAAAATTCCAGCTTTGCAAGTAGGGTTGCAGGGATATTCTCCTGCTCTTCAATATGTGAAAGCTCAACTATTGGTGTGTTGCCCACCAGTTCTATAATAGATTTTTTAACACTCATTTTGCTCTCTCCTTACTTTATGGCACTAAAGCCCTTTTCAAGGTCAGCAATAATGTCGTCAATATGCTCTGTGCCTATTGAAAGTCTGATTGTGTTTTTCTTAATGCCTACATTTGCAAGCTCCTCTTCGTTAAGCTGTGCGTGGGTTGTGCTTGCAGGGTGAATAACAAGGGATTTAACATCGGCAACATTTGCAAGGAGTGAGAACAGCTTTAGGTTGTCAATAAAGTCCTTTGCCTGCTGTTCTGTACCCTTAACTTCAAATGTGAAGATTGAACCTCCACCGTTAGGGAAGTACTTTTTGTACAGCTTTTTCTGCTCCTCGTCCTCTGTGATTGATGGGTGATGCACCTTTTCTACAAGTGGGTGGTTGTTGAGGTACTGAACAACCTTAAGGGCATTTTCAACGTGTCTTTCTACTCTTAATGAAAGTGTTTCAAGCCCCTGTAAGAAGAAGAATGCGTGGAATGGTGAAAGGGTTGCACCTGTATCTCTCAGGAGGATTGCTCTGATTTTTGTAACGAATGCGGCAGGACCAACAGCCTCAGTAAAGCTTACACCGTGGTAGCTTGGGTTTGGCTCAACAAGTGACTGGAATTTGCCGGAGGCTTTCCAATCGAACTTACCGCTGTCAATGATTACACCACCTATTGTAGTGCCGTGACCGCCGATAAACTTTGTTGCGGAGTGTACCACAATGTCTGCGCCGTACTCAATAGGTCTTACAAGGTAAGGTGTGGCAAAGGTGTTGTCGATTACAAGTGGGATGTTGTTTTCGTGGGC
>JBJEOU010000018.1:0-14714 GCA_051880875.1 Ruminococcus sp. | reverse complement strand
GGTAAGGTGTGGCAAAGGTGTTGTCGATTACAAGTGGGATGTTGTTTTCGTGGGCAATTTTTGCTATTGACTCAATGTCAACCACATCAGAATTTGGATTGCCCAGAGTTTCAATAAATACAGCCTTTGTGTTATCCTTGATAGCCCCTCTGATTTCGTCAAAGTCAAATGGGTCAACAAATGTTGTTGTAATTCCGTAATCGGGAAGTGTGTGTTCAAGCAGGTTGTATGTACCGCCGTAGATGTTCTTTGCGGCTACAATGTGGTCGCCGTTCTGGGCAAGATTCTGAATTGTATAGCTGATTGCCGCTGCACCGGAAGCCACAGCCAATGCGGCTACACCGCCCTCCAAAGCGGCTATTCTCTTTTCAAATACATCCTCGGTAGGATTTGTAAGTCTGCCGTAGATGTTACCTGCATCTGCAAGACCGAATCTTGCTGCTGCGTGGTCGCAGTTGCGGAAAACATATGAAGAGGTCTGATAAATTGGAACTGCTCTTGCGTCTGTAACCGGGTCCGGTGTTTCCTGTCCTACGTGAAGTTGTAAAGTTTCGAATTTATAATTATTGTTTGACATATTGATTACTCCTTTAAAAAATGTGTTTTAATTTTATTTTTTATTTATCTGTTAATTGTGGGAAAATCAACAGCAACACATTCGTCCGTTTCGGAAGTTGATTCTGCTATAATAATGAAAATTGATGCTCATAATATTACCTCTTTTCTTAATTACACTTTTCCTATCTGTTTAGTGTGATTTGAATATAACACATATTATTTCTCTTGTCAAGAGATTTTTTAATATTTTTTATTTTGTGAAATAATACTAATACCTAATAAAAAAAGACAATCCTTTCGGACTGCCCCTTAGTATTATAAGTATTAAATTAAATACAGTAGAAATCTCCCTTTGAGGTGCTTCCCATTGTGGCAAGGTCAGCTATGGTGAATTTATCTACATAGTCGGTGACCACCTTGTAAAGTCCTTCCCAGAAGGGCAGGGTCTGACAGGTGGATGCCCTTTCGCAGTTCACCTCTCCCCCCTCAAGGCAAGGGATTGGCGCCAAAGGGCCCTCGATATACCTTAACACATCCCCTACAACAATGTTGTCAGCCGGACGGGAAAGCTTGTATCCACCGGAATGTCCACGCAGGCTCTGGAGAAATCCGCCCTTGTTTAACATTCCCACAATAGTTTCCATATATTTTATGGAGATGTTCTGCCTTTCTGAAATTTCTTTTATGGAAATAAACTTGTCTTTTGAATTTATTGCAAGGTCAACAAGAATACGCAAAGCGTATCTTCCCTTTGTTGATACTTTCATTTTATCCCTCTTTTCCTATTTTGCAGATAGGAATAATGTAGTATTAACATATTAACAAAGAATAAAGAAAAAATCAAGCCTTAATTATTTTGTCATCCCGAAGTTTTACTGTACTACCAACATCAATGCCTTCTCTGTACAGCATTTCATCCTCCGCTTTAACAGTTATGCGCTTTCCGTCCTGTGAAAGTAGAACTACATCGTCCTTAATAACTTCACCGTCGGGAAGTCCCTCGCAACCGAAATCCGGCTCTATTATGTCAACAACTTTGTAAACCATATGTCACCTTAGCAGAGTTTCAGTAGCTTTTCAATTTCTGTCTTTGGCTGATAACCAACAACAGAGCCGATTATCTCCCTGTCCTTAATCACAACAATGGTGGGAATGCTTGAAATGCTGAAGGCGTCGGCAAGCCTTGGCTCATCATCAACATTAACCTTGAACACCTTTACGTCCTGGTTTTCCCTTGCAACAGTTTCAACAACAGGTGCCATCATTTTGCATGGTCCGCACCAGTCTGCCCAGAAATCTATGACAACCTTTTGGTCAGTTCCCATAACCTCTTTCTGATACATTTCTTCCGTTAATTTTGTAACAGCCATAGCTTACTTCTCCTTGTAATAAAGCATACAATGGCAGTAGCCCTCAAAATTGGGGTCTGCAATTTGCTCCTTAAATTCTTTGCACATACACTTGTTTTCGGGAGTTCTCTCCCTACGGCAGGGGCAGTAGCCACCTGTCTTTTCAAGTCCCTTTTTGATTGATTCTACAATCTCTTTATCTTGGTTATATCTTATCTTCATAATTATTCAGCACACTTTGCAAATGGTAATGTATCGTCCAGCTTAAGGAATATATCCTTGTAGGTCTGGTACACCTCTTTATACTCCGGCAGATAATCCTTGATTTCGTCACTGCTGAAGGGGATAATCTGGTGATCTCTCCATGTGTTCTGGTCATAGTAGCAGTACAAAAGCTGGTTGTCCATGTCCTCAAAGGTGATTTTTGTTTCGCCGTTTTTAACAGTCTTTTTAACTGTCATTGTGGCAAGGATGCTTGTTACCTTGTTGTAGTTTTCGTCCTGATACTGGGAGCAAAGGAGGTTGCCCATAGAATAGTATACAAGGGTGTCTCCGATATACCTTGCAGGCTCAATAACATGTGGATGTGTGCCGATTACAAGGTTTACGCCGTTGTCAGCCAGAAACTGCGCCATATCGTCCTGATACTCTGACTCATCAGGCATATACTCAACACCTGCGTGCATACATACAATGAGGAAATCAACCTTGTCACGCACAGCATCAATGTCCTTTTTCACCTGTTTTTTGTATTCCTGATATTCTGTGTCCTTTTCCGGGTCGTTTATTTCAAGGTCGGTAGGCCACACATTAACGAGATACTCCTTGCCCTCCGGGCATGGGATTCCGTTTGTACTGTAAGTATAGTCAAGCATACTGTACTTTATACCGTTACACTCAAGAATATTCACCTTATCCCTTGATTCCTGACTGTCAAAGGTGCCTGTCATAAATACTCCGTCCTGCTTTTTCCAGTATTCACAGGAATTGAGGATTCCCTCTTCTCCGCCGTCAAGGGAATGGTTTGTTGCGGTGGAAACAAGGTTGTAGCCAAGGTCAACCATAGCGTCCCCTGCCTCCTGTGGACTTACGAAAAGGGGATAGTCTGAAAGTCCCATCTCTGTACCGCCAAGAATAGTTTCCTGATTGTAGTAGTTTACATCACATTTTTCCGTAAACTGACGGAGGTTTTTCACCATCGGCTTAAAGTCGTAGCCGTTGCCGTTGGCGTTTTCGTTGGCTCCTAAGTAGATGGAGCTGTAGATGATGTAGTCACCTGCTATGGACATTTTAAATGAGCTTTCGCTGTCCTTAACAGCAGTTGTTGTGGTAGCAGTCTGCTCCTGCTGTGTCTGGGTGCTGTCCTCGGAACATCCCTTTGTACAGGATGTGATGCCTATAATTATGAGAACAATCAGCACAACAGCGATTCCCAAAGCCACAAATGGAATCATTGAATACTGTCTTTTTCTTCTTGGTCTGTCTGAATGTCTGTGCTCCTCCATAACGAACCTCCCGTTTTAAATAAACACATTATTTTTTCTTTTGAATGTTATAGTTAATCCTTGTGAGCCTTTTTTGGGAAACAAACCTCATAAGGAAATTTGCACCTTTCATTGTAAGTGAGGGCATAATAATCATCTTGTTTTTAAAAGCCTTGTCAATGCAGTACCTTGCGGCATATCCCCCATCAATGCCCTTGATTGCAAAGCGTACACCGGCAACATCATTAAAATTAGTTTTCACAGGGCCGGGGCAAAAACAGCTTATGTGAACATTTGACTTCTTCCGCCTCAGTTCCTCGTAAATTGCCTGGGTCAGGCGGAGAACATAATTTTTTGAGGCATAGTAGGAGGACATAAGAGGTCCGGCAAGAAATCCTGCCGAGGATGCAACATTGATAATTCTGCCCTTGTCCTCTTTCAGAAATTTCTGCAAAAACAGCTTTGTGAGTATATGCACCGAAGTGACATTTGTGTTGATAAGCTGTATTTCTCTGTCAAGGTCCACATCTGCAAACTCGCCGAAGATGCCAAAGCCTGCGTTGTTAATCAGCATGTCAACAGGCATATCCTTCACCTTATGAAACAGCTCCTTTGCGTTTTCGGGGTGTGACAAATCGGCAGGGATAACAGTTACATTTATGTTCTTTGGTAAAGAATTTTTCACAGTATTCAGCTTGTCCTTATTCCTTGCCACAAGGATTAAGTCCCAACCCATACCGCCAAGGTACTTTGCCATTTCCTCGCCCATTCCCGAGCTTGCCCCTGTTATGAGAGCCTGCATATAATCACCTGTTTTTCTTATTTAGAATTATTTTAATTTACTTTTGTTCAGCAGTTTCCTTTATTTCTTCAACAGAATTATTCTGCTTTGTTTCTTCTTCCGACCTGTCCTTTATTTCTTCGGTATTCTCCACAAGGTCCTTGGTGTAGGTTCTCCACTTGGTAACCTTTTTACCGCCGATTGTATGCTTGTAAAAATGCTGTGCCTCCCTGTTCCATTCAAGGCACTCCCACTTCAGCTTGATACAGTCGTGCACCCTTGCAACCTTTTCGCAGGCATCAAAAAGCTTTGTGCCGATGCCCTGTCCACGGTAGGCGCTTCGGATGTAAATATCCTCAACATACATAACCTTCTTCATTGGGAAGGTTGCAATCTGGAAATAGTATGCGCAAAATCCCACAATTTCACCGTCTATTTCTGCTTTCAGAATATGTAACAGTTTTTCTTCAAAAACCATCTTTCTGATTTCGTCAGCAGAGGCTGTGTGGTAGTCCTCCAGCCTTTCGTACACAGCAAAGTGCTTGTACAGGCGGTAGATTAATTCCAAATCCTTTTCTTCAATATAGCTGATTTTTATTTTTCCCATTTTCTTTTCTCCTCGAAACAATCATTAACTCCAAATCCTTGGGAACATACTTATCATAGTGGCATAATAATACATTCTACGGTCATTATATCACCTTAGCAAGGGGAAAACAACATAAAATTTTACTTTTTTGTAATAATTCTTTATAAGAAAAAACACCCTGCTTGGGGTGTTTCTAAAACTTTTATCAAACCGGTGCTAAGAAAGGAACAAAATTTCGCAGTACGGAATAGACTCCTATAAAAATCAATACTCCAAAAATAAATTTGTTGCTGTGTATGGGGAACCTCAGCCTTTTGCCGAAAACCTTGAAAACAAGCTCCAGATAAATCGCCAAAACGAGAAGTATACCCAGAATGATTAAGGCATTGTCCCTTAGGGACAGCAAAATATCGCCGTTGAGAAGTGCAATAACAGAGCGTGTCATTCCACAGCCGGGGCAATACACACCAAGATATTTATATGTTAGACACTGTGGCAGGGGTATATTCTTTGCCACAAACACCGCCACAAAATACAAAAGTATTACTGAAATTATTGGCAGGAGAATGACTAATATTCTCTTTGAAACACTATACTTTTTCATATCTTTTCTTTACAAAAAGGGCGGACTTCTGTCCGCCCTGTCTCCTGTTATAAAAATATGAGGAATTAACGAGTGAAGCTATAGGTTATATCTCCGTTGCGATAAGCCTCTTCTATAATTCCGATAAATGAACCTGTAACTGCAAATGACCAAATAAGGAGAATAATTCCAAGTACAAGAGCAATTATTGAAAGAACAATACCTGCTGTAGCCATACCGTTGTTAACAGGATTCTTCTTGCGTGAGATAATACCAAAAATTAATCCCAAGATTGAGCAAACAGTACCGCAACAGAAGAAGGAAGCAATACCAAGCACCAGTGAGGCAATAGCAAAGCCCCTGCTGTTGTCGGCAGGCTCCTGATAATACTGCTGTGGCTGGTTATATCCGTTCTGATAGCCCTGCTGAGGGTTGTAGTTATAATCAGTCTGGTTATTCTGATAATTCTGGTAGCCGTTTTATGGCTGAGCGCTGTAGGGGTTCTGGTTATTTACATCCCCCTGATTGTTTGTGTAATCGTTATTCTGATTGTTGTAATTTTCGTCCATAATATCCTCCAAAACATAATCTACTATTGTATTTTACAAAACATTTGTAAAAAAGTCAACCTTTTATTTTTCTATTAACGCAAATTGTGTTTCCTGAATTAATTATATTATGTAACTGCACACAATTATTCATCTTAAGAGAAAGTTACCGCAACACAAAATCCTTCACATTCAGGAATGTTCCTCCACATATTTCAGGAACTCCTCTGTCTTTGACCAGTACTTTATCCCCCAGTTTTCAAAGTTCCACTCCTTCATATAATTATTACACTCATAATCTATATAGTACAGCTTTTCCTCCTGCACCACAAAATTTGTAGGGAAATAATCTATGTTGGTGTTCTCCTTGTAAAGCACCTTGCACATTGAGCGGATCTGGGTAAAGTAATCCTCCTTTACACCGTCCTGCAAAACAAGGTCAAAAATCGTGTCACCGCATATGTACTCCTTGAGGATTCTTTCCTGCTTTTCGTCCACATCAAGCATTTTTGGCATAGGAACACCTATCTTAGTCAGCTTTTTGTAGTCGTTAAGCTCCGACTCCAGCTTGTTGCCAAACTGATAGTAACTGCAAGGCTCGTGATGAATCTGTTTCAGGACATACTCTTTGTCACCGTCTGTTACAAGGTAGGAATATCCTCCCTTGCCCTTGCCAAGGAGTTTAATCACATCAAATTCCCTGTTGTTCACCGTCATTTTTTCCATACAAATTCACCTCCGTTATTTTATTATCCAAGAAAAGCCTACACCGCCATATAAATCAAATTAACAGCAAGGGCGGATATGCAGGCAAAGATTGCAACTATCAAAAGGCTCTTTTCTTTGAATGCAAGTATGCAAGCTGTGATAAGCCCTGCAACTGAGGCGACATAGTTGCCTGTTGAAAAAAGTATAGCCGGAAAGGTCATTGCTCCCAGCACCGCATAGGGTACATAGAACAAAAAGCTCTTTACAAATCTGTTTGTGATTTTCCCCTTAAAGATTACAAAGGGCAAAACTCTGATAAGGTATGTAACCCCTGCCATAATAAAAAGGTAGATAAAAAAATCTCTTAGCTCCATTCCTCTTCCTCCTTAATGGGGAAGAAAATTGCGCCTACAAGGGATGCAACAACTGTGCAGATAATTATCACAAATCCGCTTGACACCTGATTTAAAAGTGGCACCCACTTAAAGGCACAGCTCAGCAAAACAGAGATTACAACCACCTTGAGGATTGCCGAATCCCTCTTTGCCGGCGGAATGATAATTGCAAGGAACATTCCGTAAATTGCGATGCACAGGGAATCCCTTACCACCACAGGGAGCACCTGACCTGCCAATGCGCCAAGGAGCGTTCCCGATGTCCAGCCTACAATGGGCAGAAACATCAAGCCGTAAAGGTATTTGTTGCTGACGTCCTCACGGTTACCCATTGCAACTGCAAAAATTTCGTCTGTAATTCCAAAGCCTGTGAGCCACCTGTGAATGCCCCTTACGCTTTTATCTGCCTTTTGAGAAAGGGAAAGGGACATCAGGGCATACCTCAGGTTGATTACAAACTGTGCACACGCCATCTCAATCCAGAATCCTCCGCCCCTTACCAGAATATCAAGCCCTGCAAACTGTCCTGCTGATGTAAGATTTGTAAGGGAAATCATCACAGCCTCCCACCAGCTTAACCCGGAATGGACAGACTGCAGTCCGAATGTGAAGGAAACGGATATGTACCCCAATGCTATGGGTATTCCGTCTTTAAGTCCTTTTTTTATATCTGTCATTTTACTGTTTCATACCATCCTTTTATCCTGAACAACCTAAAAAGGGTTACACGAATTTGATATTATAATAATCGCAGATTCCCTTGGCTATTGAGTTCCCTGCCTTTTCGGAATTGTTGATTATCCATTTTGCACCCTTTACATTGTCGTGGAATTCCACCTCTATATACACAGCATTCGCCTTTGTATAGTTTAACTCATAAAGTCCTTTTTCAGACTTTATCTCAAAATCACTTCCTGGGGTTATGGAGCCGACAGAGTCAAGCAGACACTTCGCCGCCTTATAGGATTGTCCCTTTTTTTGATGCACCATCACCATTGTTCCTAAGGTATTGCCAAACAGTCCGTTTGTGTGGATTGGAATATGAAAATCCGCTCCCCACTTGTTGCTTTCTTTTACATTTTTCTGATAGCTCTGTCCTTCCTTACTTGGCATTTTTACGAGGAAACCATTGCGTTCCAATGCTGTTTTGGCATATCGTGCCATCCTGTAGCACTGCTCCATTTCGTTGGTATTGCCCACCACATATGTATTCTCCTTTTGGGAGGATGGACTTAAAAATATTTTGGCTCTGTAAACCGTTACATTACATTTTGCAGTTTTTCCGTTGAAGAGCCTTACAGTGATTACCGCCTTGCCGGTTTTCTTGCTGATTATCTTTGCACGGTTCTGGGATGTCTTTACCACCTTGGCTACCTTTGGGTTACTGCTTTCCCATGTAATGCTCCTTGAAAAAGAGTTTTTGCTCAAAACTGCGGTGATGTTCACAGTCTTTTTTAGCTTTAGTTTTATATTACCCTTATTGATTTTTACTGATTTTGGAGCAGGTTTCACGGTGACAACACAGCTTGCAGTCTTTCCGTTGTAAAGCTTTACTGCAATTTTTGCCTTGCCCACACCTTTTGCAGTAACAACACATTTATTGTTCTCTGCTTTAGCAACTGCGACAACCTTTGTATTATAGGAAATCCATTTTACATTTTGGGTGTTTGCAAAGGAATTGTCATTCACCGTTTCATAAATTATACAAGGTTCGCCCTTTCCCAACTGCAAACTGCTTACATTCAGCTTTACCCACACCGGTGCCGCCTTTACTGTCACCTTACAAGTTGCGGTTTTACCGTTATAGGTGGTTACGGAAATAACAGCTGTTCCAACACCCTTTGCTGTGATTTTCGCTTTTCCCCTTGAAACAGTTGAAACCTCTGCCACCTTGGTGTTGGAGCTTTTCCATTCAATATTTTGTGACCAGGAAGTTCCGTCTGTGCTTGCGTTGACCTGAAGGTTTTCTCCCTTTCCAAGGCACAATGCAGATTTGCTCAAGGTGATTTTTTGGGGTGCCTTACGCACAGTTACGGAGCACTCAAGCTCCTCACCATCAGGTGTTATTGCCTTGACAACAGCCTTTCCTGTGCCTGCTCCGGTGATAATTGCTGTGTTATCGTTGGTTTTTTCAACATAGGCAACTGTTTCATCAGAGGTGTACCATTCAAGGCTTGGCAAAGTATTACCGTCTTTTACATATCCGTAAATTTCAAAGGATTCCCCTACACCAAGGGTTGTTGATGATGTGCTGAGAAAAACTTTCTCTGTTACTACGGGTTGTATTTCCTGTGTAGGCAAAGTTATACTTTCCTCTTCCTGTGAAACAGGCTGTGTTTGGGAATTTTCCCCGATTTTTTCTACGGCTGTTGTATTGCTATTGTTATTCTCTGCTGAATACACATTCTCAACAGAGCTTTCCTCCGTGCTTATTGAGGAAGCCCCCACACCGGAAGTGACTGTTCCTAACATAAATATCATCAAAAGAATTACCGCAAAAAGTTTTTTCATAACATTACCTCCCAAAACCATTGTTCTGAACTCCATAATCTAAACTCCAAAATATATTTAGATTTTATATCACAAATTGTAATATGTCAACGAATTTACTCCCACAAAGTGATTTGCAAAAAAACAGCTGTCACACAATGGTGACAGCCAATCGTTATTATTATACATATGCAAAAAGTCGTCTTCCGCTGTAATCGTCCTCAAAACCCTTAAATCCGTTGCTTTTGTAGAAATTTTCCTTCCCCTTAGCCGACAAAACCTCCAGCTTGACGCTTTTTTCCTCCGGCTTGTTGTTGCGGATAAAGTCAACTATGTAGCTTAGCAAAAATTTTCCGTAACCCTCGTTCTGATATTCAGGCTTGATGATAAAGTCGTTTAGATAAACAAAAGAGGAAATTTTACCGCAAAGGCGAGCCATACCCACAAGATTTTTGCCCTCATATAGGGCGAATGTGTGACTGCTACGCTCTAACATTCCTGCAATTTGTGAAAATCTAAGTCCTCTCCAATCCACAGAGGAATAAAGCTCAAAATACTCCTCGGGAGTGAGCTTATCCACAGATACTATTTTCATTTATTCCCTACCCCATTGTACAAAACCGCAAAGAGTTTACAAATAACGGCGGTGCAAAACTGATTTTCCATAGAAAAACCCCACACCAAAACCATTTGTAGAATATTGTAGCACTTTACAATTAGCACTTCAATAACTTTTTTAAAATTGTTGAAAATATTTATAAATGTGCTATAATGTAATGAAGAATTATTTATAATAAATAGTTACTTAGGGAGAAATTCTGTTGGGGACATTATATCCCAAGAATTTAATACTACATATTACTAAGGAGGAAAATTTTATGAGTAAATATGCAGGAACACAAACAGAGAAAAATTTGGAAACAGCTTTTGCCGGTGAATCACAGGCAAGGAACAAGTACACCTACTTTGCATCTGTTGCAAAGAAAGAGGGTTACGAGCAGATTTCTGCCCTGTTCCAGAAAACAGCTGACAACGAAAAGGAACACGCAAAAATGTGGTTCAAGGAGCTTGAGGGCATTGGCGACACCGCCCAGAATCTTGCTGCTGCCGCTGAGGGCGAAAACTACGAATGGACAGATATGTACGACGGCTTTGCAAAGACTGCCGATGAGGAAGGCTTCCCTGAGCTTGCAGAGAAGTTCCGCCTTGTAGCAGCCATTGAAAAGCACCACGAGGAGCGCTACCGTGCACTTCTTAAGAATGTTGAAACTGCTCAGGTATTTGAAAAGAGCGAGGTTAAGGTTTGGGAGTGCAGAAACTGCGGACACATCGTTGTTGGCACAAGCGCACCTGAAATCTGTCCAACCTGTGCACATCCACAGAGCTATTTTGAGGTTCACGCAGAGAACTACTAATATTCATAAAGCGCTGAACACTTTGTTGTTTACATAAAAATTGCACATTTCTCCCACAAAAAATCGGGCTGTCGTTACTTTTGCGACAGCCCTTTTTAATGTATGTTATTCTTAAATTATTCCCTCAAGGGATTTGTTGAGAAATGCCTTTGTCTTTTCAGATTTGGGATTGCCGAACACTTCCTCAGGCGTGCCGTACTCCTCAATAACTCCGTCGGACATAAATATCACCTTGTCGGAAATATTCTTTGCAAAGCTCATTTCGTGGGTGACAACAATCATTGTGCTGTCGGAGCTTTTCAGCTTCTGGATAACCTTCAGCACTTCTCCTGTAAGCTCCGGGTCAAGTGCCGAGGTAGGCTCGTCAAAGCACAGAATGTCGGGGTTCATAGCCAAGGCTCTGGCTATGGCAACCCTTTGCTGTTGTCCGCCGGAAAGCTGGCAGGGGTAGTGGTCTATCCTGTCAGTAAGTCCAACCCTTTCAATCAATGCCCTTGCGTGCTTTTCGATGTTTTCAGGTGTGTCCATCTTCATAAGAGTGGGAGCCATAGAAACATTTTTAAGCACATTATACTGAGGGAAAAGGTTAAAGTTCTGGAACACCAGACCAAAGTGCAGACGCTTTTGGCGGATTTCTGCCTCTTTGTAGCTTTTTTTCTCCTCACCGTCAAAGATTTTCTCTCCGTTTACTGAGATTGTCCCCTTTTCGGCAGTTTCCAAAAAGTTCAGGCATCTTAAAAGGGTAGTCTTTCCACTTCCCGAAGAACCTATTATGGAAAGCACCTCTCCCTTTTCAAGGGTAAAGTCAATGCCCTTTAGCACCTCTGTTTTGCCGAATTTTTTTCTTAAATTTTTAACCTCTAATATTGCCATAGTTAACTCCTGAAATAGCTCAGTTTCTTCTCAATAAAGCCAAAGAGAAGTGTAAGTAAACCGGAGAATGCAAGGTAGAATGCACCTGTGTAGAACAGAGGCCAGATAAGACCCTCCATTTTGATGTACACCTGTGCTGTCCAGATAATCTCATAAACAGCAATTATTCTTGCAAGGGATGTATCCTTAACAAGGGTGATAATCTCGTTGCTCATCGGCGGTACAATCACCTTGATAACCTGGAGCAGAACAACCTTGAAGAATATCTGCGTCTTTGTCATACCAAGCACCTGACCTGCCTCGTACTGCCCCTTTGGGATAGATTCAATACCGCCCCTGTATATTTCGGAGAAATAACAGGAATAATTGATAATGAAGGCAATGAGAGCCGCGCTGAACCTTGGCAGAAGTCCTGCGTTGAAAATCAGTCCCGGACCGTAATATACAATTATAAGCTGTAAAAGAAGTGGTGTTCCTCTGATAATCCACACAAATGTACGCACAAGCCACCTCAGGGGCTTAAAACGGCTCATTGAGCCAAAGCAGATAATAAGCCCCAAGGGAAGTGAAAACAGAAGTGTCAGACCGAAAAGCTGTAGGGTTGACAAAAACCCGTTCAGCAAATCTAAGGTAACCGAAAGAAAATCGCTCATTTTAGTTCCTACCCGTTTAAATGTTAGTCAGCAAGTGCAACAGAATACTTTTCAGACAACTCAGCAAGTGTGCCGTCCTCTTTTAATTCTTCAAGATATTTGTTGAACTTTTCTGTCATATCGGAGTCTTTGCGGAAACCAACGCCGTACTCTTCCTTTGTAAGTGTTACGCTCTGTGCAAGGTCTTCGTAGCTTGTACCCTCCCCTGTCATAGCAGAAGCCATTGTGCTGTCGATGATGCAGGCGTCAACAGAGCCGGACTTAACTTCCATAAGTGCGTCACTCTGTGCAGAAACAGCTGTGAACTCAAGGCCGTTGTCCTCGGCGGCTGTCTGTCCTGCAGAACCTGACTCAACTGCAAAGCTAAGCTTTGACAAAGACTTTGCATCAGTATATTTTTCGCTGTCTTTCTTATTCATAACAACAACCTGCTCGTTCTTTGCGTAAGCATTTGAACAGCTTGTGTTGTTTGTAACTTCTTCACAAATTGTCATACCGTTCCAGATGCAGTCGATGGAATTTGAGTTGAGTTCAAGGAATTTGTTATCCCAGTCAATTTCAACAAACTTAACCTTAACGCCCATTTTGTCGGCAACAGCCTGAGCAAATTCAGCGTCAAAGCCTGTCCATTCGCCGTTATCATCCTTGTAGTCCATAGGTGCATAGTCTGTAATACCAACAACCAGCTCACCTTTGTCAACAATGCCCTGATAATCAGAGTCAGAGCCTGAAGAGCCTGAAGAATCTTGGGAGCCACAACCTGTTACAAGAACAGCCATAACCATACATAAAATAAGTGCCATTAATTTTTTCATTGTTTTTTCCTCCTTGTTTGCGGTACATATAGTGCCAAACCCGTTGGCACAAACCGTCACCTATATTTTACTTTATTAGACTAACATTGTAAAGTGACAAATTAATAAAATTTATACTTTTTCTTTACATATTTTTATCAAATATATCATTTACGCAGTAGTTTATATGTATAATAAGGTTTTACTTTATAAATGATATGTGGTATAGTACATTATAGTTTATTAAGGAGGAAAAGAATGAGTTTTATTAAGAAAAAGGGTGCGGGCATTGTTATTTCCGCAGTAATTGCAACCCTATCAACATTTTTGGCAAGCCTATCAATAGGCAGTTTCAGCTTTGACATTATCGGTGCACCGGTTTTTGCAATAGTTATCGGTATGGTGATTACTGCAATTTTCCCAAAGATGGCATCCCTTGATTTTATGAAAGAGGGTATCACCTTTACATCAAAGAAAATTCTCCAATGGGCGGTTATTATCCTGGGATTTTCCCTTAACATTCAGACGGTTATTTCTGTTGGGGGCCAGTCACTTCCGGTTATTATTTCCACAATATTAACCTCTCTCATCGTTGCTTTCTTGCTTTGCAAGTTGCTTAAAATGGACAAGAAGGTTTCCACCCTGGTTGGTGTAGGTTCTTCAATCTGTGGTGGCTCTGCCATTGCGGCTACTGCACCTGTTATTGACGCTGACGACGAGGAGATTGCACAGTCAATTTCTGTAATTTTCCTGTTCAACATTATTGCGGCGCTCATCTTCCCTACCCTTGGAAATATGCTGGGACTGAGCAACGACGGCTTTGCACTTTTTGCAGGAACAGCCGTAAACGACACATCCTCCGTAACTGCGGCGGCATCCTCCTGGGACAGTATGAAGGGTACTAACGGAATGGTGCTTGCACAGGCAACCACCGTCAAGCTGACTCGTACAATTGCAATTATTCCAATCACCCTTGTGCTGGCATTTGTCCGCACAAGAAAGGCTAAAAAGACAAACACCGAAACAGGTACAAAGGTAAAGTTCAGCAAGATTTTCCCTTGGTTTATCATTTACTTTATTGTAGCGTCCCTTATCACAACGCTTATCTCTCTACTTCCCGAAAGTGGATTCACACAGTTTTACAACGACTCATTTGTCAGCTTTGCAAAATTCCTGGCAAAATTCTTTATAGCCATGGCTATGTGTGCAATCGGACTGAACACCAATGTTGTAAACCTTGTTAAAAAGGGCGGAAAGCCAATCTTTATGGGCTTTTGCTGTTGGGTTGCAATAGCCTGTGTAAGCCTGCTTATGCAACACTTCCTTGGATACTGGTGATAAAAGTCAATACAAAAAAGTCGGGGATGTGGCAGAACAAACTGTCACATCCCCGTTTATTTTTAAATAACAAGTAAGAAGTAATAGTGAAGAGTGATGAAGTAGGCACTTTTGGTTACAGTCAGCCTCCACCGGACGGGTATTCCCTTGCTAAGG
>JBJEOU010000017.1:2044-4321 GCA_051880875.1 Ruminococcus sp. | reverse complement strand
TACATCGGGAAAAATTCCGAATGCTGTCCCGATAACGCAGGACAAGCGTAACAGCTTAGTGGCTAATGCTTTAGGCTGTTAAGCTAACGGGCTACTTTCAACCGCCTGTACTGCTGTCTTGCACCCTCCGACAGCTCTCTGAAAATACCACAGCAACCTACTTCTCCCGGTCAACGCTTTTGCTCTTTAAAATTTTCTTGTGTTTAAGAAAATACCCTGTATTTTCCTTGTAATATTTTACTTTATATTTGTCAACTTGTCAAGTCGTTTTAAATTTTATATAATAGATATGTATAGGCAACACCCTGCAATTAATCAATTCACCACTTATACTACTGTGTAGGAGAAAACAATGACTCAAAAATTATCGAAAAACGCCAAGAAGGTGTGGCGCACAAGGGCAACCCTTGTTTTCCTTGTGGTTTCCTTCGTCTGTGGCGGAGTATATGTATTTTCACCAATGATTTCCCTTATTATCGAGGCGGTCAATTTAACTGCCTATCTCTTTGTGATTCTGGCGGCAGTTCCCTATGTATATCATGTGACAACCCTTGAGGTACGCAAGGACGGACTTACCATTACAAAGGGTGTAATTATGAAGAAAAGAATGAACATACTGGCAAAGAAAATTCAGTATGTTGAGCTGATACAAACCCCTGTACAAAGATTCTTTAAGGTTTACACCGTTGCCTTTCACACGGCGGGAGCAACAGTCTTTGTCAGTCAGGTGGATTCCGACATGGGATATCATTTCAGAGCATACAAGGAATAAATTTTCCCTTATTCCTTGGAAAGGAGGACAAAATGAAAAAGCGAAACAGACGATTGTATAAAAAAGCGCATTTTTATACCCTGCTTAGCTACTGCTCTCATTTTGTCCCTTTGCTGATTCTTCCGCTTCTCCAAAATTTACTGTATAAGCCTACTTCACTGGTGGCTATAATCACCAACTTCGGACTTTCCATACTGTGCGTTATCCTTCTGTTTATTGCCATCTGGCTTGAATACAGAAGTATTCTGTATGTTGAAAAGGATAACAGCGTCTACACCAAAAAGGGATTTTTCTTTAAGAAACGAGCCGATATTCCCTACGACTGTATCCAGTCCGTTTATATTCAGAAAAATCTTTTCACCAGACTTTTTTTTGGAGCAAGGCAATACTTTATCAACACCCCCGGCTCATACACCGCCAACGGCGACTATGCAATTTACCTGAGAAAGCGAAATTCCATTGAGCTTACAAAGGCAATTTTTGAAAAGCAGGAGGAGAGCATAAAATACCACGGCGGATTTCTGCGGATAATACTTATGTCAGCCACATGGAGCAATTCCCTTACAGGTCTGCTGATGGCCGCCCCTGTACTGTACAAAACCTCCAGCACCGCCGGCGATTACCTAAGGGAATACTTCCTAAACAGAATGGATATTTCAAACTACATTATGAAAATCGGCGTTCCCCCTGCCCTTTCGGGACTTGCTACTTTACTCCTTGCAAGCTGGGTTCTGGCATATGTAATTCAGCTTTCCCAATATTCATTTTTCACCGCTGAAATTTCCGACACTATTATCCACATCAAAAGAGGCTTCCCCAACAGGACAGAATTTATCACCTCAACAGACAAGCTGAACGCAATACAAATCAAGCAAAGCGTTCTTATGCTTATCCTTAACCTTAAAAGTGTTTATATAAGGACAATAGGCGCCGGAGTACAAAAGGGCGACAAAAGCATACTTATCCCTGCCGACAGGGATGAAAGCATTGACAAAATTCTCAACCACATAACCTCTCTGCCCAAAAAGGAGAATTATCAGATTCGCCCGAAAAAAACAGAATTTATGGCCTATCTGTGGTTCCCCTTTTACTCCATACTGGGCACCATTGCCACTATGCTCCTGTTGAATTACTTTGGATATTTCGGGGAGATAGTGAGAGTTCCTTTGTTTGTTTTACTTGCTATTTTCATATATTGGCTTTTCTTCCGAATTTACGCCTACACAAAAAGCTCCATAACAATCTGCGACAAGGCGGTTCGGATTGACTACTTCTATCACCTTAACATTACAAGGACATACATCCCCTATGACAAGATACAGTATGTAAATGTGTATCAAAGTCCTTTCCAGAGAATATATAAAACCGCACATATAAAAATTTACATCTACTCAAACAAAAGACAGTTTTACAAAATCAAGTACCTTAAATACAACAAGGTAATGGAGGCTGTGGACTTGATTGAAACAAAACTGAAATACGACTATGTTTCAAAGCATAGTTAA
>JBJEOU010000017.1:0-1944 GCA_051880875.1 Ruminococcus sp. | reverse complement strand
GGCACATCAAATGATGTGCCTTTTTGCTATTGACATAGAGAAAAACATATGGTAGTATTAATACATAGATAATCTATGTATATATTTACGAGGTATAGGGGTACATTATGGACAATAGGTTTATTAATGAAGTTTGCGGTACAATAAAAGACAAAAACGCAAAGGAGCAAATCAGGGCGGAGCTTGAAAGCCACCTGAGTGAAAAAATTGATTATTATGTGGAAATCGGCTACACAGAGGAGGATGCGGAAAGAAAAGCCACAGAAGATATGGGTAGTGCTGAGGATATTTCCGTCACCCTTAACTCCCTGCACAGTCCAAAGTGGTACAAGGATATAAAGACTTTGGTTGTTTCCATAGCTATGATAGTATTTGCCATAGTAAGGATTATTATTGATTTAACAGATTACGACATAAACTTTATGTATGGTGCAGAACAATATTCTGTGGACCACAGCATTGTTTACGATTTCATTGCAACAGGGATTTTCATTCTAATTTGTTTAGGTATCCACATTGCACGAAAGGACAAAAACTTTAGGATAGCAATATTTCTTGTTCCCTGTGTATCATTTTTATTATCCGGCAAATTTATATTTCCTTTCCTGTATTCATACATAACAATAATAGGCAAGGGTTTAGGATATTACACAGACAACATTTTCACCCATTCCATAGTACCGTCAGAATTAAAGGGTTACTATGAAATAACCCAGTGGATAGTCTTTAGTTTATTACTTATCTATTTAATATTTGTTCACATAGGAATACACCGCCACCAGCGAATGAAGGTAACAAAGAATTTTTGGAAACCCTTTAAGATAATCGAAAAGGCAGTTGCAGTTATCCTTGCCGTTAATCTTGTAATAATGGTAGGTGCTACAGCCTTTGCATATTTGAGAATTGATGATACAATAAGTGAGAATGAAAGGTTAAGGGAAAATGCCTTTGACCTTGTAACACAGGAAAAGTATTATAATAAATCTAAAGAGGAGTTAGTACAAATCCTTACCGCTAACGGATACGAGGAAGGAAAAACAATAGCATTTGAAAATACCGACACTTATGTTTACAATAATCAGGATCTTTCTGTTATTTTTCTTGAAGACAAAGGAAAAGTTAATTTCTTATCCTATTCAATCAATACCCTTGATGACCTGCTAATTGACAACGGCAGAGGTCTTGACATTGAAGATTTAGACAAATTTAAAAAGGGTATGTACCAAGATGAACAGAGTGGCGAAAATCAATCATCTACAATTTGGTGGGAAGAATCAAACAGTACAACCATTGATGAATTTTTACAGTGTGAACCTGCCCTAAAATGCCAATCGTCAGCACTTGTATTAGGAAATGACGGCAACCACAACAGGGATGAATTAAACTACACCTTTAATTTCAGAATTAACAACAGCGACAAGTACAGTTCTGTTCAGCTAATTTTCCAGAACAACCGGCTATCAAGTATGGTATTATGGTCAGCAGATGCAGAAGCTGAAGATAACACAGGGAATCAAGCATTTGTATATGAAACGGAGGAATAAATATGAAAGTCAGCAAAGAGTTAATAAAGGGCAGTACATCTATGCTTGTAATGAGTGTACTGAAAAACAGAGATTTATACGGATATAAAATAATAAAGGAAATTGAAACTTTAAGCGACAATGTATTTTCCCTAAAGGAGGGTACCCTGTATCCCATACTCCACGCACTTGAAAAGGAAAACCTCCTTGAAAGCTACTGGGACGACAGCGACGGCAGAAAGAAAAAATACTACCACCTGACCACCAAAGGACAAAAGCAGATTATGGAGAAAAAGGAAGAATGGCAGGTATTTCAGAAATCTGTCAACAAGGTTCTGGACTTCTCAATGGGATAAAAATCGGATAAAAAAATTGGCTATCGCAAAATTAATTTGCGGTAGCCTTTTTTATTAGGTTGAAA
>JBJEOU010000016.1:0-4343 GCA_051880875.1 Ruminococcus sp. | reverse complement strand
CACGGTGGTGTGAGAGGTCGGCTACTCAACTAATGGGTAGCCTCCTACTCGATTTTAATACAAATATTTAATCTTGGTTTTTCTCTTGTTCCATAAACATCTGGTCAACCTTAATCATAATTGCGTTTTCCACCCTTTTGCGGTGAAGCTCACAGCTCATATCACAGGTGCCTGTGATTGTGCCGGTTGTGTGGTAAGCATTTGCAGAGCATCCGCCGGAGCAGTAAAGCTTTGCAAAGCAATTCTGACAAGCTTCACGGGAATAAACATTACACATTTTAAATTCGTTGACAATCTCTGTATTCTTCACACCGTCAAACACATTTCCCAGAAGGAACTTTTTGTCCCCTACAAACTGGTGGCAAGGGTACAAATCTCCCCAAGGTGTAACCGCCATATAATCTGTGCCCACACCACAGCCGGAAATTCTCTTGTAAATGCAAGGTCCACCCTCAAGGTCAATCATATAGTGGAAGAATGTAAATCCCTTTCCCTCACGGTTTCGCTTGCACATTTCCTTAGCCAGAATGTCATACTGTTCCTCTAAAGCCGGAATATCACTTTCCTTTAGTGCGTAATCCATCTTGGGGTCTGCCACAACAGGCTCCATTGCAAGCTGTTCAAAGCCTAAATCTGCAAGGTGAAGAATATCAGAGGCAAAGTCCTTGTTGTAGTGTGTGTATGTACCACGGATGTAATATCCCTGTTGGTTGCGCAGATTTGCCATTTTAATAAACTTTGGCAGGATAAGGTCGTAGGAACCCTTGTTGTTCTTTGTAACCCTCATTCTGTCGTTGGTTTCTTTTCTGCCGTCAAGGGAAAGAACAACATTGTAGCACTCCTTGTTTGCCCACTCCATTACCTCGTCATCAAGTAGCACTCCGTTGGTGGTAAGGGTAAAGCGGAAGTTTTTGCCCTTTTCCTTTTCAATACTCCTTGCATACTCAACAAGCTGTTTTACAACCTCAAAATTCATAAGTGGCTCTCCGCCGAAGAAGTCCACCTCAAGATTTTTCCTGTCACCGCTTTGCTCAATCAAAAAGTCCAGCGCTCTCTTGCCCACCTCAAATGACATAAGGGAACGGTCACCGCTGTACTCTCCCTCACCGGCAAAGCAATATTTACAGCAGAGGTTGCAGTCGTGGGCAATATGCAGACAAAGTGCCTTAAGATTTGTCTGTCTTGCCTTTAAATCTATCTGCAAGTCCTTATATGTATCTTCGGAGAACAGCTTACCCTCTGCCTTCAGCTCCTCTATATCGGCAAAAATATCCCTTACATCATCGGCGCTAATCTCCGGATACTTTGCAGAAAGCTCAAGGATAATCTCCTCTTTGCTCCTTGATTCGTATTTATTTATAACTTCAAAGGCTACCTCGTCAACAACATGGACACTTCCCGAGTTGCTGTCAATGACAATGTTGTAGCCGTTATTCTTATAACAATGTACCATAAAATTCCCTCACAACAAAAATCGCCATAGGAAACCCTACGGCGACCTTTTTATTCACTACTATTTTTCAGCCTTTAACTTTTCGCACTGCTGGTTAGCAATACCGCAAGAAGTTTTGCAAGCTGACTGGCAGGATGTCTGACATTCGCCACAACCGCCCTTTTTAACAGAGTCAGTAAGATTTCTTGTATTTACTGTAACAATTCTTTTCATAGAAAGGTACCTCCTAAATTATTATCTTAGTTTTATTTTATCCCATTTTCTTCTGTGTGTCAATAGTGCAAACAGTAACAAAGGGAAGTTTGTCGCTGTCACTTGCCACATTAACACCCATACCAATCAAATAGGTGATTTTTTCAACAACTGCTTTTGTAAATTCTTCCCCGGGAGCAACAAGGGGAATCCCCGGCGGATAGGCATAGATATACTCCTTGGAAATTCTTCCCACAGCATTTTCCAAGCGAACTGCCTCTCCACATATTTTTTCAGCCTCATAGGCTTTCAAAACTGTCTTTGGTGCAACATAAGGGTAAGGCAAAGCCTTGCAATCCTCTGTTTTGGTCACCCTTCCATCAATTTTATGAAGTGCGTCAATCAAGGTTTCAAAGCCCTCATCAGTATCCATTATGCTTGTCATAGCAACAACATAATGAGAGGACGCCATCTCGGTTTCTATCCTGAAATCTTCCCTTAAAACATTTTGCAGTTGAACACCTGTGATATTTGTACCACGCACCGAAATTATCAGCTTTCCCCTGTCAAAGTCAAAGGCATTTTCACCCTTATATATCTGCAATTTTTTTAAGTCGCTACACTTTTCATAAAAATTTTCAAGCCTTTTTTCATAATTTTCAAATAGGATTTCTCCCCTGTCAATCAAATCACAAATGCAGTTGTCAACAGACGCCATCATTGTGTAGTTTGGCGAGGATGTCTGGAACATTTGCAGTCGCTTTTTAATAAGGTCAACATCAACCCTGTGGGTGCAAATGTGCAAAAGCCCTGTTCCTGTCAGAGAAGTCAATGTTTTGTGGGTGCTTTGAACAACAACATCCGCACCGCACCCTATTGCCGAACAGGGAAAATAATCGCTAAAATTAAAATGACTTCCGTGCGCCTCATCTACAATCAGCGTTACATTGTGGCGGTGGCACACTATTGCAATCTCCTTAACATCACTTACAATACCCTCATATGTAGGAGAAGTGATAACACAGGCTGTTATGCTTTTATCTTTTTCAAGAGCGTTTTCCACAGCCGTTGGGTCAATACTTCCGCAAAAGCCAAAGGTGTCTGGGGGCATAAGATAGGTTGGGGATAAATCCCACAGTTCAATCACGTTGTAAACCGCCTTGTGGCAATTCCTTGCAACAAGAATACTGTCACCCTTTTTTGTAACCGCAGTAATGGCGGTGAGAAGTCCCGCCGTACTTCCGTTGACCAAAATAAAGCTTTGGCAGGTTTTATACAAAGACTTTATTCTTTGTAGGGATTGTTGTATAATACCCTCAGGGTGGTACAGGTTGTCAAGCCCCTCAACCTCAGTAAAATCAAAGCGGTTAAGCTCACCCACCCGTTTATTTCCGGGCATATGAAAGGGATAGATATTCTTTTTTAAGTAATTCTCAAAACAATCAAACATTTTCATAGCTAAATTATAAAATTCAAAACACCTATTGTCAACAATGTGTGTGAAGATTAAGAAAGGATTTATAAATTGGAAATTTATATTGACGGTGACGGATGCCCTGTTGTGGATTTGACAATAAAAATCGCAAAGGAACACAGAATCCCCTGCACAATAATCACAGACACATCCCATATTTTTAACAAGGAATACGCAAAAACCATTACGGTAGAAAAGGGCGCAGACTCTGCCGACTTTAAAATCGCCAACCTTGTAAAGGAAAACGATATTGTAGTAACACAGGACTACGGTCTGGCGGCGATGTGCCTTTCTAAAAATGCAAAGGCAATAAACCAAAACGGACTTGTATATTCCGACAACAACATAGACACCCTGCTGATGACACGATACATCGGCAAAAAAGCGAGAATGTCGGGAATACGCACAAAAGGCCCAAAGAAACGCACCAGAGAACAGGACAGAGCATTTATAGCATCACTTAAGAAGTTGATTGAAAGCGAGGAAAAATTATGAGATACGGTTCAATATATTTAGTAGTAAGAGATTTTGAGAAATCCCTTGATTTCTATGAGAAAATTTTGGATATGAAAGTCAGTGCAACAAATGGCACAAGGTTTGCGGTATTTAACAATGACGGATTAAACATATGCTTAATGAATGGTTACTACGACACGAAAAATAAAGATAAAGTCATTACTAAAGGAGCACACTACCCCGAATATGACGACACCGATAAAATTGCAGACAGTACAAACAGCAGAAAAGTTTTCATCAATTTAGGAGTGCCTGATTTACGCAAGGAATATGAAAGAATAAAGAAACTAAACATTGCAACCAGCCTAACACCAATCAGGTTTATTGAGGTATTTTCCCCCTACTGGTATTTCACCTTCCAAGACCCCGACGGAAACCCCATTGAAGTCACAGGTGGATATGAGGGATAAAAAATTAATTATTATTACTTCATTATTTTTGCATAAGCTGTCAAAAAATATCCTTATATAGACAACCCACCTAATTCTATACTGGTTGTATTTTTTTGATTATAATTAAATAATATCACACTCTCTGTCCTATAAATGAGACTTTCCGTTTTATAAATATACAATTTCCAAAATAAACCTTATATTTTTTGGCATAGTCAAAATTTACTTACAGATAATATTACTGGGTTCAAAAACCATTAATATGACGAAAGGAAATGTAATATATATGAAAGCCACCGGAATTGTTAGAAGAATT
>JBJEOU010000015.1:15278-19800 GCA_051880875.1 Ruminococcus sp. | reverse complement strand
GATTACCTTAGATGTAAGGTTACAGTTCTTGATTATGCCGAAAAGCCTTTGCCAAGCACTACACAGGAATTCTGCGACGCTGTGAATAAGTATATTACTGACAGCGGATTAGAGGAGATGTACTTTCTTGACACAGACGAAAGCGGAAACAAAATAATGCTTACTCCGGAAAACATCAAGTCAAACGGTGCAATAAAGATTTATCTTGAAACTACTGATTTTGCAATATTTAATATAAGAGGTGTCTTGACAGCTTTCTCCGAAGAAACCATTGAAGGTTACACATTTAGCCATAATACTACATTTACTGACGATAACCCCTGTGGTTATTGCGTGTATAAAAACAACAAAATTTACAGCATTAAAGACGCTGTAAATAAGGGTATGACTGATGTACACACATTGGCAAGTGTAATCCCCGGCACAACAAAGGACGGTGTGCCTGTGACCGTAAACGAGAATGATAGTGTAAAGGTAAATTACCTATATGACTGCAAGGGAGATTACTTTAGCTTTACCAACAAGCCGACCTCCTGTAAAATCGGCAGTAGATTCCTTACTACTATAAAAGCAAAATCTGATAGTAATGCTATAACCAATATGCTTGTTTTAATGGGCAAGGAAACCTTTGTTGACGCCATAGAGGTTGATAAAAGCACATATATAATCGACATCCCATATGTAACAGGTGATATAACAATGGGAGCGCTGGTAAATGATAAAGTTCATCCGGCAATCGGTGAAGAATTGGATTGCTTTGCCACAAATTTGGAGCATGTTTCTTACTACCGTTATTATTCAAGCGTTGATACAGCTATTCCAATAGAAAATCAAATTTATGATTGTGCCGTCGGTCCTTACGACTTCAAAATCGTGCCTGATGAGGGATATGAGATAGTATCTGTAACACGAAAAATAAGACTTCAGAACTATGAAACCGGAGAATACAAAATTTACGAAGAACCCATTACAGTAACAAAATTAGAGGATAATTCATATCTGGTACCTGCTTGGAGTAAACAACTAATACTTGAGGGTGAAGTAAGGAAACTTCCCGCAGAACTTTCTAAGTCCCGGTTAAGCCTTAAAGCCGGTGAAACTCAGACCTTAAATGTTACTAATGACACAGTAAAATCCTGGTCAACATCAAATAAAAATGTTGCAACCGTTAATAACGGAAAGGTGACTGCAGTGGGCAAGGGCACGGCAACAATCACCGCAACCCTTACAACAGGAGAAAAGCTCACCTGCAAGGTAACTGTTACAACTTCTCCAAGTCTTACATCTACAACTGCTGTTTTAAAGTCAGGCACAAGCAAAACCTTAAAGGCTGTTGGCGGAACGGTAAAGTCCTGGACTACTTCAAACAAAAATATTGCAACCGTTAATAACGGAAAAGTAACAGCACTTAACAAGGGTTCGGCAACAATAACTGCAACCCTTACAACAGGCAAAAAGATTACCTGTAAGGTGACAGTTACAACAGCACCAAAGCTGTCAAAGGCAACTGTAAAGGTGAAAAAAGGCGAAACAGTGACGGTGGCAATCATCGGTAAGGTTGCAACCATAGACAACAAATACACAAACACTAAGATTGCTAAAATTACATCAAAGACAAACGCCACAACACTAAAAATCAAAGGACTTAAAAAGGGAACCACTACACTAAAGGTTAAAGTAAACGGTGTTAAAACCCTGAGTCTGAAAGTAACAGTTAAATAACCTCTGATACAGCAAGCGAGCCAAGGAATTTTCCTTGGCTCGCCTTTTTATATTCTCTTTCTCTTTCCAACCTATAAACCGTCATTTACACCAACAAATCGTTGTCATTAATCAGCTTAAACAGGATTTGGTTTGCATAAACAAGAGGTTTGTTGTTTACATAGAAAACTGTACCAAATTCCGTTGCTGTCACCTTCTTCAGCACCTGTCCGTCATAGGGATTAATCACATCACCTATATGCTGGTTTTTTGTCACCCTGTCCTCAACAGAAACAAGGGGTTTGAAAATTCCTGCAACGGGAGTTTTTATATCTTTTAAGTCATCGGCATCAATAATGGTGGAGATATACCCACCGTTTAGTTTGTACTTGATTATTCCGCTTTCATAAAGGAATCTCAGCACAGCACAAACCGCCTCCATTGCCGAATCCTCGTCAATCCTCTCGGTTTCGTGGGTGTATAGCGAATAGGACTTGGTGTCCCACATCTGCCAGTTGTAATTAAGGGTAGTTGTATCAAAGGGACGGGGATTTCGCTTTACAATATAGGGAAGTCCAAACTTCTTTGCCTCCTCCACATCTGTATTTTCTGTCATCATCATTCTTATGTGGGGGATAAAATTCCCCGGCATATAGAAGGAGGCGAACTGTATTCCGTACTTGTAGTCCTTTACCTTTTCAAAAACTCCTCCTGCTATTCTCTGGGTGGTTTCCCCCAAATCGTAACCGGGGAACATTCTGTTTATATCCGTATTATCCGTAGGCCAGAAACGCTTTGCGATATTCATTGAGGATGTGTTGATGGTGGGAACAACCATCACGCTTTTTCCCTGGCAGATAAGTCCTTCCTTTTCTATTCTTTTAAGGCTTTTTACTAGCAGACCGCAGGTATAAAGCTGTTGAATTTCGTTTCCTCTTGTACTGCCCAAAATACAGGCAGATTTTTCCCCAACTCCAAACTGATACCCTGTAACACGTAGGTTGTCCCTGTACAGGTTGCCCATTTCGTAAATAACCTGTTTTTTCATATCTGCTCATCCCTTTCAAGAATTCTTGCAATAAGAGAACCCTCGTCACAGATTGGGTATTCTCTTAAGGTAAACAAAATTCCCTTGCAAGGGGATGTAATCCTTTCAAGGACTTCTCCTGTGAGGGGGTCAACCAAATCGCCGATGTGAGTACCCTCATCCACATTTACCCAGTGTTCAGCCACAGGGATAAACACCCCTGCAAGGCTTGCGTTAATGAATTTTACTTCAAAGTCTTGGTCATATGAAATAACAGGTGTTCTGACAGGGGTCACTTCTCCCGTCCACATTCCCATCTCCTTCATAGTGTTGAGAATACCCTCAACAAGCTGGTCGCCGTACTTCTTGGTTATCCTCATTCCAACGCCCATTTCCACAACAAGGGTGGGTGTGCCTATGCTGTTAAGGGAGTATGCAAAGGTGCTTTCCAGCACCGTTGCCGAGCAGTGCACCCATATAAAATCCACATTCATCATTTTAGCCAGGGGTACAAGCTCGTCCTTTGTTATCTCGTTAATTCTGATTTGGGGTATCTCCATAAGGAAAATATTACTTGCGTGAATGTCAACGCAAAGGTGGGAACCGCTGATGTCCTCAATCACCTTGTGAGCTATGTACTCCGCCATAGTACCGTCCTCAGAGCCTGGGAAAATCCTGTTCATATCAAGGTCAAAGGCAGGAATTCCCCTTGTGATGGAGTCGATTCCCAGGGGATTCAGCGCCGGATAAATATCCACAATTCCCTTAAGGCATTCCCTGTGCTCCTTAATTCTCCTGCTAAGCTCATAGCAGACATACTGACCCTCCAGCTCGTCGCCGTGAGTTCCTGTTACAATGCTTATCCGCTTTTCCCTGCCCGTTGGATTACTGGGCATAATCCGCTGTTTTTTTATGGTCAGCTCCTCGTCAACAGGCAGACTGACCGACGCAATATTTTCCATTTTAATCTCCTTACTGCTGGCTGACAGAAAGGCTCACCTCTTGCTGTTGATTTGCAATGCCCATAAATATACCTTTGTTTACACTGCAATCAGACGCATCTCTTCCCGAAGAAATTTTGATGTATTCCTCATCCACCTTTTTGTTGTTTGTGGGATCGTATCCGTACCAGCTTCCATTAGAAAGCACTTCAACCCATGCATGGGTTTCCCCCTCACCCACAAACATACCTACGGTATACCGTGCAGGAATACCCTTCATCCTAAGCAATGAAATCATTATGTGGGCATAGTCCTGACAAACGCCCTCTCCCCTGCACATTGCCTCTTCGGCAAAGGTTTTTACACTTGTAACACCCTTGGAGTATGTGAAAGTCTTAAAAAGCTCCGCCATAATTTTGTCCGCTGTTTCAAGGCTGTCATCAATTTTCTCCAAAGAAAGCCTTTCGTAATACTCCCTAAGGCACTTTCCGGGCATCGTCATTGGGGTCTGAAATTTAAAGACACCGTTTTTTATGGAGTCGGCATCTCTTTCTTCTGCAATATCATATCCTGTGGTTACCTTGCCCCATACTTTTAGGCAAAACTCCCTGTGAGGCTTACTTATCCTGCCATTCAGCACAATATTTCCAAAAGAATCTCTATCTTCTGTTACACCTTCAGCATACTTAACATCATAGTGCAACTCATCAACCCTTTGCCTTGCGGTACTGTGGGGCAGGCATTTAAGACTAAAGCTGTGGTCTGTTACCGGATTGTCCAGAACATTCACCAGGCTGTACTCAAAATCTAAATGTCTGATAAAAATCTTCCTCTCGTCTTTGAGTTTTGTTAA
>JBJEOU010000015.1:8558-15178 GCA_051880875.1 Ruminococcus sp. | reverse complement strand
ATGCTAATGTATGCTTTATTATATACTAAAATTATTTATTCTTCAAATAGTTTAAAGAATAAAAGTTTTCCAATGCTGTAATCAAACTCGGGGTTCTCCAGCATGGTTTTCAGGGTGTCAAGGACAACGGTGTTGTACTTCATACCAATCTGCCCCATTCTCTTCTCCATCTTTGTAATTTCTCTCAAAATTACTCCCGGCGCTCTTTCAAAGCAAAGATATAGGTACACCCTTTCTATTCTCTTACCTGCCTTCAGGGCGGCACGAATGAGGTAGTCGTCTATCCTGTCGTCCACACAACCCCAAAAGCCCATAATGTGGTCAATAACGCTGTACAAATCCCTCACAGAGGATTTTCCCGTTTTTGCCCTTTGTATGTCGTATATTGCAAGCTGTATGTACGCCAGGGTTTCCGTATCAATATAATCCCTCATTACAATGGCATTGTCGTATGCCCTTGTAAGATTGCAGATAATTGAGTTAAAGTTGTTTTCGTCATAGGGATAGCTGGACAGGAAATCGTCAGCATCCTTGTAAATATCGGGAATGTCAATCCTCTTGCAAATATCCTTGTAAAATTCCTTGTCGCCGTCAACAAATCTGTCCATACCGTCAAAGTACACCTTGATTGTGGAGTTGACCCTTTCGGTGTAGCGTCCAAGCCACACCAGCCTGTCCATATTTTCTAACGTGATAATACCCATGTGTCTTTAAATCCTCCCCCCTGTGAGCTGTTTACAATAAAGGAGTCAGGAACTCGTGAAAACCTTGTAAGTCCGCTTTTCCATACCCTTACATCCTCACCGTAGAGGACAAATGCCCTGAGGTCAGCCTTGCGGGGTACCTTTTCTCCTTTTTCAAAAATATTAATGTCCTTAAAGTCTATTACCTCCTGGGCAATAAATCTTCTTGGCTCTGTTTTTATCATATTGATAAAATTCTCTTTCTCATCCTTAGTCAGCTTGTTGCCAAACACAACTCCGTATCCACCTGCCTCGGCAACATCCTTGATTACCAAATCATCAAAGTTATCCAGCACATACTTCATATCATCGGGGTAAAAGGGCAGATATGTGGGTGCGTTCTTGGTTTTGCAATCCTCCCCAAGGTAATACTTAACCATCTTGGGAACAAAGTAGTATATACCCTTGTCGTCTGCAATTCCGTTGCCCGGGGCATTCAGCAGGGCAAAATTACCCTTTTTGTAGGCTGTAAACAGGTGAGGAATACCAATAAGACTGTCCTCACAGAAGGTCATGGGGTCAAGGTATTCGTCACTTATTCTCCTGTAAACAGCGCCAACCCTTTGCTTTGCTCCGTTGTAGCCAACATGGTAAAGATTGTCGTTTTCCACCACCAGGTCGTTGCCTGTGCAAAGGATAGCACCTGTCCTTTCAGCAAGGTAGCTGTGCTCAAAGAAAGCCGCATTGTACCTGCCCGGAGTTAAAATGACGTTAATTCCTCCTGTGTTAACATAGTTCATTGTTTCCTTAAGCAAATCCGCATAATCACGGTTGTCCTCAATCTCGTTGCTGATGAAGGTTTCCGGCGAACTTCTTCGACAGAACTTTCGTGCAATCATTGGGTATGAGGCGCCGGAGGGAACTCTCAGATTATCCTCAAGGATATACCAGTTGTCGTCCTTGCCCTCAACCAAATCTATGCCGGAAATATGGGAGAAAATACCCTTTGGGGGCAACACACCGTCACAGGGCTGTAAATACCCCTTTGCGGAATAGATAAATTCCTCGGGAATAACTCCGTCTCGCACAATGTTCTTGTTCCCGTAAATATCCTGCAAAAAGCAGTTTAATGCGGTTACCCTTTGCTTTAAACCCACATTCAGCTTGTCAAAGGCATCTTTTGTAATGACTCTGGGTATGGGGTCAAAAGGGAAAAGCTGTTCCTTAAATTCACCGTGCTTGTATATGCCGAATTTAACACCGTATCGAGCCAAAAGCTCATTGATGGTGTCGGTATGACTGTATAGTTCTTCCATATTATCGCCTCTTTCTAAATGCAACAGGTAAAAAAAGACAGACAAGGTTCCAAGGGACACCATTGTCTGTCTTATTGTTAAAATATTATCATACTTTATTACCTGTGTCAACACAGATAAGCATTATTTTGCAATTTTAAATAAAAATCTTGCAAAATCCCTAATTTTCTTCTCCCCTGAACTTTCAGAAGTTTTCACCTTATTCCGCTACGAAATCAATCTCTGTTAACCTCAAACATAAGGTAAGCAAAGGCATATTCCACAGTCATATCGTAAAGAGGGGTTACACCGCTTTTTAATAAATTATCTGTTGAAGAATATACACCCGACTTTGAAGAAAGCCCCTGTAAATACAGAGAAATCCCCTTGTTTCTACACTTTTCGGCAAGTGTTTTTACCGAATTTTCGTTTGCAGTTCCGCTGTGGTATCCCACCAAAAGCACAGCCTTAACCTCATTTGAAAGGTCAAAAGTGCTGTAATCCGCAAAGGGATATTCCTTGATAATCATCACTTTATTTTTGAATTTTATTTCAGAGTTAATTTTGGGATACCTGTCTGAACACTGTCCTAATGAGAATTTATCAGTAAAGCAGTTTGCCTCCATTATGCAATTTGCAGGGTAAATTCCGTCAAATACTGTCCAGACACCAGTTCTGTTTTCCCTAACAATTTCAACTGCTTTTTCAAAGTTAGAAATGCCGTTGCTTTCCGGGTCAGAAAGGATTTTGTTTGCACCTGTCAGCACTACGGGAATTTTATATTCCTTGCAAAAGATAGACACCATTGCAGAGGTGTAGGACAGGGTGTCGCTTCCGTGGGTGATGATTATTCCGCTGTACCCTGCTTTGTCCTTGCTAATCTCCTGCATAAGCATTTCCCAATTCTCTATGCAGATATTTTCAGAGAGAATGGAGTAAGGGTAAACCTTTGTAAAAGCAATATTGCTATTGGATTTATCCTGCCAAAGGGCAACTACATCCTTGTTTTTTTCGTTGCAGATAACACCATCCTTTTCCTCACTGCCCACCGTACCGCCGGTCATAATCACCTTAATTTTCACAAAATCACCCCATAAAAACAGCCGTCTGTTTCCAGACGGCTTTAATATTCATAAATTTAGCTGTTTACTACCTGAGTAATAACCTTTTTGATATTTGTTTCAGTAAGTCCGAAAATCTCAAGGAGTTCCCAAGCAGGGCCTGAATAACCAAAGCGGTCATTCACGCCGATTCTTGTAACAGGAACAGGACAGTACTGGGAAGTAACCTCGCAAACAGCGTCAGCCAGACCGCCGATGATGTTGTGCTCTTCAACAGTAATAATCTTTCCTGTTTCCTTAGCCGCCTTAATAATAATATCTTTATCAATTGGCTTGATAGTATGAATATTAATTAATCTTGCGTTGATTCCTTCTTTTTCCAAAGCCTCAACAGCCTTTTTAGCCTCGTTGACAACAAGACCTGTTGCAATAACTGTCACATCGTTGCCCTCGTGGAGTGTGATGCCCTTGCCAAGCTCAAACTCATATGTTTCAGGGTCGTTAAAGGAATCAATGGCAAGTCTGCCAAGTCTGATATATACAGGTCCCTTATGCTCAAGGGCAGCCTTTGTAGCAGCTTTCATTTCCCAGTGGTCGGCAGGGTTGATTACTACCATATTAGGGATAGTTCTCATAACACCGATGTCCTCGAGGCACTGGTGAGTAGCGCCGTCCTCACCTGTTGAGATACCTGCGTGTGAGCCGGCAATCTTAACATTAAGGTTAGGATAAGCAACGGAATTTCTGATTTGCTCAAAAGCTCTTCCTGTTGCAAACATTGCAAAGGATGCTGCCACAGGCTTTTTGCCTGCTGCTGCAAGACCTGCTGCAACACCAACCATATTGCCCTCTGCAATTCCGCAGTTAATAAATCTTTCGGGATATTTCTTCTGGAATATACTTGTCTTTGTTGCCGCTGAAAGGTCAGCGTCAAGAACTACAATATCTTCATCAGTCTGGGCAAGCTCACAAAGAGCCTCGCCAAAGCTTTCTCTGGTTGCTTTTGTAACTTTCTCTGCCACGATTAACCCTCCAGTTCTGCAAGCTTAGCTTCAAGCTCAGCCATAGCTATCTTATATTCTTCGTCATTGGTTGCCTTGCCGTGCCAGCCAACCTGATTTTCCATAAAGCTTACGCCCTTGCCCTTGACAGTCTGCATCAGAATTGCAGTAGGCATACCCTTTGTCTGTCTTGCATTTTCAAAAGCCTTGTCAAGCTCCTCAAAGGAATGACCGTCAACCTTAAGCACATTAAAGCCAAAGGAACGGAATTTGTCGTCCAAAGGCTCAATTCCGCCAACCTCTGCAACAGTACCGTCAATCTGAAGTCCGTTCTGGTCAACAATAACCACAAGGTTGTCAAGGTTGTTGTGGCTTGCAAACATTGCAGCCTCCCAAACCTGACCTTCCTCACATTCACCGTCGCCAAGCACAGTATATACACGATAGTCCTTATTATCCATCTTAGCAGCCTTAGCCATACCGCAGGCAGTTGATACACCCTGACCCAAGGAGCCTGTGCTCATATCAATGCCGGGAGTACCCTTCATATCGGGGTGACCCTGAAGCATTGCACCAACATGACGCAGGGACTTAAGCTCATCCCAGTCAAAATATCCCTTTAGAGCAAGTATTGCATAAAGGGAAGGTGCACAGTGACCCTTGGAGAGAACAAATCTGTCCCTGTCTGCCCAGTCCGGGTTCTCAGGGTCAACATTCATCTCCTTGAAGTAAAGGTAAGTAAAAACATCTGCAGCAGAAAGTGAACCGCCGGGATGTCCTGACTTTGCGTTATAGGTGCCGATGATGGCGCCCATTCTCGCCTTGGTTGCATTAATTTGTAACTGCTTAATTTCGCTAATCTCCATTGTTTAGCCTCCAGTTTTGTGCAAAATAATACTGATTCTAAATACTAAGCTTTAACTAAAACCTACATAGCCTTAATCAAAGTTTAATATACTACATAATATTGCTTGATAAGAATAACACAAAAGGCTGTTATGAATATTCTGTAAAAGCAATATAATTGTCATTTTTCGGGATTTTTCTATTATTTACCTGTTTTTATCCCTTATATTTTTCCATTACAGCACTTAGAATGTGATGAGAAACTTCTCTTTTGGACAGCAACGGCAATGATTTTTCTTCGTCTTTTGTGATGATTGTAACCACATTTGTGTCTGTGCCAAAGCCTGCTCCCTGTGTTTTCAGATTGTTGGCAACTATCATATCCATATTTTTCTTTGTCAGCTTTTTTCGGGAGTTTTCCAGCATATTTTCTGTTTCCATAGAAAAACCGCAGATAAACTGACCCTTTCTTTTATGTTCACCAAGGTATCCGATAATATCCTCTGTTCTCTTCAGTTTAATTTCCCCAAAATCCGTCTGGGATTTTTTGATTTTTTCTTCCGCTGTGCTTACAGGTGTAAAGTCGGCAACAGCCGCCGCTTTTACCACTATATCCGCATTTTCAAAATTATCCTTAACCGCAAGGAACATATCCTTTGCCGACAATACATCTATCGTATTGACAAATGGGGGTTTTTGCAAAGAGGTTTTTCCGCTTACAAGGGTAACCTCCGCCCCTCTCAGCATTGCGTCATAGGCAATGGAATAACCCATTTTCCCTGTGGAATGGTTTGTGATATATCTTACGGGGTCAATCTGTTCCTGTGTTGCTCCCGCAGTCACCAGCACCCTTAGACCTTTCATATCCTTTTCGTATCTGCATTCCCTTTCAATATATTCAAAGAGAATTTCCGGGGAGGGCATCTTTCCCTTGCCCACAGTTCCGCAGGCAAGTCTGCCCTCGTCTGCCTCCACAATTTCGTAGCCGTGGCGGACAAGCTTATCCATATTTTCCTGCACTATGGAATTTTCAAACATATTTGTGTTCATAGCAGGAACAATGATTTTTTTGCATTTGCAAGCCATAATCGTGGTGGTGAGCATATCGTCGGCAATACCGCTTGCAATTTTTCCGATTACATTTGCTGTGCAGGGGGCAATCATAAAGCAGTCTGCCCTTTGGGCAAGGCTGATGTGTTCAATGTCAAAGCTGTGACTTCTGTCAAAGGTATCTGTTATACATCTCCTGCCTGTGAGAGCCTCAAAGGTGTTTGGTGTAATAAAATTTCCGGCATTTTCCGTCATAATCACGTCCACGGTGTATCCTGCCTTTACAAGCATAGAAACCAGATTTGGCGTCTTATAAGCCGCAATTCCTCCGGTTACTCCGATTACAACATTTTTTCCTTTCATAATTCTTCCTCCTGTCACAAAATTCACATTGAATATTTCTTATTTTCACTTCATACTATTAGCTTTACATTATAAGTTGATTATACCAAATAGGCAAAAAAAATCAATAAAAATCCCTTTGCACTTGATTTCCAAAGCTAATTAAGGCATAATTAGTATAATACTGATACAATTTGTACATAACTGATACATCTTTGGTATCTCTTAAGGTGTCATAAATCACCCGTACTATAAATTTACTTTTTAGGAGCAACAAATGTTACTGGCAATAGATATAGGAAACACAAATATTGTGCTTGGAGTAATACAAAAGGACAAAAT
>JBJEOU010000015.1:0-8458 GCA_051880875.1 Ruminococcus sp. | reverse complement strand
CAATAGATATAGGAAACACAAATATTGTGCTTGGAGTAATACAAAAGGACAAAATCATCTTTACAGGCAGACTTGCCACCGACAAGGTGAAAACTGCCGACGAATACGCACTACAGTTTAACGGTATGATGGAGCTTCACAATGTGGACAAGTCGGAAATAGAGGGTGTAATTATCAGCTCTGTAGTTCCTCCGTTGATTTTGACAATGAAAAGGGCAATCAAAATGCTAACAGGCAAAGACCCCCTTATCCTTGGCCCCGGACTTAAAACAGGACTGAACATCAAGCTGGACAACCCTGCACAGCTTGGATGCGACAAGGTTGCTGACGCTGTGGCGGCTATCAACAAATACCCTATGCCTGCAATGATAATTGATATGGGAACAGCCACAACTGTTTCGGTAATTGACAAAAACAAGGAATACCTTGGAGGACTGATTATCCCCGGAATACGCATAAGCCAGGAGGCGCTCTCATCCTCCACAAGCCAGCTTCCTCGGATAAGCCTTGAAAAGCCTGAAAGGGTAATCGGCAAAAACACTGTTGACTGTATGAAAAGCGGTGCTATCTACGGAACAGCGTCTATGATTGACGGCCTTGCAGACAGAATTGAGGAAGAACTGGGAGAGAAGCTGACTGTTATTATCACAGGAGGAAACTCCGACTCTATTGTTTCCGTTTGCAAAAGGGAGATAATTTACGACAGCAATTTACTTCTTGACGGTCTTAACATCATATATAAGAAAAATAAGAAAAAAGAGTGAGAATATGAAAAACGAAATTTTACAATTATTAAAGGAGAAAAACACCTTTGTAAGCGGACAGGCATTGTGTGAAAAATTCAATGTAAGCCGGACTGCCGTGTGGAAAGCCATAAACAGCCTTAAGGAAACAGGGTATGTGATTGAATCCGTTACAAACAAGGGATACCGACTTGTAAGCTCCCCAAACATTGTAAACGAATCCGAAATAAAAAGTATGCTTAAAACCTCTCTCATAGGCAACGAGATTATTGTTCTGGAGTCGGTTGGCTCAACTAACGATTACATAAAGGCAAACGCCCAAAAGCTAAAGGACGGAACTGTGGTTACCGCAAGAGAGCAGACAAGCGGAAAGGGCAGACTGGGCAGAGTGTGGAAAAACAAAAAGGATGACGACATCAGCTTTTCCTTTATTTTACGTCCAAACCTTTCACCAATGGAGGTTTCGGCAATCACCCCTCTATGCGGACTTGCCGTTGCAAAGGGGTTAAATGAATATTTTGACTTTGACGCAAAAATAAAGTGGCCAAACGATATTATAGTGGGCAACAAAAAAATCTGCGGAATGCTTACAGAAATGAGCTGTGAATTTGACCGCCTTGAATATCTTGTTGTGGGCATAGGAATAAATGTGATGAGCAAGGATTTCCCCGAAGAAATTGCCCACAAGGCTACCTCCTGCGCCTTGGAAAGCCACAAGGAAATAAATAAAAATCAGCTTTTGGCTATTATTCTTGAGGAAATTGAGAACATCCTCCTTGGGGGAAATTACCGCTTTAACAGGGAGAATCTTGAGGAATACAAGTCTTGCTGTGCCACCCTTGGCAGAAATGTAACCTTCTCCCGCAGAGGAGAAAGTGTTGAGGGTGTTGCAACCGACATTAACAGCGAAGGTGAGCTTGTTGTCACATTGCCTGACAACACAACGGAAACCGTATTCAGCGGAGAGGTCACCGCACAGGGGATTTATTAATTTGGAACACTTTTATAAAGACTGCCGATTAATCCGGCGGTCTTTTTTTATAAAAAAATCCATACATTTCATATTAAGACGGACTTGGGGCATACTGTTAAGGGTGATTGAAATGATAGAAAACTTAACAAAACACAACATAAACTTTACTACAGAATACTGCAAAAGGAATATGACCGTTCCCGTTGTTTACAGCGACGATTACTTACGAAATGAAATGCTGGATTTGAACCTGGCAAGGCTGTGCTGTACCCTGTGCTGTTGCAGTTATGACCAAGAAATTTTAAAGAAAGCCTTTAGTGACGCAGAGTTTACCGACATAAAAGCCATATATTCTACTCCGGCGGAGAATACGGCATCTGTTTGTATTGCACGAAGAGGTAAAAATATGTTCATTGTCATAAGGGGTACAGAGGGTGAAGAATGGTACAACAATTTCCGCACAGGCAACGAGGACACACATCAGGGCTACTATGACACCGTAAAATTCTTAAAGCCCCTTTTAAGGGAATATATACAGTCTGACTACCGTCTGCTATTCACAGGTCATTCCCGTGGAGGAGCTCTCAGCAATCTCCTTGCCTCCGACCTTATAAAATCCGGAAGAGAAAATGTCTTTGCCTATACCTTTGCCTGCCCCAATGTCACCACCAAGGATGAGGTTTACAGCCAACGATTCAGGAACATTCACAACTTTGTATATGAGGACGACTTTATCACCCATTGTCCCCTTAGGGAATGGGGTTACAATCGCTACGGCAATACCATTCGCTTTAAAACACAGGAGATAAATTACAAAAAGCTGAAAAAAGCCTTTAAGGAGCTTACAGACATCGACTTTGTCACCTTTAAGGACTGCGGTGAGGAGGTTGACACCTTTACCGACACGGCACTGCGCCTTGCATCAAACCCCTATGAATATTACAACAAGGGGTATCTTGTAGACGAAAGCTACCTGTCCCTGTACGATTACTTTCAGACAATATGTGATGTTTTCACCGACAAAAACAGCTTTGACGCCGGAATAACCCTCCTTGCCACAAAGCTTTCCGCCTTTGCACCCATAAGCAATTTCCTTGTAAGCGGAATCGACATCCCCTCCCTGCTTTCACAGGGGAATGCAGAAAATTCCTGTGCAATGTTTGCCCACTCCTGCCTTACCTACCTTTGTCTGCTAAATACACAGAAAATAAAGGCACCTTAACTATTATTCTTTTAGAGCATAATTCAATAATCTTTCCTATTTTGGGTCTATTTTTCCCAGAAAATCAACAATTCTTCCCAAAAGCAAATTTTTTAAAATAAATGTGCTATAATACAGTCAAATAAGAAAACAGTTTACAAATCCCCACTTCCCTGAACAGGTTTCAGAGGTATAAAATTTAATTTGACATAAATGGAATTATTTCACCTTCCATTTAAAAGAGCCGAGGTGTTTATGACACTTCGGCTCAAATTTTTATATATTGTGATTATTTACAAAAATTTTCCATATATTTCAAAAAATCTATTGACACCGTAATTTCAAAATGTTAACATAATGTTAACAAAGTTATCAGTGGAATTATTAAAAATATTATTCCTCTTTATTGTTAGGATAAGGTGTTTTTACAGAGGTTAAGCCAAGAAGATAGTCTGTGCTTGTCCCATAAAATTTCGCAAGTTTAATAAGTATCTGGGTGGGTATATCATTCTCCCCCGTTTCGTATTTTGAATATCCTGTCTGTGACATACCAAGAAATTTAGCAACCTTTGTCTGGTTTAAATCCCTGTCCTCTCTTAAATCCCGTATTCTTCGGTACATAATAAAACACCTCCAAAAATAGTCTAAATAATCTGAAACAGATTATTGACTTTTAATCTGTTTTAGGTTAAAATAAGAGTGAGAGGAAAATATTCCTAATTAATTCATTTTTTATTCAAGGAGGAAAAATTATGAAAAAGATGATAAGTTTCTTGCTGACAATTGCGGTTGTAATGAGCTTTTCAACTATTATGATGACCTCATCTGCCGCAGAATCTGTGGGTGCAACCACCGACACCAATGCTTCGGGTACAACCGGCAAGGTGTATTTTGAAAAGCCAAGTATGTGGACCGGCGAATATTTCTATGTACATATCTGGGAAAACGAAACAGGTACATCCTTCTACGGCTGGCAAACCAAAAAGGAAAAAATGACAGAGGAGAACGGCAAATTCTCCTATGACCTGAGCATCTTGGACGATGCAAGTGCCGAGATTGAGGGCGGTATCAAGTCAGGGGTTTACTACTCAATTATGTTCAGCGACAGTGATGGCAACGAAACCTGCGGACTTATGTTCACCACAGAATGTATCGGCGACACTGCCTATGTAACCGCTCTTGATAAAACTTATGAGAACACAGAAGATTCTACAAAGCACTCATACCTCATTGCCTGGAAGGCAAACGGCAAAAAGTACGGTGTACCACTTCAAATTACATCAGTAGGTACAATTCAGGGACAATTTGTCACACCTGACAAAACCCCTGCGAAAATCATTGACGACTGGGACAAAGCTTATCCATCATATCCGAACAAGGATTCTTACAGTCCCCAGTCCTCTGCACGAGATCACGCAACAAGACTTGATGAAATCAAAAGAGAAATCAACAATATGATTACCGCAGGACAGATATATTATGTCGGCGGTGGTGTTTACAAAGAAATAATCCCTGTAGTAGAGAAAAAACCAACACTTCTGCGAATGTCTCTGTCTATGAAGGCAGGTACATCACAGACAGTTGGTATAATCAATGGAAAAGCAAAAGCCTGGGCAACCTCAAACAAAAAGGTTGCAACTGTTAAGAACGGAAAGATTACCGCACTTAACAAGGGAACTGTTTCCATAACAGTAACCCTTACAACAGGTGAAAAGCTAAGCTGTAAAGTAAAAGTTTCAACTGCTCCAAAGCTTTCAAAGACAACTGTAAATGTTAAGAAGAACGGAACAGCAACCGTAAAGCTCAGCGGTAAGGTTTCGTCAATCAGCAATAAATATACCAACACAAAGGTGGCAAAAATCACTTCCAAAACAAAAGCCACAACTCTAAAAATCAAAGGACTTAAAAAGGGTACTACAACACTAAAAATCAAGGTTAACGGTGTTAAAACCCTAAGTCTGAAGGTTAAAGTTAAATAACTGACAACAAGAAAGAGCCAAGAGGATTAAACCTCTTGGCTCATTTTTATTCCACAAATATTACTTACGGTCATCCATATGCACATACTCTGTTCTTTCGTGAACATTCATATATGCAGGACGGATAATCTTGCTTGGGTTAACAAGCTCCTCAATTCTGTGTGCAGACCAACCGCTTACTCTTGCAATAGCAAAAAGAGGAGTAAACAGCTTTGTGGGTAAATCAAGCATACTGTACACAAAACCGCTGTAAAAATCCACATTGGCGGAAATTTTCTTGTCGCTTTTTCTTCTTTCCATAATAAGCTCTGCGGCAATCTCTTCAACATTGCAGTAAAGCTGATACTCTGCCTGTCTGCCCTTTTCTTCTGAAAGGGATTTTACAAAGCCCTTGAACACCCTTGCTCTCGGGTCAGACACAGTATAGACAGCGTGACCCATACCGTAGATAAGTCCTGTTTTGTCAAATGCCTCTTTGTCAAGGATTTTTGTAAGATATGCTCTGATTTGATCCTTGTCGTTGTAGTCGGTGACATTCTTCTTAATATGGTTAAACATCTTTACAACCTTGATGTTTGCACCGCCGTGCTTTGGTCCCTTAAGGGAACACAGTGCCGCCGCAATAGCGGAATAGGTGTCTGTGCCGGAAGAGGTTACAACATGGGTTGTAAATGTAGAGTTGTTACCACCGCCATGCTCAGCGTGAAGTACAAGTGCCATATCAAGGAGCTTTGCCTCCAGCTTTGTGTATTGGCTGTCGGGACGAAGCATATACAGAATATTCTCCGCTGTGGAAAGTCCCATCTGTGGGGAATGTATAAACAGGCTCTGCTTGTTGTGGAAGTAGTTAAATGCCTGGTAGCTGTAAACCGCCAAAACAGGCAGAAGTGCAATGAGCTGCAGGCACTGTCTGAGAACATTAGGCACAGAGGTGTCCTCTGCCTTTTCGTCATAGCTGTACAGGGTGAGAACTTCCTTAGCCAAAGCGTTCATAATATTTCTTGAAGGAGCCTTCATAATAATGTCACGAACAAATGAGTCAGGCAGGGTTCTGTAGTAGCTGAGAAGATGACTAAACTTATCAAACTGCTCTTTGTTGGGCAATTCCCCTGTAAGGAGAAGATAGGTAACTTCCTCAAAGCCGTAGTGTTCGTCGTGGATAAATCCTTTAACCAAGTCCTCTATGCTATATCCTCTGTAATATAACTGACCGGGAATGGAAATTCTCTTGCCATCCTTGTGGGTTACAGAGGTAACCTCAGATATTTCGGTAAGGCCCGTAAGAACACCCTTGCCGTCTGCATCACGCAAGCCTCTCTTAACATCGTACTTTGTGTAATATTCAGGGTTGATATAACCATTCTTACAACAGAGCTGGCTAAGCTCAACGATTTCAGGTGTCAGGTCGCTGTATCTTTTCATTCAATCACATCCTCAAAGGGTATATTTTGGTTATCTTTCGTTAAAATAATAACGATATTATAACACATATCAAAAGTTTTGGCAATATACAAAAATATGTATATTATATATTCAGGAAACAATACTAAATCACACTAAAGTTATTTGCACATCTTATTTGCATATTATCCTTAAGTAGATATGACAAATACCAACAACAAAACAGGCGTCCTCAAGGTGGACGCCTGTGTCTTTTCTAATTTTACAATATATTTATCCCTTTTGTCAATGACCGGATAATACTAATCCATAGCCGTAATAATATCGTCTGCTGTTTTTCCCGGAGGAATCATTGGCAGAACATTCTCGTCAGGGCTGATTACACAGTCAACCACAACAGGCTCATTCATATCGTATGCCTTCTTTAGTACGGAAGAAATTTCCTCAGGCTTTGTAATTCTCATTCCCTTAAGTCCATAGCCCTTGGCAACCTCTACAAAGTCTGTGGCACGGTGTGGGTCTGTCTGTGAGAAATGATTGTTGTAAAACAGCTTTTGCCACTGACGAACCATACCCAGAACAGAGTTGTTCATTACCACTACTACAACAGGAATATTGTATGACTTAAGGGTCACAAGCTCGTTGATGTTCATATGGAAAGAACCGTCGCCTGTTACAAGGAAAACCCTTTTGTCCTTGTTAGCCATACTTGCACCGATGGACGCACCAAGACCAAATCCCATTGTGCCAAGTCCCCCTGATGTAAGGAATGTGCGTGGAGTGAAAAATTCTGTCCTCTGTGCAACCCACATCTGATGCTGTCCAACATCCGTTGTAACAATATCGTCTCTCTGCTTAATCTCATTTATTGCATCTAAAATCTGATACGGATGACAGTAGCCGTCCTTGTTCACACCGCTGATGGTAACCTGCTTTTTCCAGTCTGTTATCTCTTTAATCCAAGAGGAATTATCCTTTTGCTCAATGCCGTCACAAAGCTTGACAATGGTGTCCTTCAGGTCGCCCACAATCCAGTTGTCAACCTTGACATTCTTCTGGATTTCCTTTTCGTCAATATCCATATGGATAATCCTTGCCTGCTGGCCAAACTTTTCTCTGTCACCTGCAACTCTGTCGGAGAACCTTGCCCCGCAGGCGATAATCAAATCGGCATTGTCTGTAGCCTTACCAGTTTCATATCCGCCGTGCATACCGATATTTCCTACAAAAAGAGGATGGTCGGCAGGCATACAGCCAAGTCCCATAAGGGAACAGCATACAGGAGCGTCAATAAGCTCTGCAAGCTTTACAAATTCCTCGCTTGCATTGGCAGAGATAATTCCACCACCGGCATATATAATGGGTCTTTTAGCCTCTTTGATAAGCTGTTGAGCCTCTTTGATTACGCTGTCCTTAACATCACAGCTGTTCTTAACCTCAACCTTGGGCTGTCTTGTGTATTCACACTTCATCGCTGTTATATCCTTTGGAACGTCGATGAGAACAGGACCCTTTCTTCCGCTTTGGGCAATTTCAAAAGCCTTGCGGATTGTGGGAGCCAAATCCTCCATTTCCATAACAAGGAAGGATGCTTTTGTAATTGGCTTTACAACGCTGGCGATGTCAACCTCCTGGAAGGCATCCCTGCCAAGCAAATCCCTTTGAACATTACCGCATATGGCAACAACGGGAATAGAATCTATATTTGCTGTGGCAAGTCCTGTAACAAGGTTTGTAGCTCCCGGGCCGGAGGTTGAAAATACAACTCCCACCTTGCCTGTTGAGCGGGCATATCCGTCTGCCGCATGAGAAGCACCCTGTTCGTGGGCAGTAAGGATATGTGTGATTTTATCCCTGTATTTATACAGAGCGTCATATGTATTCAGTGCGGCTCCTCCCGGATAACCAAACACCGTGTCAACTCCCTGTTCAAGCAAACATTCACAAATAATATCTGCACCTGTAAGTAACATATTTCCCCATCCTTCTCTAAAATATCTTCATTTTTACAAGAACCAAAGCATAAACAATAAAAAAACTCCGCCTCTGTAAGAGACGAAGCTAACACCCCGTGGTACCACTCTAATTCGCTGAAACAGCCTTATATACATCGGGAAAAATTCCGAATGCTGTCCCGATAACGCAGGACAAGCGTAACAGC
>JBJEOU010000014.1:0-4366 GCA_051880875.1 Ruminococcus sp. | reverse complement strand
ATAATAAGCAAAACAAGTAACAGTAGAATTACAGCCGACAATATAATGATAATTGTAATGCTCATATCCTGGGATAGTGTATCTCCGCTGTTTTCTTCGGCAGGGTGAGTTACAATAATCGCCTCTTGTGGGTCGGAAGAACTCTCCTGATACTCTACCGGGTCATATTTATTATTTACCCAGTTTGCCACAAGACACTTTTTCTGGGCGTCAATAGGGTTATCTCGTGTCTCTTCTCCGCATTCAACGGTATCCCCTATACATTCCGATGTAAAGTAAAGGTCGTAGGTCTGGTCGCCAAGATTATCGCTGAAAATAACAGCGTATTTTACCCCATCCGAAATTCCTCCGGCAATGCGTCGGCTGTCGTCAAGGATATCCAAGTCGTACTTCCACAGATTCCCTTTAACTCTGGTGCATTTTTCCTTAGTGGTTTGCCATGAGAAAAATTCATCTCCGCCGTCTTCCCAAATATGGCAGTAGACAACATCATAATTGCCCCAGGCATAGTCCCCTGTTACAGGAACATTAAAGTATATTGCATTATCTTTTGTACTTTCTTTTCCGTAAGCTGTGGGCACTGAACAAATCATCATACACAATGTCAACAACACAAGGAAGATTTTTACTGAACACTTTCTCATTATAACACCAGCCGGAACTCAAAAGAGAGTCATTTTTATCATTATACTACATATCACTATACTTTATCAAGTCGTATATGTGTAAAAATTGTAAATAAAACGACCCTGTCAAAGGACAGGGTCAGAATTACGAGTTTTAATGATTAAGCTTTTTTCTTGCGTGTTACAAAGTATACACCTGCAGCTGCAAGCATGATGCCAAGACCAACATATACATATGTTGTTGACTCGCCTGTTGAAACAGAACCTGTTGTTTCTACAACATCGCTTGCGTCAACAATGTTACCGTCTTCGTCAACGAAATTACCGTTTGCGTCCTTAGTAACTGTCTTACCGTCAGCTGTCTTGTAAGAAGAACCGCTGCTTGAGCCTTCACTTGAAGAACCTGAAGAACCTGAGGAACCTGAAGAACCTGAGGAACCGGAAGAACCGGAAGAAGAGCTTTCTGTATAAACGCCGCCGCCTACTAAGAGAACTTTGCCTTCAGCGATTAACTTCTTAAATTCTTCCTTGATTTCAGCAAGTCTTGTCTTGTGGTCTCTTGCAGAAGACTGTGGGCTGTAAGAATCCTTGCTTGGATATGATGGGAAACCTTCGTCCCAAGCAGCAATAATCTGATCCGGTGTTCTGTCAAGAGAAACGAATTCACCCTGGATTGTACCTACAGATGTAATCTGAAGTGGAATACCATACTTCTTAGCATTTGCTGTCCAAGCGATTGGATATGAGTGCTTTGTTGAGTCCTCTGTGTTCTCAAAAGTCTTTTCATTTGATGTAAGTCTTACTGTATCGCCAACACAGTTGGAGTTGAACATAAGTCCGCATGTTTCGTTGCCAAGGTCATCACTGAACATAATAGAATAGTTTACGCCTGACTTGAAACCGCCCTCGAGCTGAGCTGATGCGTCGCTCAAAATGCTGAGGTCATAGTAGAGCTTGCCGTCTTCTTCAGTAAGCTTTTCTTTCTTAGTCTGCCAGCCAAAGAATGATGTACCTGTTTCTGTATCCCAGATATGTGTGTAGAAAATTGTACCTGCCCATGCACTTGGCTTTTCAAAATATACCTTTCCAGCGTCGCCGGCTGCCTCTGTGTCTGTGCCTGCGCCAACTGAAACTGCATCGTCTGCTGCAACTTCCTGTACTTCCTCAGAAGCACCTGCTGCAACTACTTCGTCATTTTCGTCTGCTGATACTGTCATTGCAATAGTTGCAAAACTCATAACAACCGCAATTACAAGTAAAAAGCTTAAAAACTTCTTCATGATTATTTCCTCCTGAATAAATTTACAAAGTTTTGGGAGTCTATCCCATTGGCATAATTATACACCTTTAAAAAAAAATAAGCAACAATTTTGTAATTAATTTCTTTCCATAAATTGCACAAACATTAATAAGTTAAAATAGCTATATTGCACAAAGGATAAATAAATTTTCTTATTTGGAATTATTTTTTAGGGGTTTTATTCTTCTTTTTGTTAACAAAGACTAAAATTACAATGCAGACTACAATCGCCAAAGCCAAGGCTACAATGCCTATGTTTCTCCACATATCCTTTGAGTCTGACCATGTTGACTGCTCGCCGTCCGATGTGGTAACAGCTACCCCGGAGGAATTAGTCTTGACAACTGTTGTGGCTGTTGTTTCAACCTGTCCGTTGCCGTTTGTTGCACTTTGTCCTGCAACATTATTTCCGTTATCGCCGCCGTTATCCACAGCATTTCCGTTGTTCACATCGCCGTTGTTTACATCGTTTCCGTTATTGGCTGCGTTGCCGTTATCGTCACCATTCGCTGCATTTCCGGCATTGTTGCTTCCGTAGGCAGCTCCAACAGCAACGTTACCGCCGTTCTTTGAGCCTTTGCCGTTCTGGTAGTTAACAAAGTTTCCGCCTTGTCCCTCTTCTTCTACAACAGGTGCAATATCCTTTTTCACAGCCTTGTCATTTACAAGGTAATCACAGGTGATGATATACTCGTCAACTGTCTGTGAGTTCTCCAGATAGTCCATACACTGAATGTAGTATGTAAGGTCTGTTGCGCCTGCCTGCTCAACTGTAAAGGAAACGCTGAAAAGCAGGGTCTTTTTGCTGAAATCCCAGCCCTGTACACCGTTTGCACTGTTGAACAGAATCTTATCTTCAATCTTTGTATTGTAAACAGAGCTACCTCCGTCAACATACTTTACAGAATCGTCATCCACCTTAAGGTACTGTGAATCATAGTATATTTCCATCTGTAAATCTTCAACTTCCTTTGGAACAGAAGACGCATACAGGGAATATGTAACCTTGTCGCCCTTAGAGGCAGTAACATTCTCGTTGATAACCAGCTTGTCTGCGGCAGAAAATCCTGCAACAGAAGTCATTATCATCATCAGTACCATAACGGTAGAGATAATCAGACTCACACTCTTTTTCATAAAATACTTCCTTCTTTCTTAAAATCCTTTATTCGTCGTAACCCCTTGGATTTTTCTTTTGCCAGTTCCAGGAATCACGACACATATCCTCAAGGTTCTTTTCGGCTTTCCAGCCCAGAACATCAAGAGCCTTGGAAGGGTCAGCGTAACATTCTGCAATATCCCCTGCTCTCCTTGGCTTGATAGCATAGGGAATATCCACACCGTTGACCTTTATAAATGTTTTGACTATATCCAAAACAGAATATCCTACGCCTGTGCCCAGGTTTACAATTTCCGTACCCTTGTGGCAGGCGGCATAGTCGATAGCCTTTACATGACCCTTTGCCAAATCCACAACATGGATGTAATCACGAACACCTGTTCCGTCGTGGGTTGGATAATCGTCGCCGAAAACTCCAAGCTGTTTAAGCTTGCCCACGGCAACCTGTGTGATGTATGGCATAAGGTTGTTGGGAACACCGTTGGGGTTTTCACCAATCATACCGCTTTCGTGTGCTCCGATGGGGTTAAAATATCTCAGGAGAACAACAGAAAGCTCAGGGTCTGCCTTTGTTGCATCGGTTAATATTTGTTCATTCATAAGCTTTGTCCAACCGTAGGGATTTGTGCAGGAGGTTGGCATTGTTTCCACCAAGGGAACGGTTTCGGGGATTCCGTAAACCGTTGCAGATGAGGAAAAGACAAAGTTATGACAACCGTACTTCTTCATCACCTCCAAGAGAGTTAATGTGCTGTCCAGGTTGTTGCGATAGTATTTTAGGGGAATTTCACAGCTTTCGCCCACAGCCTTAAGACCTGCAAAGTGAATAACAGAGTCGATTTGGTTTTCTTCAAAAACCTTTGAAAGCCTGTCGTAATCGCAGACATCAATCTCATAAAAAGGAATCTCTGTTCCTGTGATTTCTTCAACTCTGGCAACAGCCTTTTTACTGCTGTTGCACAGGTTGTCGGCAATTACAACAGTATGTCCTGCACTGATTAATTCTATGCAGGTGTGGGAGCCAATATAACCTGCTCCCCCTGTAAGTAAAATATTCATATTCTTCTCCTGTTAGCTGTTGATTATATCATAAAGCTCATTTGAGAACTTATAGTAGTCTTTTCTTTCTTCTTTTACATAAGAAATAGCAGGACGAGGGTGGGTGTTGTACTGACCTGTCAGCATATATGGAATGTCATATCCCCACTTGATTCCCTGTTCCTTCAGCTTTTCTGTGTGGTCCTCAATAATCTTGAGAATGGGGGCAACCTTGTACTTTGGATTTTTAAGGAATCCTAAGAGAAGTTCAAGGGCACAGTT
>JBJEOU010000013.1:0-20120 GCA_051880875.1 Ruminococcus sp. | reverse complement strand
AGAGATTTGTTGGATAAATATAATATCCTTACATATGTGGGATAGAATATTTTGAGGTTGTTAATCACCGTGAACAATTTGAAGTTAAAGGGCAGTACCCCTTGATTTCTTATACCAATTTTTCGGATAATGTAAGCAAAAACCGAGTTAATGTCAACATTAACCCGGTAAATGTATGCAATAATTAATAAAGAAAAGGAAAGTAAAGTAAACAAAAGAAAAGCAGGTAAGTGCCTGTTCGCTCGTCAATGATCAGAAACACTATAATACTCAACTATAATTTAGTCATTTATAGTTGACTAAATTATAGTTGAGTGATATACTTGAAGTAAGTCATATGGGGGTTTGTATTATGTTTATCGGACGAAATAAAGAACTCAGGGAGCTAAACAAATTGTATAACTCTGATAATTTTGAGTTTGCAGTAATTTACGGTCGTCGTAGGGTGGGAAAGACTGCACTGATTAATAAATTTGTTGAAGATAAAAGTACAATCTATTTTATGGGTGTTGAAAGTAACCTGAAACAAAATCTTGAAAATTTCAGTAAAAGCATTTTTGAGTATACCAGTGATATTAAAACGGAATCCACTTTTAACTCTTTTCAAAGCGCCCTTGAATATGTTTTTCAGTTATCTGAAAAGAATAGGCTTGTTCTTGCCATTGACGAATATCCCTATGTTGCCAGAGCGTCAAAAAGCCTTTCGTCAACATTACAACTCTTAATTGATAAATATAAGGAAAACTCAAAATTAATGTTGATACTCTGCGGTTCTTCAATGTCATATATGGAGGATAAGGTTTTGGCTTACAAGGCTCCCCTTTATGGAAGAAGAACCGCCCAAATGAAGCTTGAACCGTTTAAATTTGAAGAAGTATGCAGGTATTTCAGCAATTTTACCGGACTTGAAAAGGCTCTGATTTATGGAGTGTTTGGCGGAACACCCCAGTATTTGCGACTGGTTAATGATAAAATTTCTATTGAAGATAACATAAAAAATACATTTCTCAATACTGCGTCAATGATTTTTGAAGAGCCTAATAATCTTCTAAAACAGGAGGTTCGTGAACCGGCGATTTACAATGCTGTTATCTCAGCAATAGCCTCCGGCTCAAGCCGTTTGTCCGAAATCTCCAACAAAATCGGAGAGGAGACAAATGTATGTTCAATGTACATTAAAAGTCTTATTTCTTTAGGGCTTGTAAAGAAGGAAACTCCTTATGGTGAAAAAGGTTCCAGAAAAACTATCTATAGCATTGAGGATAATATGTTCAGATTCTGGTACAGATTTATTCCCGAGAACAATTCTTTGATTTCCATGGGAGCAGAGGATATAGTGTACAGAAGAATAGAGCCGTATTTTTCGGATTATATGGGAAGTGTATTTGAAGATATATGCAAGGAGTATCTGTGGAAGCTGTTGCTGTCAGGTAATTGTCCTGTACTGTTTAAATCCCTTGGAAGATGGTGGGGAAATGACCCGACAGAGAAAAAGCAAACGGAAATCGGCATTATGGGGGAACAGGATAAGAATACAGCCTTGTTTGGTGAATGTAAATGGACTAACGAAAAGGTTGACACAGGGGTACTGGAAAAGCTGATAAAAAGGAGTAAGTTGTTTCCTTATACCAATACCCAATTGTACCTTTTCTCCAAAACAGGATTTACCGAAAGCTGTGCTGAAAGAGCAAAAATCCTGGGAAATGTTACATTGGTAAAATTTCAGGATATTATGGATTTGATGAATAGTTAATCTGATAATATAAACGCAAAAACACCTATCTTAATAGGTGTTTTTTTGCACCCAAAATTCAGACCATTAATTCTCTTTATCCGCCTTGGGCAGGTTTTTAAAATAGTGAATTGCAAAGAATATTGACGGTATAAAGGAAATTGCATTTGAAACCGGCTGTGCGAACTGGATTCCCGTCAGTCCAAGGGTGAATGACATAATAAGAAGGCAGGGGATAAACAGCAATCCGCTTCTCAGGGAGGAAAGCATTGACGCTCCCAGCCTCTTGCCGGAGCTTTGATATGACATTTCCGTAACCATACAGAAGGGCAGGAACAGAATTGATATTGCCTGATATATAAGCGCCGTGGTGCCGATTTCAATAACCTTGGGGTCGTTTCTGAAAATTCCCATAAGGTCTGTGGAAAAAAGGATTAAAAGTGTTGTCATAACGATTATAATGCCCTGTGCAAGACCCAGCGTGCACTTATAGCCTTTTCTGATACGGCTGTATTTTCCGGCGCCAAGGTTGAATCCGCACACAGGCTGAAAGCCCTGTCCCACACCAAGGGCGATAGAAAATGCAAAGAAAATAATTCTTGTTACAATGCTCATTCCGGCAACAGCCTCGTCACCGTAGAAGGAACACTGGAGGTTCAGCAGTACCGTAGAAAGGCTGTTAAGTCCTTGTCGTAGCAGGCTTGGCAGACCTGTTGTGATTATGTTTGTAATATCCCTAATATGAAAGCTGATGTTGGAAAAGGAAAATCTGCACTGGGTTTTGCCAAACAAAAACATACTGAGAAGTATAAAAAAGCTGATAACCTGTGATACACAGGTTGAAAGTCCTGCACCGTCAATGCCCATATCAAAGCAGAACATAAATATAGGGTCCCCCGCTATGTTAAGGATTGAGCCTGCCATAAGGCCAATCATACCCAGCATAGCCTTGCCTTCGTACCTTAGGATATTGTTCATCAGAAAGCTTGCCGTCATAAAAGGCGAAGCAATCAGTATAAAAGAAATGTAAGACTTTGCGTAGGGGGTGATGGTTGGTGTACTTCCTAAAACAGCAACCAGGGGGTCAATGAAAATAAACCCTAAAACTCCTATAATACCCCCCACAGCCAGGGAAAAGAAAAATCCTGTGGACGCAAACTTGTTGGCGGAGGCATATTCCCGAGTTCCCAAAAGCCGTGAAATAATACTTCCGGCACCATTGCCGAACATAAAGCCTATTGCCTGCAAAATCGCCATAAATCCAAACACAACTCCAACAGCACCGCTTGCGCTGGTGGAGAGCTGTCCCACAAATGCTGTGTCGGCAAGGTTGTACACATTGGTTATAAGCATACTGATAATTGTGGGTATGGAAAGGGAAATAATCAGCCTGTGAACAGGGGTCTTTGTCATTTTGTCATATTGAGAAATACTTTTGTCTTTTGCCATAATAATTACCTCAGCTATCATTATAGCACTTTAAATATGTATTTTCTATTGAAAAAATCCTTTCCCTTTATCGTCAGATTGCCCAATCTCATAAGGCTTTGTTTGTGCACTTTTCCTTAATCTGTTTTATGTGCAGTCGAGGGACAGTTGCCGGCATTGTATTTTTTTGTAAGTAAGGCGTTGATTTTATGACCAGGAGCCTGTTCCGCTTGCTGTTGCGGTAAAGGTCGAGCCGTTTATTTCTGTTTCCCACTCATTCCACACAACTCCGTTAGCAGGGTTAATTCTCCTTATGGTTACCGAAGAAACAGTTAAAGGAACATCTGTAACCCACACATCCCCTGACTTTTCCATTGGGTAGGAAATGTCTGAATTTTTGTCGTAGAGCTCAAACAATGCTCCGTCATTTCCAAGCCAGTTTTGGGGTGTGCCGTCAATTAAGGTTATTGTCTTAAGTGTCGGAATTGGCGGTTGGCTGAAAAGCTGTGGGTCGGGTATTTCTGCCCCCTTGAGAGTTGAAATATAATGTGTGGCATATTTCTGGATTTCTGTGCAGTCCTGAATGTCTATTTCGCCGTCTGCATTTACATCTGCCGAAATAAGGGGAGCGTCCTGTATAGCTGACCCTCCTGTCAGGTACTTCTGAATCAGGGTTACATCCTTTACGGTTATATCTCCGTCACCGTTAACATCTCCGCATTTGTACTTGTGTGCATATGCCTCTATGTCCTTTCCGGGCATTATGCCGTCAAAGTCATCGTCGGAAAATTCCCAGTCGGTGCTGATGTAGTCATTCTGATAGTATCTTTCGGGGGACTCAACCCTGTCGCCCTTGCTGTAATACTTAACGCTTACAAGCTGGTCGTCAAGGTAATACTTAAGTGTATATTTTTCCTTTTCAAAGTACAGCCTTGGCACATCTCCGTCACTTAAAATCCATACATTGTCAGTAAGTCGGGGGTTGCTGTCGCTACTGTCGTATTTTTTAAGATTGTAATTTGAAGAAACCTTCTTATCGTTTTTATCATTAAAGCCTACAATGTTCGTAAATGTGTACGGACCTTCATTATTACAAAGCTCATCGTAGCCGTGGATAGGAGCGTCGTATGCGTCATAGTAGCAGTTGCTGATTTGGCACCAGGCGTTGTTGTCGTAGGTGGCTTTAAAACTGCCGATAAGGTAACCCGGCTCCATCTGACTGTTGCTGTAGTTCAGCAATATCTCGTTAAATGCGTAGCAGTATCTGATTTCCATTGTGTTGCCCTTGGAAATCACCCTGCCCACAAGTCCTCCTGCTATGCTGTCCCACAGGGAATACACATAGCAACCCTCTGAATAGCAGTTTGACATTACTGTGGTGTTTGTTGCACCGTTGCTCTCAAACTGACCCACAAGTCCTCCGGCTACTCCGTTGCCAATTATCATTGATTCACTTACACAGCAGGCTTGAATTTTATGCTCATTATCTGAGGTGTTTTCAAATTTTCCGGCTATTGCTCCGGCATAGCTTTTTTCGGTTTTAATATATGAGCTGTTCAGCTTAAGGCAGAGGATGTCAGCATTTTTGCCGTAACCTATAAATCCTGCATAGTCATTTGATGTAAACACATAAAGTCCTGTGATTGTATGTCCGTTGCCGTCAAATTTACCGCAGAAGGGCATTTCCTCTGTGCCTGCCGGAGTCCATATGTGCTGAGGGTCGTTTGCCTCATTGGTGCGGTTGTCATTTCCCCAGTATTCACAGTCTGCTAAATCGTTATACATAATGTCAGATGTAAGCTTGTAACTTGCACTTGCGTAATTTTCAGAACTGTTTACAAGGGATGAAAACAAATCAAGCTGTTCTCTGTTGGAGATGAGGTAAGGGGAATTTTCCGTTCCGTTTCCGCCGGCAAAGGTGGTTGCACAGTATACAGGCTTTACAACCATACTTTTTGTGATATGGGATGTGCTTTCACTCCAGTTTGCAAAGGTGTAATTCTGGTATTCAGGCGCACTTGGAGGATTGGCACTTTCACCGTATGAAACAAGCTGTCTGTCAATTACCTTTCCATCCTTGTCCAGAAAGGCTACATTAAACATCTTGTCCGACTTTGAGTAAATTGCGGTGAGGGTTATGTCATCATAAACCTTTGTGACTTCCTTGTCCCATCTTACAAATTTATATCCCTCACGGTAGGCAGGGCGGAGCTTTTCCAGGGTTTCCCCGTCTTTTACGGAAAGGGTTTTGATTATACTTCCGTCATAATCCTTGTAGGTTACTGTGTGATATTTATACTCTGTCTTATCCGCTATTTCAAAAGGCACTACATACTTTCCGTCATATTCCCCTGTGCCTGTAAGTACAGCATAGCCTGTGCCAGGCTCGGTGTTTGAGGTGTATGCTAAGGTGTAGTCCTTTCCCTCAGTAAGCAAAATACCGTCATAGAAAGCCTGAATATTTGGACAAATTTCTCCGCCGGTATAGGTCTGCTTTGGGATTTGGCTCACATCTCCCCGCATAAGGTGCTTTTTCGTTGTTGCAGAGTTAGTATTCACAAACGCTATGTTGCTGTCGGCGCTTTGCTGTGTTCCGATTTTAGATACGATTGATACACCGTCCGACTTAACAGCCTTGAAATCAGGGCTTGTTTTGTTGGAAATCACCTTGTAGTAATATATCTTTCCCGAGGTGATTGTGTTGTCGTAATAGCTTGTGCCGTAGATGTTGTCCGCCAGCTTTTCCCACACTCCGCCGGTCTTTCTATAAAGGGTGTAGTAGTCAACCTCTGCTGTACTGTTCCAACTGATGTTCACCCCTGATGAACTGTCCCATTTTGCCTCAATAACAGGTGTTTCAAGGGGATTCGGCATTGTCAGGGTGATGGTGTCGCTGTATTCACATCTGTCACGATACAGCCCGAATAATTGATTCTCAAATGCCTTGTGCTTTACAAGATATGTTTTGCCAAACTCAAGGCCGTCTAAGTAGTAGTTTCCTCCGCCTTCGCCTATTGCATTTACGGCATCAAACCAGCTTTTTCCGTTGTTGTCAGAGCATAGGCATTGTTGAACAAGGCAATTTGAAGGGGAAACACAGGTTACTTTTACGCTGTTTTGGGAAAATTCAGCATTTGTAATGTCGCACTTCCCAAGTGTGGGATTAAATGGATCGTCATCAAGGTAGTTTATAACCAGCTCTGTTGTAATATCGCTGTACTCAACACCCTTGTATTCTGTGAAAAGCTTTAGTGTATAGGTGTATGTAACACCCACAGTAAGGTCTGTGTCCTCATAATAGTTCTTTGTCATATCCTCACCGAAGGTTGCAAGAAGCTCCTGCTTTCCGTCAAGGGAGGATTTTCTGTATAGCTTAGAAGATACAATCGCTCCCCAATGTATGAGAAGTCCTGTGCTTTTGCCCTGTTCAAGCAGCTGGTCTGCCTTAAGGTTGGGCTCCTGACCCACATATACATATACAAATTCTTTGCTGAAATCGCTGTCTGCATATGAGGAGGTACGGCTTACCGCCTTGATTTTGTACTTTGTTACATTGGAGGCAGGGACTTCTTCACCCCCAAGACCCATTAGTGCAGAATAGGAGGGGGAGGTTGTTGAGCCTATGTATCTGAATGTGTCGTCATCCCCTGTTGTGGCATAAATCTGGTAGTAATCCGCATTGTCGATTTTGCTCCAGCTAATCCTTGCGCCTGTATATGAACCTGTCTGGATTTCATCCACCTTTGGGGAGTCCAGCTTTGTTTCCCCTAAAGACTTTACTTTTATAACACACTCAGCTGTGATAGAATTTTCTGTTGATACAATAAGCTTTGTTTCTCCGTCTGAAACACCTGTGATTGTTCCGTCCTGAGAAACCTTTGCAATTCCGTTATCCTCTGTGTGGTAATAAACTTCCTTGTTGTTTCCTGTGGTTGTCACAGTTGCAGATACCTTGCAGGTGTCGCCCTTTGTGATTGTTATTCCCGACGAGGACAGCTTTACCGACTTTGGCATATCATTTGAGGGTGTGTTATAAGCGGTCTTGACCGCCTCGCAGATGTTAACCTTGCCATAGCCGTAGCTTTTGTCGTAGCCCTTTTCTCCCATATCGGTACAGGTGTTGTATATGATTTCCTTTACTGCTGTTGAGGTGAGGGAGGGGTTTACGGAAAGTATCATTGCAGCCTCTGCCGTTACTACCGGAGTTGCCATTGATGTTCCGCTGAGCTTTTCGTAGCCCTTTAGGAAATTGTACGCACCGTAGCTTTCAGGGATGGTGCTGAGGATGTTTGTTCCCGGAGCAGAAACCTTGTTGTCTGTTCCGCCGTAATTTGAATATGACGCCCTGCCCTGACAGCTTTCGTCAAGTGCAATTACACTTATTGCCCCAGAGCAGTCCGAGGGATATGCGTAGTCTGAGGAGTTCTCGTTTCCGGCAGCACAAACAACCACACATCCGCTTTTAATAGCCAAATCCACAGCTGTCTGGAAGATGTTGTCCGGGTCGGTTGCACCACCCAGTGACATATTGATTACCCTTATATTGTTGTCAATGGCGTAAAGCACCGCCTTGTAAATTACAAATGCCGACAGGCTGTTTCCTGTGCCTGTGTCCGAGCCGATTTCCACAAGCTCAATTAAGTCGTTGTTTATGTCCGAGGCTGTTCCTGCTACACCTGTCTTGTTGTTTGCCTGTGCCGCCACAATGCCGGAAACATGTGTGCCGTGCAAACCGTTGTCCCCCTTTAGGGGAGCTATAATTCCGTCACAGGTTATTCTCACGGATAAATCCTTGTTTATTACATTTTCAAGGTCAGGGTGGTCAAGCTGTGCCCCTGTGTCTATAATCCCCACCCTTATTTTTTCGTGAGGTACACCCTTGACAAATTCCCAAGCCTCGGGGGCGTTCACTGCGTTGAGGTAGTACAGATTGTCGGCGTAATAGTCGTTCAGGACTTCCTCTGCATATATGCTTTCGGACTTATACACATAGTCCTTCTGAACATAATCAACATAGCTGTTTTCTTCAAGCTTTTCTATGGCTGTTTCCACCGTGTCCTCAAGGGAAATGCTCAGCTTTACCAGCTTTTTGCCGTGGGTATAGTCGCTTACAGCGGTAACGCTCATTCTGTCATCTTCAAAAAGTGCAGGGATATCCTCTTCCTTAATTCCGCTTTTTACAACCGCCAGAACTTCCCCCGACATATAGCCAAGGTCTGTTTCCTCTGTATTTCTCTCATCTAAGGCTTTTTCGTAATTTTTCAGTATTGCGTCCCCTCTGGAGTCAATAGATTTTTCTACGCTCTCAATGCTCTTTGTATCGCTTTCAAGATAATATTCATCAAGAACCGTCCTGAGGGCTTCCTCGTAGGTTGCGGTGTCCTCAATATCATTAATCATATCACTTGCTTTCTGAGGATTGTCAGATTCCCTTTCCACCGCCTTTACCACAGCCTCATCACACTTAACTGATGTTTGGGCAGTCTGTTCTTTGGCAGGGGTGTTTTCCGCAGAACTGTTAAAGACAATGGGCAAAAGCAAAACTAAACTAAGCAGTATCGCCTGAATTTTAACTAACCTTTTCACATTAATCCCTCACTTTTAAACATATGCAAAGTAAAAATTCACTTTGTTCAGTATATCACATATGCTATCCTTTGTCTTGTAAATTTTTTATATTTTATTCCCATTATTTAAGGAAATACTGAATAAATATCCATAGAAGTTGATTGCAATTATTGGTTGTGTATGGTATAATATGTCATAATATATTTTATTTATCAAATAATTTCAGGACAAAAAGAAATTGCTTGAAGATTATTGATAGGGGAGTAAAAATGAAAAAAGTATTTGCTGTGTTTCTGCTATTAATACTCACGGCCACATCAATGGGCGGTTGCGAAAATAATTCTATTTCCCAAGAGGTTGACTTTTCTAATGTGGATAAATTGTCCTTCATAACACCTGATGAAAAGGAAATATTTTTAGATGATAACCATAAAGAAACAGTAATTGATATTTTATCAAATGCTGATTACTCAGGAGAATCAGGAGAAATAGACGGAGGTATTTGGATAAGGGCATATAGCGGGGATAAAACAGAATATAACATTACTGTTTATGACGCAAATCATATATCTTTCAGTACTGACTCCCGGGGAATGTACAAAATATCCGAAAGCGACTACAAAATAATCAATGAACTTTATCAAACAAATTGCGAGAAAAAGTAATCTTATGTAGTAAATATATAGAGCAAAATTGAATTACGGTAAAGGAAGAAAAGGGTTTGGAATTTTATTTTCCAAACCCTTAAAACATTTGTGCTTGTTATTGAAAATATAAATTGTACTGAATACTCCTGTAAAAAAAGATATGTAATATTTTAACAATAATTATTGACATTTCAAAAAATAATTGTTAATATATAAATAGTAATAGGTCTTAGTATAAATAAGGGGCTTAAAATGAAAAAACAGAGAAATTCAAAACAGCGCCGGATGATTCTGGAAACTGTAATGGAAAGAAACGACCATCCTACTGCCGACCAGATTTATATTGATGTTCGTGGAAAGGACGACAAAATCAGCAGAGGTACGGTGTACCGCAATCTGGGTATCCTGTCGGAAAATGAGGAGATTACACATGTTAAAGTGCCCTCGGCAGACCGATACGATTCCCGGATAGACCGTCATTATCATATTTACTGTACAAGATGCGGAAAGACCTTTGACGCTCCGCTGAGTTACCACGACCATTACGATGAACAGATAGAAAAGGAAACCGGCTTTCAGATTAAGCGTCATCGAATGATATTTGAGGGTCTGTGTCCTGAATGTATAAACAAAAATAATTTATAAAAAAGGAGTGTTCTATGGCTATCTATAAATGTAAGATTTGCGGAGCAATCTACGATGAGGAAAAGGAGGGCAAACCTATTTCACAGCTTGATTGCTGTCCGGTTTGCAAACAGCCTGTTTCAAATTTTTTGCCTTTACCCCAGGAAGAGGAAGAGCCTGCTGTGAAATCCTATTCAGGCAAGCTTGACTATGACAGCGCAACTGCCCGTCACGATGAGTCTGCCCGTTATATGGCTGAAATTCACGAAATGGCGGTAACAGGAAAGTCAATCGGCGGAGCTATGAGTACAAAGATGCCAATGCCAAATTGGGATGATGTGCTTTTGCTGGGTGCCCAGCTTAATCCGCCACCACTTGATGACGGAGATGAGGTTGACACCGTTACTGTAATCGGAAAACACGCAAAAAAACCAATGGTGCTCAACAGCCCGATCTATATTTCCCATATGTCCTTTGGTGCCTTGTCAAAAGAAGTGAAAGTTGCACTTGCCAAAGGCTCTGCAATGGCTAAAACTGCAATGTGCAGCGGTGAAGGGGGAATTTTGCCGGAGGAAAAGCAGTCAGCGTATAAGTACATATTCGAGTACATACCCAACAAGTATAGCGTAACTGACGAAAATCTCCGAACCTCTGACGCTATTGAAATCAAAATCGGACAGGGTACAAAGCCGGGAATGGGCGGACACCTGCCGGGCGAAAAGGTAACGCCGGAAATTGCAGCTATCAGAGGAAAAAAGCAGGGTGAGGACATACAAAGCCCCAGCAAATTCCCGGAGTTAAATTCAAAAGAGGACCTTCGGGATATGGTAGATATGCTCCGCAGACGCTCGGACGGTCGCCCTATCGGCATTAAAATCGCCGCCGGAAATATTGAGAGTGATTTGGAGTATTGTGTATTTGCCAAGCCTGATTTCATCACCATAGACGGCAGGGGAGGAGCTACAGCCTCAAGTCCTCTAATGCTTCGTGAGGCAACCAGCGTTCCCACTATATATGCACTTCATCGGGCAAGAAAATATCTGGATTCAGTAGGCTCGGATATTTCGCTGGTAATCACAGGAGGACTACGTGTATCAGCAGATTTTGCCAAGGCTTTGGCTATGGGTGCTGACGCTGTGGCTATTGCAAGTGCAGGACTTATCGCCGCTGCTTGTCAGCAGTACCGCATCTGCGGTAGCGGTAACTGTCCTGTGGGTGTTGCTACACAGGACCCAGAGCTTAGGAAAAGACTTCACATTGATTCCTCGGCTCAAAGAGTTGCAAATTTCCTGAATGTTTCCCTTAATGAGCTGAAAACCTTTGCAAGGGTTACAGGCAACAGTTCAGTCCATGGATTGTCTGTCAGGAATCTTGTAACAACAAGCAGGGATATTGCGAAATACACAGACATTCCCCATGTAGGCGATCCAATTACAAATGTTAATACTGATATAAAAATTTCAAAAAATACGGAGGTAAAGATTATGAAAAAGTACAGGTGTAAGTTATGTGGAGAGGTATTTGAGGTTAAGGACGGAGAAACTCCTGTTTGCCCCAGATGCAGAGCAACAGGTGACAATCTTGAGCTGATAACAGAGGAAAGCAAGAACAGATATGCAGGAACACAGACAGAAAAGAACCTGCATACTGCCTTTGATGGAGAATCAGGCGCAAGGAATAAATATACCTTCTTTGCTTCAGTTGCAAAGAAGGAGGGTTTTGAACAGATTGCCGCCCTCTTCCTTAAAACAGCAGAAAACGAGCGTGAGCACGCAAAAATGTGGCTTAAGGAGCTTGACGGAATCGGAGATACAGCCGCCAATCTTTCCGCAGCAGCCGACGGCGAAAATTATGAGTGGACAGATATGTACGACGGCTTTGCAAAAACAGCTGAGGAGGAAGGCTTCCCTGAACTTGCTGCAAAATTCCGTATGGTAGGAGAAATTGAAAAGCGCCACGAGGAGCGCTATCGTGCTTTGCTTAAGAATGTGGAAACATCAGCTGTGTTTGAAAAGAGCGAGGTTAAGGTATGGGAGTGCCGAAACTGCGGTCACATCGTTGTAGGCACAAAGGCACCTGAAATCTGCCCTGTATGCGCTCATCCTCAAAGCTACTTTGAAATCAGCGAAAATAACTATTGATTCTGAATATTAATTACATAAAATCATAACAAAAACGGCTTAAACCCAGTGTTTAAGCCGTTTTGCTTTATAATGATAACATATTATTTTCTGCCGGGAATGCTGTTGGTCTTATCATTTTTTCTGCAGAAATATATAACAAGCGCCGAAATGATGAGCAACATCAGAGAAATTACAACACAAGCGGATACTTTTTCGCCTGTTGAAACACTGCCATTATCAGGCACTACCCCACTGCCGCTTTCAGTAGCAGGCTGTGTGGTTTCAGCAGGTGCGGTTTCAATATGTGCAATTACTTCCATACTCCCGTCAGTATGTAATGCAACAGCCTTTAAAGAGGTTGTAAAAAGTACTGAACATACTGCAACAAACAGCAAACACAGGCACTTACATATTTTTATCCATTTCATTTTAGATAAAACTTGTGAAGTTAATTATAAAGAGCAACTGATTAACGCTCAATTAATGCGCTGTGGAATGCCAAAGTACCGCTGTAGTCGCCTGCGATTTCAGAAAGAGTCTGACCGTACAAAGCGTTCTGATTCAAGGCAAGTGTAACATCCTGTGTGCTTCCTTGTGAACCTGAGAAGAATGTACAGAGATGATAGCCGTATGATCCAGGAGTTGCAGTTGAATTTATGGGTTCATAATCGCCCATAGTTCCTTCGTCAACAGCAGTATCGTAAACATCATAAGCTATTGTGAATGGATCTGCTACATCCTTTTGTGAAATGTAGAACTGATTATCCTCTGCAGAGCTGTCCTTCATATAAACAGATACTCCCTGATTGCTTTTTATATTTAGTTCTGTTGCTTCAACCTGAAAATCGTAGAATGTATAGTGGTCAGTTTCGTCGGTGTCGGGCTGGGTAAGTGTGCCGAAATCAGCGCTGTCGGGGATTGTGATAGTGTAGCTTACATATCCCGGATCTACGATGTTAGCTTTTACTTCTGTTGAGTTGTCAGGGGTTACGTCTGTGAGAGTAGCACCGGATACTGATACAACAGCAGTTGTTGCAAGTATTCCTGCAATTAAAGCAGAAATGATTTTTCTTGTTTTCATTGAAAACATCCTTTCATAATAAAATTTTATTGATAAGAAAGTCGTGTATTACGTCATTCCTTAATCACTTAACAATTAGCTTGAACTCCGACTCGGCAGAGTTAAGGGGTGTATGCTCCTTGTCAAGGGTAACGCATTTATACACCACCATTGCGGTGTAGTTGCCCTTTTCAAGGGTTTTATTAAGGGGAACCTCTGTAAGTCCGTAGCCGGGTTTAATCAGCTCGGACTTATAAAGAACAGTTCCGTCCTCAAGCTTGAGTGTGGCGTAAAAACCGCACTTGTTAGCCTTGGGATTGCCAATGCTCAGGGTGAGGGTCTTGTCGCCTGAATTCATTACGGCACTGCTGTAGCCGGGGATTTGAATACCTGTTTTCTTAGATTTAGTTTCATCCTCTATGCCTGTGTCCCAGCCGTCGGAGATTTTTCCCACAACACCCTTGGAGGCAGTTGGCTGTTCCTGTGGAAAGAAATTTTGGTACACAAAATATCCCCCAACAGCCAAAGCCCCCACAATGAGCAATGTGACAATGATTATTAATAATGGTTTTTTCTTTGATTTTGATGTATTATCCAACTTTTTTCCTTCTTTTTGTACCGAAGATTACCACAAGGGCAAGTATTGCAACAAGGAGTATCACAAAGTTAAATGATGTTTCTCCTGTATTGATTGAACCCTCATAATCGTTGTCAGGTGAAACAACCTTTTCTGAATTGGCTTCCACAATGGCAAAGGACATGGGGTGTGAAACTGTAAATTCAGCCATTCCGTCTTTAACAGAATCAGGCTTATAGTAAGCTATGTTTCCCTCTGTATTTATTCCGGCAAGTTGTATATTCTCCCTGTCAACGGGTACTGAAATTTTATAGGAACCTGTGCACCACAGCTCGGCAGGAATATAGTTGCCGTCCTTGTCAGTAAGGCTTACAGAATATGTTTTCAGAATTTTATTTTCGCTGTTTCCGGAAGATAAAAGCTGGTATTCTTCAGAGTTCTTACTGCCAACGTCATAGCTTATATTCAGAGCCTTATGCATACTTCCCTGTACGGTGATGTCGTTTCCTGCTGGCTTAATTGAGTCGATAAAGAAGTTACCCTCAATCATCGGACAGCCTTTGTTAAGAGGTGGATTATGTTTCCAGCTTACTGATTCATCAGTGATGTCATTGAGAGTATTAGTAAATTCCAAGCTTTGCAGATATTCGATGTCTGATTCGCCTATGTTTGTATTATCAAGGGACTCTGTTGAATCCGTTCCGATTGCGCTAAGTCCGCCTTTATCGTTGATAATATAATATACATTCTTTACTGTGGGAATCAGTCCGTCATATCCGTTTATGCCTGCAACCGAGCCTTTTCGGGATGAACTTTTTTCAGAGGTTTTTTCTGTATTTTCAACGGATGCCGAATTGTAGGAGGCTTCCAATGTACCGCCGTTCTTTCCTGCAAGTCCGCCGGAAAGTTCAGTTTTTGAATTTCCTACCTTACCGTTATTTGCACAGCCGTAAATTTTTCCTGTGTTCACCCCTGCAATGCCACCGCACATTGTACCTGACACAATAGCAGAGCTTCGACAGCCTGTAAGAGAACCGCTGTTTTCGCCAACGATACCGCCGCTTATCTCACCCTTTATACTTGAGTTAAAGTCAGGTGCATAATATTTATTTCCGTTTGGATATATATAACCGGAAGTGATATTTACACCGCTTGTGCAGTGGTCCATTGTACCTTGGTTAACTGCTACAATTCCACCTGCTGTTTTGGAAGAAGATGAGAAATCACAATCGAAAACGAATAAATCCTTTATACTTCCCTTTTCTCCGATAAATTCAAACAGTCCTCCGTAATTAGGTGAATTAACATTAAGACCGATAATGCAGTAGCCCTGTCCGTCAAATTTACCGTTAAAAGGCTTGTTGTCCGACACACTTCCAATGCCCTGCGTCCATTTTGAATCATTAGGTGCTTTTATATTATTTTCAAGAACATAATCCGCACTGCCGTAGTCGTCGTAATCACTTCTCACAAGATTTGAAAGCTTTACAAGGTCGTCATAGGTTCTGATGATAAAGTTTCCGTCCTCGTCCTCGTCAAACTCATCCTGTGGCTTAACAGGAGCCTCCCCAATGATAACTGTTACTGAATCCGAGGTGGCTGTGTAATTCTCTGCACTTGAAACATTCTTGGTTACAAGGCACCGTATAGGCATATCAACGCTTTCTTCAGTTGTTACAAACTGGTAGATTGTTGGTTCGGTAGAGGTGTTGTTGGTAACATCACACCACACCTTCGCCTTTACATCATAGGTCTGCCATTGGAAAATAAGGTCATCTTTATTGTCAAAAACATCAACAGCGTCTATATTGAATGTTGCTGTTTCCCCAACGCTCTTTATGTAGTAGTTTTCAGGTTGCTGTGTAATAGTTACACCGTCAGTATTGTACAGGGTGTCGATATTTACTTTTACAGGATCACTTAAAATACCTTCATATACATTAATTCCATCCACAACCTCTTTTGCTGTTTTTACGGAGGTGTTTGCCGGTGCAATATAGAACACATAGTCCATTGAGGTGTCCTTAAGTCCTCCAACCTCGTATGTCATAATGTCCGTTTTTTTATCAAGGAAGATAGGACCTTCATTATTTACAAGCATTAATTTTTCTGCATTAAGGCTCTTTACATAGATGTTATAGGCGTCTGTTGAACGCTGTTTACGCCAGTTTTCCTCTGAAGTTGCATTAGTGCAGTTCCAGGCAAGTGTAATGGAATGTGTACCGTCACTGTTCTTTCTTACACTTTGCACTCCGAAATACTCCGGCAACACAGGAGGCGTACCAACAAGTCCGTCTGTATAGTAGCTTAAAAGATAAACCTTGTTAAAGTTATATTCAGTTTCCTCTGTTTTAGATTTGCCGTCAGGATTTAAAAAGTCGCTTGGATATGCAACGGCATTGGCAGTATATTGATAGTCCTCAGGGGTAAAGTGGGTGATACTGCTTTTTATCAGATTTCCCTCTGAGTCCCTGTAATCCGTATAGCTTTTACTGCTTTCCGAATTAATCGAGCCTGTGTTTTCTTCTTCAATTCCCTCGTAGTCAACCCTAAAGGTCACACCGTCGCTGTCGGAGGAAACCCATGACGCTCCTCCCTCAAGCTCAACCTTAAATTTCACAAATCTAAGAAATCTAAAATCAACTTTTATATCAACATCCAAAGAGATATTAAATCCATTTTCTAATTCAGAGCTTTTTGTCACGGTTATGTCGTTACCAAAGCTTTCGGCGCCGGAGGTAACGGTGGATTTCGCCAAGGTGCTGTCCACTTTTACAGAGTCACCGATTGACATCTCAGGCTTCAAATCATCAAGGGTTGCGTTATAGCCGTATGGGTCGCCTGCCCTTGACTTAGGCAGGCTGTCAATAATTGGAGCAGCCTTTTTGTCCTCCTCGTCTGTAAGGGCGCTTGCGGCTTTGTTATACTCATCAATGGAGAGTGCGGCAAAGGTAGGCTTCAAATACTGTACAGTCTGCATTGTCGAATGGTTTTCGTCCCCTTTGTTGCCGTTGGGAGTCCACACATCATAATTACAAACCACAACAGGTACTACCAAAGAAACAGCATAGTCTTGGTCTGTATGAAGAGTAAGAGTTGTCGCTGTTTCAGTTTCATTTTCCGAGGTGGTTGAGCCTACATATTTAACTACCGGAATAGCATCCAATTCAAGTTTTTTACCTTCATAAGAAAATCCGACTCCACCGCCAACGCCCCAGTCGCCTTTAACAGCACTTGAGTTGCTGTGGGTAACTGTAAAGGACACAGTTGCGCCGTTGACTTCTTCGTAATATGGCGGTACCTGAACTACTGAATACAAGGTAGGGCTTGAATATCCAACCTCTTTGCTAAGGTATTTGTAATAGGTCTGGTCAAGGTCACAATCTGCAAAGCACAGTGACATAAATGTACCTTCGTCGTCCTCGTTCTTATGATGTATATAGTCGTCATGAGCAACTGCTTTCCATTTTCCGTATGCGTCACAGGATATTAGGATAATATCATAGCTTATATTATCGGTAGGCACCTTAACTTGGTCCCCTGTAAGCAGGGCAATAGTTTCTGTTCCTCCTGAAACACAGAACAAGCCTGAGTCCGCTGTACTTATGAAAGGACTGTCATCTGCTGATACAAGGCTACTAATATCAGCCTTGTACTCAACATCAAAGTGGGCAGAGGTGAAAAGCTCATACTCGTGGTAAGGCATTGTTGTAACAACAGCCTGTGTTTTATTTGAGCCACTTGTATCATCAATTGTGTCATATTCCTTAACAGCATATACCTGTGAGTCCTGACAGCTTAACACCACACCTTGAATACACAGGTAATCCATAGTTTGGGGTGAGTTGGGGTCGTATCTTCCGGCAGTTATTGCTATTGGCTCCTGCTGGTCAAAGTCAACCTTAACATTGCCGGCTCCTTCAACCGTTTTGGGTGAGCTCCACACAAATTTGTAGCTGCTGCCATCCCAGTAAATAAGCTGAACAAGATTTTCGGAAGTACTGATTTTACCTGTGGATTTGTCGTTACTCTCCTTTAAATCTTCTTCACACAAACCTGCAACGACAAGCTCTTTGTAACCGTCGGCGTTGAGGTCGGCGTCAACAGAATTCGTGCTTAACATTCTGGTTTTGTCATATCTTAGGTCTTCATTAAACTTTCTATTATAGCTACCATTCTCATATGAATATATGGCAACGCAGGAATTCATACTAACATCGTCGTCGTGATAAACCCTTGGAACGCTGACATTGATTACAAGGTCATCATAGGATTTACTGTTTACATCTCCACCGTTTGCTCTGATTGATGTGGTGGAAAGGGCAACAATAGGCATATACCAGCTTTCAAAGTAATCTCCGCCCTTTTTCAGGTCTTTAAATTCACTTCTTATTGAAGAAAGGTAAATCTTCTTCATATCGGAAAGACTAAAGTATCCTTCGTCATCAATATCAATCACACCAACAAAAGGTTCATCGGACTTGTTTTTATCACTACTATTGTTTGCACAAGGGAAATAACAGGCAAGCTCCTCTTTTCCGTCGTTGTCAAAGTCACCTGCTGTCATAGCTGTGTAGCCCTTTGATTGCTGTGCTTCAATGTCAAGGATTTCATTGTCGGTAGAAATCTGCATATTCTTGTCGCTTACCTGCTCCCATGACAAGGAGTCGGAATTTGACCTTTTGTATGTTCTGACAGATGCGTGACCGTTGCTGTCTGCATAAAGTGAGAAATATGCCAGTTCATCAACACCGTCACCGTTGTAGTCAATTCCTATTGTGTTGTGGGTCTGACCCATCTTTTCCTCTGTGAGAGAAATTGGAGATCCGGCAGTTGATAGATTGTCAACATTCAAATCGCTGATTTGTTCACTCACATTGTCAACAGCTCTGATTTCCCCCTGGTGTTGCTCATTTCTGTTAATCTGACCTATAACAAGCTCCTTTGGGGATACAAAGGTGTAACCTGCAAGTGGGTTATCGGACTTTGAGTCGTTAACTATATCTTTTGACTGCTCGCCCATACTTTCTGATGAGCCGGATGAGCTTTCGTTACCGGCGGAAACATTACTGAGATTAAATGCTTTATACACATCGTCACTACAAGCATTAGTAGTCTTTTTCTCAATTTCTCCGTCGTTTTCACATTCGCTGGATTTTTCTGTTTTAGGGAACAACATATCTGTGCATATATCATCCAAGGAATATTTGGTTGCTGTTGACTGGGCTGTTGCAACCTTATCCTTGGTGACGGAGTCAACTACCGTTACAGAAACAGCGGTAGTAGAAAACAGCACCGTCAATGTAAGAATGACAGAGAGGGAACCCCTAAATAACTTTTTCAAAAGAATCACTCCTTTAGATTTCTAAGATATACAGCTTTGATTATAAGCTGTTTCCTTAATTTTTGTTTTCAAATGCAGATATTAATAGACTTATTCCGTAAACCATAAGCTCTATACCAATCATATAGCCGATTGAAAAAGCTGCAAACAGAAGATGGGTTGCACCGTAAAGTCCTGTGAGGAGAACAATAATGCCTAAAGTTAAGGAAAGCCCCCACATTTTTCCGCCCATTTTCTTCTGTGCAAAAGCACCGAAAATGCTGACAGCACCGGAGTAAATAAGCCAAAAGGCAAATATCAAAAGAATAATCAAATCAAGTGTACCTCGAACACCGGAGCTGAACATTGCAAGCAAAGCTACAACAGCACAGGCAATGCCGATAATCAGTCCCATAACACCGTTAGAAACAAGTTTTCCGTCACCCTTGTTTTCTTTTTTGGAGCTTGAAAAATATCCAAAGATATTGTTAATTCCGTAAATTCCAAGAAGAATTGCAACAATCCAACCTGTATTCAGGAAGCTTATTCCGGGAAAAAACATACAGTAAACTGCCCCCAAAATAGATAATACACCAATAATACCATTAAAAACTTTCATATAATAACTCCATTCTGCCGCTTAAAAATTAGATACTTCTGTTTTTGTGCGGCACTACTATATATTTGTATAATAATAGAAGATTTTTGTAATACATTTCAATAAGCAATGCCCAAAACGACATTAAAACGGCTCAAAACGACATAAAACAAGCCGCATACCTCACCGTTTACCGTTTGTTTGCAAAAAACATAGGGAACAGGCATAGATATGCGGCTATTTTTATATTTCAGTTGTAATGTTCATACATCCTTTTCAGGCAGTTTTCCGAAGTAAAGCAATAGAGCTTTTTCGGCGTCACTGCTGTTTTTGGTGAATTTTATTTCGGAAATATCGAATAAAATGCAACCGCAGTGACCTTTGAAGGTGGGAAAGCATATTACCTTTAAATATGTATCTATTTCGGGACTGTAGTCGAT
>JBJEOU010000012.1:0-4533 GCA_051880875.1 Ruminococcus sp. | reverse complement strand
GATTTTGAGAAATTGAAACTGAAGTAAGCTCTCTGTCAGGCTTTACCGGATTTTTGTCACAGCCGAAAAGCGACATAGTTGCAAATAAAATGCTCATAAATATCAAATTCTTTTTTATAAATTTTTTCATTTTAAATACTGTCATTTTTTCGTCTTTTAAAGAGTATCAACAACTGCCGACAAATATGTGGCAGATACCGAGCCGTAAAGGAAATTGTCGATAAGTCCGTCTTTTTTGGCACTGCGAACCTTATCGGCTAATTTTTTCTCGGTGTTTTCATCTACAACGAGAACGATTTTACAGTGGGGGCAATATGTTTTTACTTCGTCACGGATTTTCATTCGCTCCTCAATTTTCCATGGTGTGTAGGAATTGACCTCCATTATAAGGACATTCGCCTCTGTATCGGCGCACATATCAGTTGTTTTGTCGGGACTTTCGCTTGAAAAAACCTCAAAATCCGAATCAAAATCACGCAAAGCAGTTGCTATGGCATCAGCAAACAAGGCGTTTTGCATATCTACAACGACTCTCTTCATTAAAACACCTCCCATTATATTATTTTGTTAATTATATTATACAAGGAGCTTTTGGGTTGCACATCACCCATATGGGTGATTTTTCATATAATACTAATACCTAATAAAAATCCCCGACTTCACAAATGAAATCGGGGATTTTAGTATTATCATAAGAATTTTGTTATTCATTATCCTCCGGAATGCTGGGAATAATGAATTTTTTGTTGGTAACGGCAATAGCAAGTCGGGTTTTGTTGGAATAGCCTGTTCTTTGCAAAATGTGGGAAACATGGGTTTTGACTGTATTGACGGATACACACAGCTTCTCTGCAATCTCGCTGTATTCCAGACCGTCACACACAAGGCGCAGAACTTCGATTTCCTTTGCTGTAAACTCGGCACTGCTGGCACGACCTAATTGTACAACAGGTGACTTGTCGGGGAAAATGTGCTCACCCGACATTGTGCGGTCAATCACATCAATCAGGGTTTCCTTGCTGACATCCTTGTACCAAAAGCTATCCACTCCTGCATTTTTGGCACGATCCAGATAGCCTACCTCCACCATGGATGTGACGATAATAATTTTTATGTGGGGAAACTGTTTTTTAATTTCGGCGGCGGCGTCAATTCCGTCCTTACTGCCTGTTGTGCATACATCCATCAGAACAAGGTCGATATGCTGTCGCTGACATTTTATAACGGCAAGCTCTGCACTGCTTATGCTTGCCACAAGTTCATAGCTTGTGCTGTCTGATATTATCCTCTCCATATTTTCACGGGGCATACGCTGGTCCTCTACGATTAGCACCTGTTTCATTCTGTTCCCTCCTTTATTTTCGGCAAAGTCACAATCAGCTCAAAAAACGGATTTGACTGTATTTCCATAGTACCGCCCAAATTAGTAATATGATTGTAAAGATTCAGCAGTCCGCCTTTGGGTGTTACTTTACTTTCGGGAGGTTTTCCGTTGTTTGTGATGCGTATTGAATTAGAACAATCATCATTATGTATATCAATAGCAAGAATTGTTGCATTGGCATGACGAACGCTGTTTGTAAGGCACTCACGCATTGCTATCAAAAACACCCTGTACACTTCCTGCTGTTGGGGTAATTCCCCGTTAAGCTCTACTTTTACACCGATTGTATCGGCATCACTCATAAATTCTGCAAGCTCACCACGCTGAAGCGGGTATTCATTATCATTTTTAATTGCGCTTACTGCTTTTTGAAACAGACTGACGGCATCAACGGTTTCTTCCGTAGTCTGCTCCTGTTGCAAAATCTGACGCATTGCAAGGATTCCCCCACTCATACGGTCGTGCAGTCTTGTTTTTGCTGTCAGCAATTCCTTTTCCTTTGTCATAGTTGAAACATTATCCGAAAGAACCTTTAAGTCACGGGAAATTTTTTTCAACTGTCCTGTCTGCTCCTTTAGTTTCAGGTTCTTTTCATAAAGCTGTGTCACATCGGAAAATATAACCTCTTTATAGACAACACCGCAGAGGGCTGTTATCTCTGTTTGAGAATAACGCCACGCCTTTCCACTTGGGAAAAGATAAGTTTGCCTGACATCGGAGAGTCTTATGATACCGCTTTTTGTGTCACATTCCTCCAAAGCCTTCTGTAATTCCTCAAATGTTTGCATATCGGTTTGTGCCAGACTGCGGAACAGACGGTGCATTTGAAGATTGCACAGCTTGACAGCACCTGAGGGCGCAAAATAACAAATTCCGTCGGGAAGGGTATCTATTGCCTCCTTAACAGAATTTCGGCTGAGATTTTTACCTCTTTGACGATACCTGGCAACAGCTTCACAAATCAGCAGTACACTTGTTACTCCCACAATGCACCACAACAGCCACATAGGTAGTGGCAACAAGACTTTGTACGGCTGTTGTATATTAATTTTCCTAAACCCTTCGCCCAATACTGATAACAGTACAAACAAAACCAGGAAAATACCCACATTCAGATATCTGTTACATTTGCTTTGAAATCTGTAATGTGAAACAATTAAATAAAACAAGGTAACAATCAGCAAAAAGAAAAGACAAATCATAAACAAGGATTGCTCTGCTGACGATGTCTGATAAAAGGTAGTCACCACTGTTCACCTGCCTTTTTGACCTCTATGGTAAAACTCCATATGCCGTCCTCAAAATGACTGCTTTCTGCAAGTCGGGAAAATTCATCAAGGGGACTTTCGCACTCCACTTCCAGATGAAAGATGACAGACTCCTTAAGGCTACGGGCTTTCAGCCAGACTGAAGCCATATCATCTATGGCGGTTTCCGTCACCGATTCAAAAAAGTCATACACACGAATAGCGTCCGTTGTATCAATTTTATTGTTACCGGGAATATCAATAGCGCACTCCACACCCATAAGCTCAAGATTTGCAAAGGACTCTTCAAGGCACAGCGACAACTCCGCCGTATCGGTTGTTGCTGATTTTTCGCCGATAAACATTAGGTTGCCCCTGCGTTTTATGTAAGCACCTATCACTGTGATTTTCCCAAGGAGAAATCGGCGTTTTTCCAAATCTGTTTCTGTATTGTACTGAGTAAAAAGGCTGTCAAGCAAATCTATCTGATGTGCCGTCTGATCCTGCAAAAGATCATACAGGCGGTTTTTTTCCTGCAAGGTATTTATTTTAAGCTTTGTACGATAGTTTTCCTGCTCAATAAGGTTGCTTTCTGCAATCATCTCTTTATTTTCCTCAAGCTCTTTAAGCAAGGCGGATATATCTGAAATATCCTCCAGCCAAAAAACGCGACCGCCTTGGATTGGATTGCTTTTAAGTACGGTATTTTTATCAAGGCTGACGGCTGTATTTTCTGCTGAGTGCATAACACTCTCCGACAGCTTTGGTGAATTGGCGGAAGCATATTGAGTATGATAGTCGCTATCAGTAATCTGCGCTCTGAATGTTCCTGACTGGAACAGTGATTCATATCCGGTATTCGTCTGTATCAGACCGCATTGGATACAGCTTTCAAGTATGGCGGCAAACATAAGGCACTGTACCGCAGTAATATCTCCGCCGATAATTCGCATCCACTCTGCACCGCTTGCATAGATTAAAGCATATACAATACATATACCCAGCAAAATCAGAGGCAGATATTTTTTCCTTTGAGATAGTCGGCATTTTATTACCATAACAGTAAATGACGCCAAAGCACAGATGATTTCCCACGCTACTACAAAATAGTATCCCAAAACGTAGTCATTATTCTTGTCTGTCCACACTTCTCCTGAGGGAAAAGCAAAAACAAGCTGATGGAAATCGTTTGTCACCACCAAAAGAAGAAAAAGCACAGTAGGGATATACAAAAGGGATGTCCATTTAGGCAGACGGTAGTTTTCCGGCTTACCCAGTGACATTGAAACAAATACGGAAACAAGGGGAATGAAGAGCATGGGAAAATAGTACCAATACCATAAATGACGGGAAAAATTCAGGTCGGATACGAAATAATACTTCATTGACCTCACCGCAAACCAGAAAACAATCAGGGAAGATACGGCTACCAGATAACGGCGCACCTGTGCCTGAACAATCCGCTTACTGACGGAAATCCCCCATCCGATATACAGACCGATATAGATGAAAGTGCGTAGCAGTCCGAAAGTTAAGGGATAAATACCATGATTCCCTAAAATGCGAAAAATGACAGCACAAACAATCAACAACACAACGGTAATTCCCATCATAATATTTCTTTTTTGTGGTTTTGTCATATATCTCGCCTCTTTTTTTACTGATAATAAGAAGTATCCATTTAATTGCAAATATTATATTTATTGAATTGTATCATATATTCAGGAATTTTTCCATATCCGGGTTAAAACAATATCTGTGCACTAATACAAACAGCGATAATATGATTGAACAAATATTTATAAAAGACAATTTTTCAGCCGGCACTATGGAAATAATCAGCAAAGACAAAAATTTTAGTTTAGCTTAAATTGAAAAATTCCACAAATAAAAATCAGGCAT
>JBJEOU010000011.1:0-4559 GCA_051880875.1 Ruminococcus sp. | reverse complement strand
CATCCTCCTGAACCTCAGGGATTTCTATTGCATCGGTTTTGATAACAAACTGAACAGACTGAACATTTGTATTCTTGTCACTGACGAACGAAACCGGCTCCTCACCACTTCCGGTGATTCCCTCAATCATCTCATCAATTTTGTCGGACACCTTGTCGTCCATACCGCTTGTTTGCTCCTTCATCTCTGATGTTCCGTCCTTAAGCTTGGTGCACCCGTCATAAAGGCTTGATACTCCGCTGTTCAAGCTGTCAACACCGTCGGAGAGTGTGTCTGTACCGTTTTTCAGCTCGCCCGTTCCATTGTAAAATTCAGCAACTCCGTCAAGCATTTCTCCTGTTTTTTCATACAGCTGGGAAGTACCGTCCTTTAAATCCTTACTGCCGGTGAGCAGACTGTTTGTTCCGCTTACAATGTTGGAGTAGCCTGCTACAACCTTTGCAACACCACCTGTGTATTCCTTTATGCCCTTATTCAGCTTACCGTATTCCGTAACAAGGGTGTCAATTCCGGTTTTCAGAGAGGACATATTAGCCATAAGGCCCTTAAGCTGAGTTGCAAGGTCATTTATACCTTTGTCAAAGGTGGAGTAGTTTTCCTTAAGAGTTCCCACCCCACTTGCAAGTTCTCCAATTCCTGTGTTAATCTGGGTTAAATATCCGTCCATACCCTGAATTGCTCCTATGTTGCCCTGGAGCAGTGTTGCAATATCCTCTAACTGTTTTACAGATGCCTTAAGCTGTGCAATTTGAGTCTGGTCGCCACCCACCTGTTCAAGATATGTAATCTGCTCATTCAGGGTTGCAATCTGCTGTTGCAGAGATGCCACAGTCTGGATATTTGCAGTTTGCAGTTCATCTATATCCAGTCCGTTTTGCTTCATTGCATTTTTATACATAGTAAAGCTTACATTGTTTTGCAGGTCTGTTATGCCCTGTGCAAGGGAATTGATGCCCTCCTTGATTTGGGAAGAGCCTGAAACAAGGGTGTCAATTTCTTCGGTAGAGGATGAAACATTTGCAAGTTCCTTTTTAATACTTAGGAGCGCCTCATTAACCTTGGTGGAACCGGAGTTAATATTCTTTGAGTTCCCGTTGAGTTTCTTAAGTCCCTCCTCGATTTGTCCAACTCCGTCTTTGAGAGAGCCAACACCTTTATTCAGACTTGACGCACCGTCCTTTAAATCTTTTGTTCCGTTTTCAAGGGCTTCTCCCCCTTCCTTAAGATTTCCTGCACCGTCATAAAGCTGTAATGCCCCATTTGCCAGGCTTGTAACACCTGACTGCAAGTCATTTTGGGTTGAAGTCTTAAGATCTGATACTCCGTCCTTAAGGTCGCCTGTTCCATTGTCCAGTTCCTCAACCGCATCAACAAGCTGATTCACCTCGTCCATCAGTTCCTTATCGTCCACCTCTATGTTCATCGAAAGAGGTATTCCGTTTATGGATGCCGAATCCATTTCAAAGTCTTTAACATCAGCAGTAATTTTTGCGTCAATCCCCTCTCCCGGGAGCATTGTGTAGGAAATCTGCTTACTGCTTCCCACATTTGCCATGGTAGCGTCGGGAGCCTCTATATTCTTACACTTTTCAGTATCAAGGGAAAATGAGGCTTGCAAGGCATAATTCTCAAAGAAATCACCCTTGCAGTATTTATTCTCTGTTACCTTAAAGCGGATTTCAAGCTTTCCGCTTTTGCCTGCTATTTCACTTGGAGAATACTCTTCGCCGTCCAACAGATACTCAACAGAAATATTCCAAGGGATTTCTTTTTCATCTATTTTACCCTTGTAATAAACTCTGTCCTCTGATGCGGTAAAACTTATTTTGTCACCGTTCTGGGTTATTTTATCGGTGGTGTTCAGAATTTCCACCGAGGAATAGTCACCGTAGTCGGTAACCTCGCCTTTATCGAAAATATTAACAGCGTACAAGTCCTTAACTTCACCGCCACCTTGAAGATTGATATATATAACCTCTTCCTTTTGAGATGAGGTTTCTCCTGCAAAGGTTGGAGTTACGGTAGATATAAGTAAAACACATGACAAAGTCACTGGTACAATTTTTTTAATTACTTTCACCTTGTTTGTTCTCCTTTCTTTTGTAAAACTTAAGATTCATTGTGGTGTGCTGGATAGGCTTGTCAAAGATGTAAAGCAGACCCGGCAGTACAAAGAATACGCTTGTCATAGATAGAAGTGTTCCCCTACCAAGGAAAAGTCCAAGCTGTGACAAAATTCCGTGAGTAGAGATAAAGCTGAGTAAAAATCCTACTACCGCCAGCACCGTACCCGAGGTAAGGATTGAAGTTGTAACGGAAGAAACAGTCTGGACAACAGCATTTTTCTTTGACATAGTTTGCCTGTGCTCCAAATACCTGTCGGTAAACAATATGGCATAATCCACCGTTGCACCAAGCTGAATGGAGGATATTATCAGGTAGGCTATGTACTGTACATATGAGCCTGCAAAATATGGAACACCAATGTTTATCCAGATAGCTGCCTCTATCGCAAATACAAGGATTATGGGCAATGACAATGACTTCATTGTAAGGAGCAGAACCACAAACACAGCACCAATTGCAATCAGGTTAACCTTTAGGGTATCGGAAGTGATAGTTTCCTTCAAATCGTGAGTTGAAACACCCTCACCTGCAAGGTAATATGTACCGGGATAATATTCGTTAGCGGTATCACGGATTTTTTCTACCAAGTCAAAGGTTTCTTCACCCTCATAGTCAACCTCAACAGACAAAACCATACGGCTGTAATTATCTGAAATAAGCTGTGACAAGGTGTCCTCATCAAGGTATTCTTTGGGAATTTCTGCTCCCACAGTATCCACATAGGAAATTATACTGTTTACCTGGGGGATTTTGTGCAAATCGTCCGACAGTTTTTGTTCTGCATTGTTATCTCCCTTTGGAACAAGGACAACATAGGTGTCGTTTTTGCCGAATGTGTCCTCAATTTTGGCAGTGTCGCTGCCAAGCTGTGTTTCTTCGCCGTATATACGAGATGAACCGTAATAATAGGAATTGGAGTTTGATGCAACATAGGATGGTATTGCAACAACTACAAAAACACAGGCAACAGGAATCATTATCCGCCTTACGAACCGTCCGAATCCCTTGAACTCCGGCATAAACTTTTTGTGGTGAGTTTTTTCAATTATGGGATATACCGCAAGGATAAGCACCGGCATAAAAACAAAGACGGTAATAAGGCTTATGGCCACACCCTTTGCAAGTGCAAGACCCAGGTCAGGGCCAATGCCGAAGCGCATAAAAATCAGCGCCAAAAAGCCTATAACAGTTGTCAGTCCGCTGGAAAGAATTGAGGATGTGGATTTGCACAAAGCCTCAACCATAGCTGTTCTTTTGTAGGGATGCTGTCTCAGACATTCCTCGTATCTGTGAATGAGAAATACAGAATAGTCCAAGGACACAGCAAGCTGTAAAATTGCCCCAGCCGCATTGGTTACGAAGGATATCTCGCCGAAAATCAGGTTGCTTCCGCTGTTAATCATTATAGCGACCCCTAGTCCGGCAAGCACCACAAGTGGCTCTGCCCAGGAGGTTGTGGTGATTACCAGAATCGCCAGAACCGCCAGTACGGCAAACAGAGAGATTATCCTGATTTCATTAACTGTTCCTGTGGTGGCAATGGCAGTTGACACAGCGTCCCCTGTCATTGCGTTGTCGTCACCGATAATATCACGGATTCGGTCAACGGTGGCAACCCTGTCATCCATATCAACAGTAACGGTAAACAAAGCGTTTTTATCCTTGTAGAAAGTTTCCACCGTATCCTTATCCGCCATTTCAAGGGGCTGATATATGCTGACGGAGTCGTCAAGCCAAAGGACATCCTCTACGCCCTTACAGTTTTTTAGCTTTTCCTTATATTCAAGCGCCTCCGGGACAGTAACATTTTTCACCATAACACGGGCATTTGGGATTCCGCCGTCAAATTCATCGTTCATAACCTCAATGGATTTGGTGGAGCTGCTGTCGTCAGGCAGGTAGTCCTTCATATTGTAGTTTACATCAACTAAGTTCTGGAGAACTGCACCGGCAACTGCCAATAGAATAAAAGTTATAAGTATCTTTTTGGGATTTTTTACAACCCAAGTATAGAATTTTCTCAAACTTGCTTCTCCCTCTCTTTCTCACAGGAAACCCCTGTTAGTTCAAATACATTTCTGTCCTCGTGTATTTGCAAAGTGACAGAGGAGCCTGTTATTTTTCCGGTTGCAACAAATGGCACTGTGCGCACAAGGGTGGTGAATACTCCTGTGACAGTACAATTCCCTGCACTATCCACTGTACCCTCCAAGGGTTCTTCGTGTCCGAATATATTCAGACTACCCGTCAGCGTGTCCTGGGTGACATCTGCAGTGAGAGTACCGTGTTTTTTGCCAAGGGGAGTTTGCATAACAATGGAATATCGGTTTTCTGACATTGCTCCATTCTCCTTTCTTACTACACACAACATAATACAATAGTCCCTAAATGAATAATACGGTCAAATCCACCCAATTGTGTAAACACCGGAC
>JBJEOU010000010.1:3364-4597 GCA_051880875.1 Ruminococcus sp. | reverse complement strand
TGTTTTTACATATAAGGTTGCAAGGAGGAAGTAAAATGGCTTTTGAGTTAGAAAATGAACCAATGAATTATTTGCCCGTTATTAAAGTTATAGGTGTCGGCGGAGGCGGCGGAAACGCCATTAACCGAATGGTGGCTACCGAGGTACAGAATGTAGAATTTATCGCTGTTAACACAGATGAGCATGTTCTCCAGTTCTCCAAAGCAGACAAGAAGATTCAGATTGGTGAAAAAATTACAAGAGGTAAGGGTGCAGGCTCCCTTCCGCAAATCGGTCAGCAGGCTGCTGAAGAATCCAAGGATGAAATTGCAGCTCTCTTAAAGGACACCGATATGGTGTTTGTCACAGCCGGTATGGGCGGCGGCACAGGTACAGGTGCAGCTCCTGTTGTTGCAAGTATTGCAAAGGAGATGGGTATCCTTACAGTTGCAGTTGTAACCAAGCCTTTTGCTTTTGAAGGTAAAAAGAGAATGGCTCAGGCAGAGCAGGGTATTCAGGAACTTGCAACATCTGTTGACTCATTGATTATTGTTCCTAACGAAAGATTAAAATATTTCAGCGACCAGTCCATCACATTGAGAAATGCCTTCAGCATTGCCGATGATGTTCTCCGTCAGGGTGTTCAGAGTATTTCTGACCTTATCCTTGTTCCCGGACTTGTTAACCTTGACTTTGCTGATGTTACAGCAATTATGAAGAATGCCGGATATGCTCATATGGGTATCGGTAAGGCTTCCGGTAAGGACAAGGCTACCCTTGCAGCAGAGCAGGCTATTTCTTCTCCGCTTCTGGAAACAGCTATCGACGGCGCAAAGGGTGTTATCATCAATGTTACAGCATCTGCCGATATTTCACTTGAGGATATTGACACCGCTTCAACAATGATTTCCAACAAGGCTTCCGAGGATGCTAACATTATCTGGGGTGCTGTTATCGACGAGAATATGGAGGACGAAATCAGCGTTACAGTTATTGCAACAGGCTTTAACGGAGATGACGCCAGCGTTTCTGACGACAAAAAACCGGCTCTCAAGGATGCTAAGCCATCTTCTAAGAAGAGAGAGGTTAAGCCTCAGGACGAGGACGAGGACGATACCTTCTATGACATTATGTCAATCTTCAACAAATAATTAAATCTTGATTTTAAGGCAGGGAGTAATCCCTGCCTTTTTATTATTCTTATCTTTACTTTTTGTTATTACAATGGTATATTATATCTGTGGACTGTATTAT
>JBJEOU010000010.1:0-3264 GCA_051880875.1 Ruminococcus sp. | reverse complement strand
TTTATAGCTTATATCCGAAAGGAATAGGACTGGGCGTCACCTGTGAAAGGGTGATATTATGAAAATTGGATTTGCAGGAGCCGGCAAGGTTGGGTTTACCCTTGGAAAGTATTTTCAAAGCGCCGGCATTGAAATTGCGGGATATTTTAGCAAAAGTACAGAAAGTGCATCGAAGGCGGCTGAGTTCACTCATTCAGCCTGTTATGACGACATTAATATGCTTATCAAAAAATGTGACGCTCTTTTTCTTACTGTTCCTGACAAATGTATCGGTGAAGTGTATGCTTCCCTTTCAAAACAAGCAATAAAAGGGAAATTAATATGTCATTGCAGTGGTGTTACAACAGCCTGGGAGGCTTTTCCCGATGCCGAAAGCCACGGTGCTTTAATATGTTCGGTCCATCCGCTATTTGCCATAAGTCACAAGAAGAAGTCTTATGGAGAAATAGCTGATGGCTTTTTTACTTTGGAGGGGAGCGAAAAGGGTGTAAAGCTGGCGTCTTTTATCCTTGACAAATGCAAAAATCCCTATCAGATAATCAAAAGCGAGGATAAGGTTAGGTATCATATGGCGGCATCAATGGCAAGCAACCTTGTAGTGGGTCTTGTGGATATGAGCACAGAAAACCTTGTAAGGTGCGGTTTTACAAGAGAAAATGCCCTCAAAGCCCTTGCACCTCTTGTTACAAAAAATATTGACCATATCTTTCAGTGTGATGTGGAAAAGAGCCTTACAGGTCCTGTGGAAAGATGTGACGAGGAAACAGTTAAAAAACACATTTCTGTGATAGACAGCAAAGATGAATTTTTAGTTTATAAGGTGCTTTCCCAAAGAATTTTGGAGATAGCAAAGAGCAAGAATAAAGAAAAGGATTATAAAACCCTTGAAAATATTTTGAAAGGAAAAGAATATGAAGAAGAACACCGTGGCAACCTTTGCCCAAATGAAGAAGAATAACGAGAAAATTTCAATGCTCACCTCTTACGATTATTCCACAGCAAAGCTGGTGGATAATTCGGGAGTGAATGCAATTTTAGTTGGTGACAGCCTTGGCAATGTAATGCTTGGTTACGAGGACACAGTTTCCGTTACAATGGAGGATATGATTACCTTTGGCGGTGCTGTTTCAAGAGCCTGCAAAAACGCTATGGTTGTAATTGATATGCCCTTTATGTCCTATCAGATTTCTGACGAACAGGCACTTGAAAATGCCGGCAGACTGATGAAAGAGGCAAGGGCAAATGCTGTTAAGCTTGAGGGTGGCAAAGAGGTTTGCAGTCAGATTAAGAAAATCACAAGTGCCGGTATTCCTGTTATGGCACACATCGGTATGACCCCGCAAAGCGTAAATGCCTTTGGCGGTTTTAAGGTGCAGGGCAAGGACATTGACAACGCAAAAAAGATTGTTGAGGACGCACTTGCAGTACAGGAGGCAGGTGCCTTTGCAGTTGTAATTGAATGTGTACCGGCAGATTTGGCTGAGTTCATTACAAATAAGCTGACAATCCCCACAATAGGAATCGGTGCCGGTAACGGTACAGACGGACAGGTGCTTGTTTATCAGGATATGCTGGGTATGTTCAGCGACTATATCCCAAAGTTTGTAAAGCACTATGCAAAGGTTGGGGAAACTATGCAGAATGCCTTTGAGGAATACGACAGGGAGGTAAAGACCTGTGCTTTCCCAGGCAAGGAGCATATTTTCGCCATTGATGAAAGTGTTATGAATGAAATTAAAAAAGCTAAGTAATATTAAGGAAAGAGGATGAGCAATTTGAAGATTGCAACTAAAATTCAAGAAGTAAGAGATGCTGTTAAGGAGTGGAAAAGTCAGGGACTTTCAGTAGGACTTGTGCCGACAATGGGTTACCTCCACGAGGGACACGGAAGTCTTATCAAAACCTGTGCAACAGAGTGCGACAGAACAGTTGTAAGCGTTTTTCTGAACCCAACACAGTTTGCCCCTAACGAAGATTTAGAGTCATATCCAAGGGACTTTGAACAGGACAAGGTGTTGTGCGAAAAAATGGGTGCAGACCTTGTTTTTCATCCTGAGGTCAGCGAAATGTATGAACAGGACAATGCAACATTTGTAGAAATACTCTCAGATATGCCGAAACAGCTCTGCGGAAAAACTCGTCCAATCCACTTCAGGGGTGTTTGCACCGTTGTATCAAAGCTGTTTAACATAGTAACCCCCGACAAAGCTTTCTTTGGAGAAAAGGATGCGCAACAGCTGGCAATAATCAAAAGAATGGTGAGGGATATGTCCTACGGCATAGAAATTGTTGGCTGTCCTATTATCAGAGAGGAGGACGGTCTGGCAAAGTCCAGCCGTAACACCTATCTGAATCAGCAGGAGAGAAAGGCGGCTCTCTGCCTTTCTAAGGCAGTTTTTTTAGGTGAAAGATTGGTTGAAAGCGGAGAAACCAATGCCCACAAGTTGCTGGAAGAGATGAAAAAACTAATAAACAACGAGCCTTTGGCAAAGATAGACTATGTTGAAGCTGTTGACGGAGTGACAATGATGCCTGTTGAAAAGATAGAAAAGGGCACCCTTGTTGCAATGGCGGTTTACATCGGCAAAACAAGGCTGATTGATAATTTCTCCGTAAAATAAATTGAATTTATGCAGATAAAAAACAGAACTGTCTGACAGCGGACAGTTCTGTTTTTCTTTTACCCTTGGGGCAGGTTATTCTTCCATCTGTTTTCCCAAAAAGGCGGCGGCACTCTGGCAAAGCTTGATTTCAGCATCAGTTGGTATTTTAACGGTGTCGCTTTGCATCATACACACAGCGCCCGTTACATCCCCTGAGGCAATAATGGGGTAAATTATTGATGCGGGGGAGTCAATGCCCTCAACAGGCAGGGTGTCCCCGTTGCTGTTTTCGGTGGCGGTGTAGCTTCTGCGCTGTTCCATATAGTTTTCAAGGGTCTGGGTAACACGCCTTTCCATATATTCACGGCGGCTTGCACCGGCAACAGCGATTACATGGTCACGGTCGGTAATAACCGTTGGCATCTGGCTGATTCGTGTAAGCACCTCTGCATATTGTGCGGCAAAGTTCCCCAGCTCCCCCACAGGGGAATATTTTTTAAAGACAACCTCTCCGTCGGTAGCGGTAAAAATCTCCAGAGGGTCTCCCTCTCTGATACGGAGAGTTCGTCTGATTTCCTTAGGAATAACAACCCTGCCCAAGTCGTCAATTCTTCTAACAATTCCGGTGGCTTTCATATATATTACATTTCCTTTCGTCATA
>JBJEOU010000009.1:0-4649 GCA_051880875.1 Ruminococcus sp. | reverse complement strand
AGGAAGTAATTGATATGGTTAGGCAAATGCTTATGAAAAATCAATAAATCTTTCTGTCGGGTCAGCAACGAAAGAAAGATTTATTGTTAAGTATTATGAACTATTATTACATTTATATTTTATCTGATTGGTGTAATAGTGGAATGAAATGAAGATTTCCCTAAAAAGACGAGGGATAGAAGGCAAAAACTTTTTTAAGAACAGAAGAGGGAGTAGATCCTTATGGATACAATATTTAAGTTTTTATATGAATTCCTGGGACAGTTCTTCGCATCATTGTGGAGCATTTTCGTAGGAATTGGAAAGGGTATTGTGGGTATGTTCAATTTCCCTGCATACGGCAATATCATCGGTGATTATACATCAGAGCTTGGGGGCCTTGAATGGGTAATTGCAGTTTTTGCAATGCTGGTTCTTATGGCTGTTCTTGTATTTATTGTAATATTTATTGTTCTGTCCCTAAAAAAGTTTTTCCGTTACAGAAGGAAGGTTAAGGACACAGGCGATTTGGTTGCCGAGGTTAATCATCTTACTAAGGAAGTAATGCGACTCAACCTTGAAAAAGACAAGATTCTCTCAATGAAGGTTTCTCAGATTGGTCTTAATCCAAACGAGATTTCCGAGCTTACCGGAGAAGAGATGGACGCCCTTACCGACGGAGAAGAGGAAGAAACAACACAGCGTTTCTACAAGCTGTGCCACATCGACGAAACTTGGGCGGACTATCAGCCTCCTGTATATGACATGACAATATCACTTGAACAGTTCTGCGACAGGTTCCGCAACTTTGCTTGTTCAAGACTTGGTCTTTACTACGACATCAGACTTATCCGTTACTTTGTGGCATCCTTCGGTAGTAACCGTCTTATCATCCTACAAGGTATCTCCGGTACAGGTAAAACTTCTCTTGCCCGTGCCTTTGGTAAGTTTGTATGCAACGACTCTGTTATCACACCTGTTCAGCCATCCTGGAGAGATAGAACAGAGCTGTTCGGTTACTTCAATGAATTTACAAAGAGATTTAACGAAACCGAGCTTCTTCGTGCTATGTACGAAGCTACATATAATGAAAACATCTACTTAGTTGTTTTGGACGAAATGAACATCGCCCGAGTTGAGTACTACTTTGCAGAAATGCTCTCCATCCTTGAAATGCCTGATAAGGATGAATGGGTAATCTCTATGGTTCCAAATGTATGGCCGGACGATCCAAAGCACTTTGAACAGGGTAACTTTAAGCTCCCACCAAATATGTGGTATCTTGGCACAGCCAACAACGATGACTCCACATTTGCCATTGCCGATAAGGTTTATGACCGTGCAATGCCTATTGATATTGACAGCAAGGGAACTCCATTTGAAGCTCCTGACACTGAACCGGTTGTAATGAATTACCGTTACTTTGAACAACTCTTTGAAAATGCTAAAAAGCAGACTCCTGTTTCCAAGGACTTGCTTGACAAGCTTAATCTTCTCGACGATTATGTTATTGAGCATTTCAGAATTGCTTTTGGTAACCGTATTATGCGCCAGATTCAGTCCTTCACACCGTGCTATGTTGCCTGCGGCGGCAAAGAGATTGACGGACTTGATTATGTGCTGGCAAGAAAAATCTTCAGAAAATTTGAATCTCTCAACCTTTCATACATCAGGGATGAGATTGACGGTCTTGTTGCCTATATGGACCACCTTTACGGTTCTGAAAATATGGGAGAGAGTAAGGCATATCTGAGAAGATTACAGAAGATGGTATAATAATATTCACCTCTCCCTTTTGGGGGAGGTGGAGTTAAATTTAGCAGATATTTTATAAAATGAGGTGTGTTCCATGGGAAAAAAAATGAATAAACTTTACCGTGCATACTACGAAATGCACGAAACCCTGAAGGATGACTACACCTTTAATTACTACAAGGATGGTATGTCCAGGGCAGACAACGGCGAGGACAACCACAACGGTGAAACCTACTCAAGATACATTGATATGGACTGGGTTGAGGCAATCGAATATGCTTTGCCTTACATTCAGAACGCTGTTGACGAAATGCGCCGTACCATTAAGACAGAAGAAGAAATTGTTAATGTTCAGAAGATAAAGAAGGTTAGTCCCGACACAGTTAAGCATCTTGCGTCCCACGCAAACTACATTGCGAAAATTGACGACCACGGTGATGTTGTGCCGGATAAACTTTTGAATGTCAGAAGAGAGGACACCTTTAATATTTATGAAAACAGGATGCTTCACACCCTGCTGAACAATATTTCCAGGTTTATCTCCGCTCGTTTCGCAAAGCTAAAGGAAACACCGGAGGACTCCATTTACGAAACACATATGCACCGTGACATTGACTATCACGGCCAGAAAATTGAATTCAGCTTTGACTTCCGTGATGAAAACCACGAGGTTGACAAATTTGATATAGATGACGATATTGAAAATCTTAGCGACTTTGCCCGTGTTGCAAGAATACGTCAGATTACCCAGGGCATACTTAATTCCCAGCTTATGCAGGAGCTTAAAGGTTGTGAGGAAGTTCGTTCTCCCCTTACAATGACTAACCTCCTTAAGAAAAACCCAAATTACAAAGAGGCAGTTCAGCTGTGGACATTCCTTGAAAAATACCAAAAGCCCGGCTTCGTTGTTGAAAAGAATGAATTTGACGGAGAAATGGGCAAGGAAATCAAGGATGAAATCTACGGATTGATGAGCTATAACCGCTTTGTAATGGAGATTTCTCAGAATCCGGGATTAAAGCAGGCTCTCCACGAAAAATACCTTGAAGAAAAGGCAGAGGAAGCTCGTCAGGCTGCTAACCCTGACGCCGAAATGCGAAAGGCTTTTGAACAGAAAGTAAGGGCCATTCGTGAGGAGGAAATGAACCTTAGAATCCAGGAGGTTCGTGAGAGAGAGGCCGAAATCCACAAGCTGAAAGCAACAGTAGCACAGCTGAATATGACCCTCCAGCTCCGTGAACAGCAGATTGTTGAGCTTACCAACAAGCTGAATGCTGCTTATGAAGAGATTGAACAGCTCAAGCAGACAATTATGCAGCTTGAGGACAAGATTAAAGAGCTGGAAGAGGAAATCGAAAGACTCCTTGCTATTATTGAAGAGCAAAAGAGGGAAATCCAGGCACTCAAAGAAGAGGTTGCAAGGCTTACAGAAGAGCTTGAACAGGCAAGAGCCGAGATTAAGCGTCTGCAAGAGGTTGAAAAGCAGTTAAGAGCAGAGATTGCGTCCTTAAAGGATGAAATCGCAAGACTCAACGGTATTATTGAGCAGTTAAAGGCTGACATCGCCGAAAGAGACGCCATTATTGCTGACCAGAAACAGCAGATTGCAAACCTGAATTCAGAGATTTCAAGTCTTAATAATCAGATTGAAACTGAGCGTAAGGAACACGCACAGGAAGTTGCAACCATCAATGCCAATCACAAGAATGAGATTGACACAATGGCTCAGAATCACAAAAACGAAATCAACAGCATTAATGATAAGCACACCGCTGAGGTTAACATCCTTAACTCCAAGCACGACCAGGAGGTTAAGACCATAGAGAGTGAGCATAAGGCAACAATCCAGAGAATCAATACAGAAAACACAGCGAAAATTGATTCTATGAACAAGGACTTCCGGAAAAAGCTCACAGCCAAGGATGACGAACATCAGAAGGCACTTGCAAAACAGCAAAAGGCTTTTGAAAGCGATAAGGAATCTCTTAACAAGGTCAACGAAAAGCAGAAAAGACGGTTTGACGCCAAGATTGAAGTTCTCAAGGACGACCAGGAAAAAGAGATTAACAAGCTTAACGACAGCCACGCAAAAGAGCTTGAAAAGCTCCACCGTGACACAGCCGACTCCCTTGCAAAAGAGAGAAAGCGTCACGACAGCGAAATTGACAAGGTTACCAAGCTTAAGGATAAGGCTTATTCCGAAGAGGAAAAGAAGTTTAACCACAAGCTGAAAGAGCTTGAGAAAAAGCTTGAAAAAGAGTATAATCAAAAGGTAAAGGAAATCAAAGAGCGTGAGGCTCAAAAGGTTAAGGCTGAAAAGCAGAAAACTAAGGATTTCATTGCCAAGATGAAAAAGAAGATTAAACAAAATCCAAATGCTATCAATGAAATAGAAGACAAGGATTAATGAAAGGAGGATTACAAATGGCAGAAGAAACAAAGAAGTTCTTGGACGAAAAAGCGGATCCGGTTAACCATAAGCTTATGGCCAAGTATGTTGCTCTTGCTGTTGTAATACTTGTAATCCTAATTTTATGTGTCCTTGCCTGGTTTACTTCTAAAAATGAGGCTACTGCCAGCGGTATTAATGTTCAAACTTTTACCGATGATGGTTTGCAGGTTTCTATTAAAGATTCTGACAATCAGTGGACCACGTTTGCTGACAAGCAGACTTATCATTCAGGTTTTACTGCAACAAATCCTCTTCCTCTTGTGAGTGGCAATGGTTTGAACTTGTTTGAACCAAACTATATAAAGGTTGCGGAGTATGATACCGATTATTTGGATTTGGATGATTTGGCTGCAAATGGTTTAGATGTAACCTGGACAGATATAACCAGCAAGACTAATAAAACCACCAATAATAAATCTTGCTATATCGAGTATAAAATGAAGTTCAGGAATACCAAGCCTTC
>JBJEOU010000008.1:0-4650 GCA_051880875.1 Ruminococcus sp. | reverse complement strand
ATATTTTCCGCCATACTTCGTGAGCTGTCCTCGAAAGGCGTCAGCCTTTCTGTGGAATCTCACTCGTCTGACGAAAAATCTGCTCGAAAATCTGTTTTAGTTTTTAATCAGGTATTAGTATTACTGTTCAACAGGATATACGCAAGCACGCTTTCTGTCCTTGCCTACTCTCTCAAAACGAACAACACCGTCAATCTTTGCAAACAATGTGTCGTCAGAACCTCTGCCAACATTTTCACCTGGGTGAATGTGTGTGCCTCTCTGCTTTACAAGAACATTGCCGGCAAGTACGAACTGGCCGTCTGCTCTCTTAACACCAAGACGCTTGGATTCGCTGTCTCTGCCGTTCTTTGTAGAACCCATACCTTTTTTATGGGCAAATAACTGAATGTTAATCTTAAGCATATTATACCTCCGAATTTATTACTTTAATATAATCTCCATACTGTTTAGCAAGTTCGTCCATATGGAGCTTGAAGCCCTTTAATATGACTTGGGCTTCTTTTACATCTTTCTCATCAACTGTAAGATAAAGGTGACTATCCATAACCTCTACACCAACATTCAGCTTTTGAACATCGGTGATGGTGTTGGCAGTCATATAGGCGGCTGAGCTTACAGACGCACACACAATGTCGCTGCCCTCATCAGAATAGCCTGTGTGACCGTCAACAGAAAAGCCTGTTATCATACCGTTATGAGTAAAGAAAACAACTTTCGTCATTAGTTAATCTTTTCGATTGCAACCTTTGTATATGGCTGTCTGTGACCCATCTTTCTCTTCTCGCCCTTCTTAGGCTTGTAAGTGAAAACTGTAATCTTCTTGCCCTTGCCGTTCTTGAGAACCTTGGCTGTTACAGTCTTGTCAGATGCAAAATCCAACTCACCGTTGTCGTTGCCAACAGCAATAACAGGGATTTCAACTGTTTCGTTTTCTTCTGCAGCAAGCTTTTCGATAAAGAGTTCTTCGCCCTCTGTTACCTTGTACTGCTTACCGCCTGTTTTGATAATAGCGTACATAGTAAGTACCATTCCTTTATTTTAGACTCGCTGTTGTCAGGCGGAGCGAATCACTTATACTGATGCCCACAACATGCGGTTTTTATACTATAACACAAAGGTCGTAAATTGTCAACAATTATTTTGAATTTTGCAGGCTTTCAGGGTATTTTTCATAAGCACTGCTATTGTCATAGGACCAACACCGCCGGGAACAGGTGTTATTGCAGAGCATTTGTCCTTCACATTTTCAAAGTCAACATCTCCGCACAGCTTTCCGTTTTCATCTCTGTCCATACCAACATCAATTACAACAGCACCCTCTTTTACCATATCCGCTGTAACAAACTTCGGCTTGCCTATGGCGGCAACAAGGATGTCTGCCCCTCTTGTTACTTCGGAAAGATTTTTTGTTCTGCTGTGGGTAATGGTTACAGTTCCGTTTTCGTGGAGTAAAAGCATAGCCATAGGCTTGCCCACAATGTTACTTCTTCCGATTACCACGCACTTTTTGCCCTCAACAGGGATTTTGTAGCTGTGGAGCATTTCCATAACTCCTGCCGGTGTACAAGGGAGAAAGTCATAGTCGCCAATCATAATCTTGCCAACATTTATTGCGTGAAATGCGTCAACATCCTTTAGAGGAGAAATCGCCTCAATTACAGCCTTTTCGTCAAGTCCCTTTGGCAAAGGCAACTGGCAAAGAATACCGTTGATTTCCTTGTCCTTGTTAAGTTCCTCAACAAGTGAAAGGAGTTCCTCCTGTGAAGTTGTGGCAGGGAGTGCGTATTCCCTTGAAAGAAAACCCACAGCCTCACAAGCCTTTTTCTTATTGTTTACATAAACTCTGGAGGCAGGGTCGTCACCTACAATTATTACTGCCAGACCCGGCTTAATACCCTTTTTTGCAAGCTCCAAGGTTTCTAAACGAACCTGCTCCTTTACCTCTGCTGAAACCTTTTTTCCGTCAATTATTAATGCCATTTTTCACATTCCTCTTTTTTCTAAATACTATTAACAGAATAATTCCTGTTAAGAAAATACAAGCGGACAAAATCTGACTTACCCTTGGTGTGTAGCCTAAGATTGAGAAAGGCATATAAAGGCTGTCAGTTCTCAGACCCTCTACAATCATTCTCTCAAATCCGTACCATACCATATAGCAAAGAAAAATCTGTCCCTTGAATTTATACCACTTTTTGCTTATAAAATGAAGTACCAAAACTCCTAAAAGACACCACAGGGATTCGTAAAGAAAACAGGGGTGCACACCTACATTGCCTGTGTTTTCGCTTACCATTCTCCATGGCAGGTCAGTCTGTGTGCCGAAAGCCTCCTGGTTAAAGAAGTTGCCCCATCTGCCTATTCCCTGTCCAATCAAAAATCCGATTGACGCAACATCAAGGGTTGGCAAAAACTCAAGCTTTTGAATTCTACAGGCAATTCCTCCGCCGATTATAGCACCGATTAATCCTCCGTATATGGCAAGACCGCCCTTGTTAATATAGAAAATTTCCACAGGGTTGTCCTTGTAGCTGTCCCAGCTAAACAACACATAGTACAGCCTTGCACCAACAATGGCACAGACGACACCCACAATTATGGTATTGAGAAGTTTGTTTTTATCTATCTTAAAATAATCTGCCCTGACAAAGGCATAGATGCAGGCTAAAATCAGACCTGTTGCGATTAATATGCCATACCAGTAAACAGAAACATTGCCTATGGAAAAGGCAACTCTGTCTATGTCAAAATCAATCCCAAGTCCGGGAAAGGATACATTCATAAAGCTATCTCCTATCTTACAACCGACAGTGCACAGTTGTTGTAGTCCAGCACCTCAGCAAATTTCTTCTCTATATCCTCAAATTCAAGGTCGTGAATACAGGTTACATAGGAGAAAAGTTCTCTGTTTGTAAAGTGGGATTCCATAAGATTGTTTGCAATGGAGCTTACGGAATTAAGGGAAGAAACAGCATCACCGTAAACAGCCTTTTTGCTGATTAAAAAGTCCTCTTTGGAAAGTCCGTTCTCTTTCAAATCCTTGATATATTCTTTTACAGAACAATAAACCTGCTCAGGATTACGGCTTTCTCCACCTAACAGAACAGAAGAATATCCCTCTCCCTCAAAAATTTCGTAATTAAAGGTCTGGTTGATAAGCTCCCTGTCCTGAAGCTCTCTGTAAATCTTACTTGTTGAGCTGAACAGCATTGCAAGTAATACATCAAGGCTTGCCATATCCTTAGCTGTTGAAATTTTATCCCCTTTATTTTTAAAGCCGATATTAAACATGGGAACAGCTACAGGCAGATTCTGTTCTACGAAATCCTTTACAATTTCGTAAGGTTCATCTTCAAAGTAATTTGTGATTTTTACATCCTCACAGGGCTTTAACATTCTGTCGCAAACCTCTAAAACCTCATCAAGCTTAGCCTTACCGCAAACGCAAAGCGCCATATTGTTCAGATTGTAGAATGTGTTGTAGCAGTCGTAGAGCTTTTTTGGGGTGATTTTTGCAATGCTCTCCACAGTACCGGCAATGTCAATCTTGACAGGGTGATTGTGGTACATACATTCAAGTAGATTGAACATAACCTTCCAGTCCGGGGAATCGTCGTACATTTTAATTTCCTGACCGATAATGCCCTGTTCCTTTGCTACTGTTTCGTCGGTAAAATAAGGCGACTGCACAAAGTCAAGGAGAATTTCCAAGCTCTCCTTAAAATTCTGAGATGCAGAGAAAAGGTAACAGGTTTTGTCGAAGCTGGTGAAGGCGTTGGCGTTTGCCCCTGTTTTGGCGTATTTTGCAAATGCGTCACCGTCCTCACTTTCAAAGAGCTTATGCTCCAGATAGTGGGCTATGCCGTCGGGAACTGTGATTTTTTCTCCGTCATTGGCGCTGAAACAGGTATTTATTGAACCGTACCTTGTGCCAAAAATAGCATAGGTTGTGTTGTAACCCGGCTTTTCGTAAACATATATGTTAAGTCCGCTTTTGTGCTTAACCTTAAAATACTTGTCCCCAACAAGTGGCGACTTTACTTCTTTAATACTCATTACTTACTCTCCAGTACATAGATGGTGTCAAGCTTTAACTTTGACGCCATCTCCATAATTTCTTCCTTAGTAACTGACTGAACCTTTTTGCAGGCGTCATCTATTGACTCAAACTCACCGCACAGTACCTGACTGAGGTACCATGTTTCCATACCAAATTCATTATCCCCAACAGCTACAAAATCGTTGCACATTGACAGCTTGGTGGAGTCAATTTCAAAATCTGTAATGTTACCCTTTGCTATATCGTCAAGCTCTTTTAGGATAGCCTTTTGAGCCTTCTCGATATTTTCCTTTTCAACACCGCTTTCAATGGTCATAATGCCCTTGGTCTTGTCAAACCTTGCGCTACAGTAGTAGCAAAGGCTTAGTTTTTCCCTCACATTATTAAAAAGCTTGCTGTGGGCAGTTCCACCAAGAATAGCAACAGCAAGGCGCATAGCCATTGTGTCCTTGTAGGGAGAGGCAACTCCACTGCGGAATCCCATAATCATTTTGCTTTGGGAAAGCTCCATAACTTCCTTCTCTTCCTTAATATTTTGAACTTCGGAAATTATGGTGTTTTCACATTTTACAGGCATTCTCTCATAT
>JBJEOU010000007.1:2854-4667 GCA_051880875.1 Ruminococcus sp. | reverse complement strand
GGCAGGGCTTCACAGCAGTTTTCAGCCATTTGGTCAATTATCTTAATTTCTTCACCATTAAATTTTGACAACACCCACTTGGCAAGGTCGTAGTCAGGATGAGGCTTTTTGCCGATTCCCACCTTTATCCTTGGGAATGTATCCTTTCCGCTGAGATATATAATATTTTTTACGCCGTTCTGACCGCCGTCACTGCCCTTTCGGCGTATTCTCATCTTGCCAACATCAAGGGATATGTCATCAAATATTAATACCACATTTTCGGCGGGAATTTTGTAGAAATTCATTGCCTCCACCACAGCCTGTCCGCTGTTGTTCATATAGGTCTGGGGTTTCATCAGCAGAACTTTCTTTCCGTCTATGGTACATTCCCCCACAAGGGACTTGAATTTGATGCGGTTTACATTTGCTCCGAATTTTTCGGCAACCCTGTCAAGGCAGATAAAGCCTGTGTTGTGCCTTGTGTTCTCGTACTTTTTATCGGGATTTCCAAGGCCGACAACCATATATTCAACTGACGAAGAAAACTTTTTTTTAGAAAACATAAACTCACCCACGGCATAAAAATGAGGGGCACATTTACTGTGCCCCGACTAATTGTTTAAAAAATTATCTAACGCAAAAATTATGCGTTGATTGGAGATACAGGCTTGTCAGCATAGATTCTTTCGATAGCCTCTGCAAAAACAGGAGCAACAGGAAGAATTGTGAACTTATCAAGCATCTTATCCTCAGGAATAGGCACAGTATCAAGAAGGATAACCTCTTTGATTGGGCTCTTCTGGATTCTGTCAATAGCAGGGCCTGAAAGAACAGCGTGTGTTGCACAGGCTGTTACATCAATGGCACCGCCCTTTTCGATGATAGCCTCGGCAGCGTTGCAAAGTGTGCCTGCTGTGTCAATCATATCGTCAACGAGGATAACTCTCTTGCCCTTTGCGTCACCGATGATGTTCATAACCTCGGAAACATTTGCCTTCTGGCGTCTTTTATCAATGATAGCAAGGCCACAGCCGATTTTAGCTGCAAAATTTCTTGCTCTTGTTACAGAACCAAGGTCAGGGGAAACAACTACATAGTCGTCTGCGTGTGTACCCATCTTCTCTCTCATATGTGTTGCAAGGATTGGTGCACCGATGAGATGGTCAACAGGAATGTTAAAGAAGCCCTGAATCTGGTTGGCGTGAAGGTCCATTGTAAGGATTCTGTCAGCACCTGCAGCTGTGATAATGTCTGCGCAAAGCTTTGCTGAGATTGGATCTCTTGCCTTAGCTTTTCTGTCCTGACGAGCATAGCCGAAATAAGGCATAACCGCTGTGATTCTTCCGGCAGAAGCTCTCTTCATAGCGTCAATCATAATCAGCATTTCCATAAGATTGTCATTAACCGGTGTGCAGGTTGACTGAACAATATAGCAGTCGCTTCCTCTTACAGACTCGTTAAGTGAAACAGCAATTTCACCATCGGAGAAAGTACAGCAGTTGCTTTTTCCAAGTGGAAGTCCAAGGCAACCGGCAATTCCCTGAGCTACATCTTTGTTGGATGAGCCGGAGAAAATCTTAATGTCTTTACCATTGAAATTCATTTTTTAATCCCCTTACCTTTTTTATTATATAAAAATTTTCAACAAAAATTTATATCTGAATTAAATGTCTGTATTATACCCCTTGCGCCTTGCAAGCTCATTAAGCTCCTCAAGCTGCTGAGGGTCGTTGGCGCCCAGTACAGAATCGGAATTCTGTGCTGTGTATGCAGTTACCTTTTCTCCCTTTTGAAGGAGAATTGCAAGTGCGTCGGGAAGATAATATTCCTT
>JBJEOU010000007.1:0-2754 GCA_051880875.1 Ruminococcus sp. | reverse complement strand
GTGTGTAACTTTAGAGCATTGGAAATAGTTTCAAAGTCCATAAAAGGAGCGTCACCGTTAAGGATGACAACATTTCCGTCGTGTCTTGAAAGGAAATCCTTTGCCATCATTACAGCGTGGCCTGTTCCCAGGCGCTCACTCTGATAGACAGTTTCCACCTCATAGGGAAGTGTTGCTACAAAATCCTCGATACATTCCTTTTTGTAGCCCTTGACAACGCATATGTCGTCAACGCCTGCCCTCTTCACAGATTCAATAACCCACTGAAGAAGAGGCTTGTCAAGCACACGAACCAAAGGCTTTGGAAGATCGCTCTTCATTCTTTTGCCTTCGCCGCCTGCCAAAATAACAGCACAATTATTCATAAATGCACCCCTCTTTTGCATTTTATGTTACATTGGACGCATAATAAGACACTATCCATTATCCCACAATTCCTCAAATTTTCAAGTGGAAATCTTAAAATAAAAATAATTTTAACATATTACACAATATACAATTGAAAAAAACACTACTTTTTATAAGAAATATTTTCTAAAAAATGTGGCTATTTTCTATTTTTTTTGCTATAATGGGTTTTAGGCTAAGGAAGTCTGCAAAGTAAAACTGCGATTTTATGGAAACGCTGATTAAATCATTTGCACAGATTGTACAGTCAGATTTTTTGTCGGTTTGTTCAAAAAACCACAGGAATACTGATGTATTGCGAGGATTTTTTGAGCATACCGGCGGAAAATATGAGGACAAGATGTGTAAAGTGATTTATTCAGCGTTTCCTTGTACTTAGCGGTCAACTATTATACTTTTTCAGGAGGATTCAAACTATGAGTCACAAGTATGTATACCTTTTCAAAGAAGGTAACAAGGACATGCGTAATCTTCTCGGTGGTAAGGGTGCTAACCTGGCTGAAATGACAGGCTTAGGTCTTCCGGTTCCACAGGGCTTCACAATCACAACAGAAGCTTGTACACAGTACTATGAAGATGGCAGAAAGATCAATGATGATATCCAGGCACAGATTATGGAATACATCACAAAGATGGAAGAAATCACAGGCAAGAAGTTCGGCGACAAGGAAAACCCACTTCTCGTTTCTGTTCGTTCCGGCGCAAGAGCATCTATGCCGGGTATGATGGACACAATCCTCAACCTTGGTCTTAACGAAGATGTTGTTGAAGTTATGTCAAAGAAGTCCGGCAACCCACGTTGGGCTTGGGACTGCTACCGTAGATTCATTCAGATGTATTCTGATGTTGTTATGGAAGTTGGTAAGAAGTACTTTGAGGTTCTTATCGACGAAATGAAGGAAAAGAAGGGCGTTACTCAGGACGTTGAGCTTACAGCTGAAGATTTGGCTGAGCTTGCTGAGCAGTTCAAGGCTGAATACAAGAAGCAGATCGGCGTTGACTTCCCAACTGATCCTAAGGAACAGCTTATGGGCGCTATTGAGGCTGTTTTCCGTTCATGGGACAACCCAAGAGCAAACGTTTACAGAAGAGATAACGATATTCCTTATTCATGGGGTACAGCTGTTAACGTTCAGATGATGGCATTCGGTAACATGGGCGACACATCAGGTACAGGTGTTGCATTTACAAGAGACCCTGCAACAGGCGAAAAGCACCTTATGGGTGAGTTCCTTATGAACGCACAGGGCGAAGACGTTGTTGCCGGTGTTCGTACACCATCTCCAATCGCAAAGCTTCAGGAAGTTATGCCGGAGGTTTACAACCAGTTCGTTGACATCTGCGCAACTCTTGAAAACCACTACAGAGATATGCAGGATATGGAGTTCACTATCGAAGATAAGAAGCTCTATATGCTCCAGACAAGAAACGGTAAGAGAACAGCTAAGGCTGCTCTTAAGATTGCTTGTGACTTAGTTGACGAAAATATGATCACTGAGGAAGAAGCAGTTGCAATGATCGACCCAAGAAACCTTGACACACTTCTTCACCCACAGTTTGACGCTGCTGCTCTTAAGGCTGCATCTCCAATCGGAAAGGCTCTTCCTGCTTCTCCGGGTGCTGCTTGCGGTAAGGTAGTATTCACAGCTGACGACGCTGTTGAGTGGGCTGCTAAGGGCGAAAAGGTTGTTCTTGTAAGACTTGAAACTTCCCCAGAAGATATTACAGGTATGAAGAGTGCTGAGGGTATCCTCACAGTTCGTGGCGGTATGACATCTCACGCAGCTGTTGTTGCTCGTGGTATGGGTACTTGCTGTGTATCCGGTTGCTCCGAAATCAAGATGGACGAGGACAACAAGGTATTCACACTTGCAGGCAAGGAATTCCACGAAGGCGACCCAATTTCACTTGACGGTTCAACAGGTAACATTTACGACGGTATTATCCCAACAGTTCCTGCTTCTGTTGAAGGCGAATTCGGCAGAATCATGGCTTGGGCTGATAAGTACAGAACTCTTAAGGTAAGAACAAACGCTGATACACCAGAGGACGCTAAGAGAGCAAGAGAGCTTGGCGCAGAGGGTATTGGTCTTTGCCGTACAGAGCATATGTTCTTTGAAGAATCAAGAATTGCTGCATTCAGAGAAATGATCTGTGCAGATACAGTTGAGGAGAGAGAAGTAGCTCTCGACAAGATTATGCCATATCAGCAGAGTGACTTTGAGGCTCTTTATGAAGCACTTGAAGGCAACCCAGTTACAATCCGTTTCCTCGATCCTCCACTTCACGAATTCGTTCCTACAGAGGAAGCTGACATTGAGGCTCTTGCTAAGGCACAGGGCAAGT
>JBJEOU010000006.1:0-4670 GCA_051880875.1 Ruminococcus sp. | reverse complement strand
CTGTGACCCTCTGCTTGTAAGGCAGATGCTCTCCCAGCTGAGCTATGCTCCCACATTGTCGCCTCGGTCGGCGACGAACACTATAATACAGTATTTCCAACAAAATGTCAACACCTTTTATAAGATTTTTTCAAAAAATTTTGGCGGATAAAAGCACTTCTTTTCTTTCCCTTTCCTTCCCCGTTCCTTGTCCCCCCTATATTCCCCTTTTTATTTATCATTAAATACAAGACTGCAAGTCATAAGTTATCCTCCCAAAACATAATTATATGTGTAACGAAATAATCGGAGGAAGCAAAATGACAGATTATCTACCTGAAGGACGCAGAATAGATACATACGAAAATCTTGAGTCAATTTCCTGCCTTAAATCCCTTAGCGAGGCAATGCGTGACCACAAAATACTGGAGGCAAGGGCTACGGTTTGCGACCAGAACCACAACCTGATTGTTGACCTTGGGTTTATGAAGGGCATCATCAAAAGGGAGGACGGTGCTATCGGCATAAGAGAGGGCAAGGTGCGTGACATTGCAGTAATTTCCAGAGTAAACAGGCCTGTCTGCTTTGTGGTAAAGGGCTTTACCAAGGACAAAGAGGGCAACAATGTTGCACTTCTTTCAAGAGAAGAAGCACAACTAAGGTGTCAAAGGGAATACATCAGCAGGCTTAACACCGGTGACATTATTGACGCAAAGGTGACCCATCTTGAAAATTTCGGTGCATTTGTGGACATTGGCTGTGGCATAGCGGCGCTTATTCCTATTGATGCAATTTCTGTTTCACGAATTGAGCACCCACGGGAAAGATTTACTGTTGGAATGGACATTAAAGCTGTTGTAAAGTCCATTATTGACGGAAGAATCAGTCTTTCTCACAAGGAACTCCTGGGCACTTGGGAGGAAAATGCAAGAAAATTCACCCCGGGAGAAACTGTTGCAGGTATCATCAGGAGCGTTGAAAGCTACGGTGCTTTTGTAGAGCTTGCTCCCAACCTTGCCGGCTTGGCTGAAAGCAAAGAGGGCATAAAGGTGGGTGAACAGGCATCGGTTTTCATTAAGAACATTATCCCCGAAAGAATGAAAATCAAATTGATTATTATAGATACCTTTAAGTACAACTACAACCCAAAGCCACCTGAATATTACTACAAGGGAAAACATATGGACACATTTTTGTACAGTCCCGAAATTTCCGACAAAAAGGTAATAAGCACCTTTATTTAGTCGGTTGCACTTTGCCTGTTCATATGCTAAAATTACAGTAGGTAATTTTGCATAAACAGGAGGAAGATATGGATAACTTGTGGTTGATATTAGCTTTATCAGCGGTAGTGATAATTCAAATTATCATCTGCATTATTGTAGTAAAGAACAGCAAAAAAGATGACTCAAATGACTATGAAAAGGAATTTTTACTGTTAAGACAGGAGCTTAACGAAAGCACATCCAAAAACATAAAAATGATGGCTGATATGATAAATCAGAATCAGCAGAATATGTCCATAGGTCAAAAGGAAAAGCTGGAACAGATGGAGCAAAGGCTAAAGACATTTTCCCTTGAAAATGAGCAAAAGCTGGAGAATATCCGTTCTGTGGTGGAAAAGCGGTTGACCTATCTTCAGGAGGACAACAACGCCCGACTTGAAAAAATGAGGGAAACTGTTGACGAAAAACTGCAAAAGACCCTTGACGACAAGCTGAACAAATCCTTTAACCTTGTTAACCAAAGGCTTGAACAGGTTTACAAGGGGTTAGGCGAAATGCAGAACCTTGCTGTTGGTGTAGGCGACCTTAAAAAGGTGCTTTCTAATGTTAAGACAAGGGGCATTCTGGGAGAAATTCAGCTTTCCGCAATTTTGAAGGAAATCCTTGCACCGGAACAGTATGAAGAAAACATTGCCACCAAAAAGGGCAGTAAGAATGTTGTAGAATTTGCAATTAAACTTCCGGCAGACGAGGACAGCTTTGTGTATCTGCCCATAGACAGCAAGTTCCCCGGCGATACATATCAAGCCCTTGTAAACGCAATGGAGGAGGGCAACAAGGAACAGATTGACAGGTGTGCAAAGGCTCTTGTGGCCACAATAAAAAGCGAAGCTAAGGACATTCGTGACAAATACATTTCCCCTCCCGAAACCACAGAATTTGCAATTATGTTCCTGCCCTTTGAGGGACTTTACAGCGAGGTTGTAAACCGAGGTCTTGTGGAGGTACTCCAAAGGGATTACAGGGTAAATGTTGCCGGCCCGTCCACAATGGCGGCTCTGCTGAACTCACTTCAAATGGGATTTAAGACCCTGGCTGTACAAAAGCGCAGTGCAGAGGTTTGGAAAATCCTTGGAGAGGTGAAAAGCGAATTTGACACCTTTGGCGCTGTCCTTGACAAAACCCAGCAGAGAATCAATCAGGCAAATGCCGAGCTTGACAAGTTGGTGGGAGTACGCACAAGGCAAATCCAGAGAAAGCTCTCCGCTGTGCAAAAAATTGAAAGCACCTCGGAAAGCAGTGGAGAAATTTCCATTTTACCTGATGAAATTTAATTTTCATATCATTCATAATCACAAAAAGTTTGGGCTGTGCAACCGCACAGCCCTTTTTGATGAAGTGTTAAATTTGAATTTGGGGATTACTTTAATACGACCTACCTAATACTTTTCGGTTATATCAAACTACTAAATCGCAACGAATTTAAAGCCGTTTTTCTTGGCGTACTTGTAGGCGGCAGAGCCTTTTTTACCTTTGATTGTAAAACCACTAACCTTTTTGATTTTATAATTCTCACCGTAATGCACATACCCAAACGCTTCCTTTCCTATCTTTTTAACAGTAGATGGTATTGTCACGCTTTTGAGCTTTGGGCAGTCCATAAATGTCCTTTTGGGGATTTCTTTTACATATGACGGAATTGAAACACTCTTTAGTGATGTACAACCCTCAAAATAGTAACCACTTACTTCTTCATATGGATGAAAATTAGGCATTGTCACACTCTTCAAGCTTGTGCAACCGTAGAAAACAGAATAATCCGCATAAACCTGACGATCTGACTCAAATTTGATTTTGCTTAGCTTTTTACAACTGGAAAAAGCACTAAAATCAATATGTGTAACCTTGGACGGTATTGTGATTTCCTTTAGTCTTTTACAATTACAAAATGCCCAGCTTTCAATTTTGCTTAAAGATTTCGGCAAAGTTATTTTCTTCAAAGTCTTATTCTTTAAAAAGGCATTTATGTTGATTTTCTTGACAGTATCAGGAATCTTCAGTTCTGTTTTCTTTATTGCCCTTGGGCAGGTTACAAGGGATGTCTTTCTTTTGTTGTAAAGAACTCCGTCCTTATCGGAATAATGCTTGTTTGCCTCACTAACAACAATTTTCTCCAATGTGTTGGTATCCATTGCATATGGGTTAACATATGCTATTTTTCTTCCTAAATAAAGGGTTTTAATTGATGTACCTGAAATCAAACCCCATCTTATGCTTTTTAAATTGATAGGAAGATTAAGCTTGGTTAAGCTTTTACAGTTATAAAAGCAATTTGAACCTAACATCTTTACGCTTTTACCGAAATTCACTTTTTTAAGATTTGTGCAATTAGAAAAAGCACCCTGTCTGATGTCGGTAACGCAGTAAGGTATTCTTGCTTCCTCTATGGTTTTATTTCCGCTGAAAGCAAACTTCCAGATTTCCTTGACTCTGTATCCGTCAATTACAGATGGAATAACCACCTTTGCATCATTACCGTTATACTGTCTGATAATTGCGTAATCACCTACAATTTCATAGGTGTAATCCTCGTACTGATGAAAGCGACTTGGTTTCTCCGTATTCTCCTCAGGTGGAGTTACTGTATCATCAGTTTGTACTGTTTCTGTTGTTTCTGAACTGAATTCCTCTGCGTTGGCAATTGGAATAACTGTAAAAACGGTTAACAGCATTATAATTGTTAATATAATTAATAATAGTTTTTTCATAGTATAGCCTCCTCATAATGTAAATAGGAATCAAAATAAAAAGATTATTCGGTTTTGTTTACACTATTTTCCATTGGACACACTCCTAAAGAATAGTTTTTATGTATTGATATTGATTTTTGCCTTTACAACTGCAAAAATTAACCCTTTCACTATATACAACAAAGGAAATTCCAAATATAGGACAAATTTTATTAAAAAATTTATGAGAAAATATAATTTTGTGACTGCAAAACAAAATCTGCCATAAATAAAATGTTGCAAATGTTATACAAATGGAGTAAAATCTCTGTAGGAGTGATAAAATGAGAAGAATAATATCATTGTCATTATCTTTTATTATATTTAGTATGTTACTTTTCGGTTGCGGAAAGGTAGATGTTGAGAATGTGCATCTCTCCGACCACGAAGTAAAACTACAATTAAAGGATACATACGACCTTTCGGCAACGGTTTCTCCAAAGGAATCGGCGGAGCCTATGGTATATTGGGAAAGCTCCGACACCTCGGTTGTGACAGTAAAGTCGGGACTTGTTACCGCTGTGGGCGAGGGAAAAGCAAGCGTCAAGGCTTTTACCAGCAACGGTGTAAGTGATGTCTGTGAGTTTACCGTTGATAATGTACTGACAGAAAAGCTTACTATCAACAAAAAGAAATTTACTATGATGGCAGGCTCAAAGGAAAAGATAAAGTACAC
>JBJEOU010000005.1:0-4686 GCA_051880875.1 Ruminococcus sp. | reverse complement strand
ACTTTTTCCCTCCTTCCACCGCAAGCGGTCCCCCTCCCTCGTCTGAGGGAGGCTGGCTGAGAGGAAAATATCATCTAAAGACAAAGAGAGATAAGGAGAACACTTTTTCCCTCCTTCCGTCACGGCTAAAGCCGTGCCACCTCCCCCGTCTGGTGGAGGCTGTCTGTAACCAAAACTCCCCACTTCATCACTCTTCACTATTACTTCTTACATAAACAAAAGTGCCTCCATAACAGAGGCACTTAATCTATATGAACACAGGCTGATATTGCTTATTCTCGTAGGCAAGGCATACGCACCGTGGAATCAGGGTAAAATCGCTTACCAGAGAATTCGGCTTTTTGATGCAATCATCCTGTGACATTGGAACAAAATATACATTTTTTGTGTTGAGCAATTTTCCGATATTAACCGCCGAGGCACCCAGACCGTCGTTGGTGGCTATTGCTAAAAGAACAGGTCGTTGTATTCTCAGGTGGCTCTTCACCGCCATAGTCACAGGTGTGTCGGTGATACCGTTTGCAATTTTTCCCAAGGTATTGCCTGTGCAGGGGGCTACCACAAGCACATCGCAAATTTTCTTTGGACCTATGGGTTCTGCGTCTTCTATTGTCCTGATAATTTTCTTTTTGGTGATGTTTTCCACTTCCGCTATGAATGACTCTGCTGTTCCGAATCTGGTATCTTTAGTGCTGGCGTTGGTGGACATTATGGGTATAATGTCGTACCCCTCATCCACCAGGTTTTTCAGTTGTGCTATGGATTTACTAAAGGTACAAAAGGAAGCCGACAGAGCATATCCGACGGCAAGCTTTTTCACCCGTCATCCTCCTTGAGTATATTAAGAATTGTGCTTTCTATAATTTCTCCGGCAGACTTTGGTGCAATTTTCCCCGGCAAGGAAAGGGCGTGGATTGCCTTTATTCCATACTTTTCGGCACAGTCAAAGTCCACTCCCCCGGGGTATGACGCAAGGTCAATAATCAGGGTGTCCTTACTTAAATCCTTGATTACATCTTCATCAAGAATAAGGGATGGAATTGTGTTAAAGATAAAGTTGTAGGTGTTTATCTCGCTGAAATCCCCTGTTTTAATCCCTGCAAAGCCGTTCAGCTTTATCCATGCAAGGTCGCTTTGCTTTCTGGCTGACACAGTTACATCCGCTCCCATTCCACGGAGCATTTCCGAAAGCACCTTGCCTATTCTTCCGTAACCGCACACAAGGACTTTGCTACCGTTTATGGTGATGTCGCTGTGGCTCAGCGCCTGTTCAACAGCGCCCTCAGCTGTGGGGACTGCATTCTTCACAGCAAACTCTTCCCTGTCGCTGTAGGAAGAAACCTTGTTTTCCAGCTTTGGGAAAACGGACAGGAATTTGTCCTTTAACCCTGTGAAGATGATTTTATCCTTTAAGCTGTCCTCATATTCCTTTAGATTCAGATTTTCTTCTGAATACGGGGAAACAACATTTTCTCCCTCTCCAAAGGGTACAACAGGGAGAACTAATATGTCGCTGTCAAGGGCAGAGGCAATTTCGCAGTCAGTTGCTCCCAGCTTGTCAAAGCCCCACAGACGCACCTTGTAGCCGTCATTTTTCAGGGCTTTGGCAAGATAGTAGCTCCGCTTATCACCGCCAAGCACCCCGAAAGTCTTGTCATAACTTTTCATAGAAAGCACCTTTTGATTTGTTTTGTTTTATGTCTTATACCACCATTATATGTAAAGGGCAATAAAGTGTGCTGTCTTATAAAGCAGAAATTCTGCTAACAAAACAGCACCCTTGTCCGCCCTTTTATGCTAATGACCTACTGTTTTAGCAGTTGTGGCACTTTGCCTTTGCCACAAAGCTTTCGCAGTCAACGCACTGGCACTGGCTTGGGTTAGGCTCGTGTGTGCCTACCATAATTGTGTCCAAAGCACAGTAGTCCTCTGTTGCGTTGTGGTTTTCGCAGGAAGTAACCGTACATCTGATTGCACTGTTCTTATGACTCTTGTCCATATTTATCACCTCAAAATTATTTGACACCGTATGTTTTACTCTGTGTCCTCTTTATTATTGGTGAACACAGGGTAAAATATTCAGCGCAAAAATTATATCTCCGAATAAAATATACCGAGGTGATTTTGTGGTTGTGCTTTACTTTATTATGATATTTCTTTCACTTATAGGAATAATAGAAATTATAAGCTACCTTATATATCACTTGATGTCGGTGAAAAATGAATGTTCAACCCTGCTTATCACTCCCATAAATTCAGACAGCGACTACGAAATGATAATAAGGAGTGCTATGGAAAAGGCAAAGTGGATGGGCACTCTCCGCCCACAGAAAATTATCATTGTTGCAGAGGGTGTAAATGAGGACACTCTTAAAAGCATAAAAACAATGATATACGGCTACGGCTATATAGAAATCATAGAAAAAAAGGACAGGGAAAAGATACTTAATTTGTTGTAATAGCAGGGCAATAATGATATAATTATCCTATGGAAAATAATGAGTTATTACAGATTACCGGCACAGTTGAAGAGATAATTTACCGAAATCAGGAAAACGGCTACACCGTGCTTGAAATGGATGTTAAGGGGGAGCTTATCACCGCAACAGGGATAATGCCATCTCTGGAAAGCGGTATGGAGGCAAAGCTTTTTGGACACTACAAAAGCCACCCAAGCTACGGGTTGCAATTTTCGGCAGAAACCTTTGAGCAGACCATTCCCACCTCCGCCCACGGAATTTTAAAGTATCTTTCCTCAGGGGCAATCAGAGGGATTGGTGTAACCACCGCCACAACACTTGTAAAGGCATTCGGCGAAAACACCCTTAAGGTTATGACAGAAGAGCCTGAGCGTGTGGCAAAGCTACGGGGCATATCAAGCACCAAGGCGGAGGACTTTGCAAAACAGCTAAAGGAAAACATCGGTGTAAGGGAGCTTATGCTGTACCTTAGCGAATTCAGCATTACCCCAAACACAGCTGTAAAAATATACAATGTTTACGGTAGCAAAAGCCTTGAATACATAAAGGAAAATCCCTATTCCCTTTGCGACAGCGGAATAAGGGTTACATTTGAAACAGCTGATATGATAGCTGTGAAACAGGGCAGACAGGTTGACGACGAGTTCAGAATCAGGGCAGGAATTGTCCATGTCCTTAACCATAACAAGGTGAACGGCCACACCTGTTTGCCTGAGGAAAAGCTGGTGCACACCACAGCCGGATTTTTAAGTGTGGAGCAGGATTTGGTACAAGCCTCTTTAAATGATATGATATTTGACACCTCACTTATGCGTGAGGTTTTTGACGAAAAAAAGTTTATTTTTCTGCCGGAGATGTACAGGGCAGAGAGCTTTATCGCCGGCAGAATCAAGCTGATGCAAAGCTTTCCTGCATCAAAATTTCAGAACACAGATGAGCTTATTGAAAGGATAGAGAATGAGGAGGGCATCCGGTACGCCCAAAAGCAAAAGGAAGCTATAAAATCCGCAATGGAGAGAGGATTTCTCATTCTCACAGGTGGGCCCGGAACAGGGAAAACCACCACCCTCAACGCCATAATCAAAATACTGGAGTTAAACGGACAGAAAGTTCTCCTGACAGCCCCCACAGGCAGGGCATCCCAGAGGATGGAGGAGCTGACAGGAAAAGAGGCTAAGACAATCCACAGACTCCTTGAAGTTGCCTACGACAAGGAGGACAGGCCTGTCTTTAAGAGGAATGAGAAGAACCTGCTGAAATGCGACGCACTTGTGGTGGACGAGGTTTCTATGGTGGACTCCCTCCTCTTTGCCAGCCTTATGGAGGCTTTGCCCTTTGGCACAAGGCTTATCCTTGTGGGGGACAGCAACCAGCTGCCCTCAGTCGGCCCCGGTAATGTGCTGGAAAGCCTTATTGAGTCGGACATTCTGCCCTATGTGGAGCTTAACGAGATTTTCCGTCAGTCAATGGAAAGTCTGATTGTCACCAATGCCCACAGGATTGTAAAGGGGGAACTTCCTGATATTTCCCACCGTGACAGCGACTTTTTCTTTCTCCCTGCAAGCAGTGCGGTACAGGGTGCTGACCTTGTGACAGACCTGTTTGCAAGACGGCTTGTGAAAAGCTACAACTATTCCCCCAAGGAGGACATACAAATCCTCTGCCCCGGTAAAAAGGGTGTCCTTGGGGTGACTGAATTAAACGAAAAACTCCAAAATGCCGTTAACCCTCATTCGGAGGATAAAAAGGAAGTCAAGTTCGGCAGAAAAGTTCTCCGTGTTGGTGACAAGGTGATGCAGTACAAGAACAACTACGACATTCTGTACACAAGGGACAACGGAGAACAGGGTGCCGGAATTTTCAACGGCGACATCGGCATAATTGAGGACATACAGAAAAAAGACCAGAGAATCAAAATCAGGTTTGACGACAAAGTTGCAATTTACGACTTTGACTCTGCACAGGATATTGAGCTTAGCTATGCCACCACAATACACAAAAGCCAGGGCAACGAATTTACCGCTGTGATTATCCCCCTGTTTAACACCCCTCCCCTGTTATGCTACCGCAATCTGCTGTACACAGGGGTTACAAGGGCGAAGAAACTACTTATCCTTGTGGGTGACAAAGACATAGTTGCCAAAATGACATTGAGCAACAGACGAAACGGAAGATACTGCGGACTGAAACATCTTTTGTTGAAGGA
>JBJEOU010000004.1:18685-21296 GCA_051880875.1 Ruminococcus sp. | reverse complement strand
TTCGATTTGTGACAACCCCTTTTTCTGTGCTATATGTCATTCTAATACAGAAAGGTCTGACCTTTCGTAGCGGTTATGACCCTTTTGTGATTTTCTATATTTCCAGCATTTGATTGCGTCCTCCAGGGATTTTCCCTTGTTATCTTCAAAAAAGTCACGGATATAGGTATTGTACTCAAACTGCCTGTCAATACTTGTTTTTCTCTTTTTCTTATTCTCCAGAATTTCGTAGTAAGCGGTTATTGCCTCTCTGTAGGTCTTTCCTGTATTATTTTTCAGCCACTTTTGAAAGGCAACATTAAAGGAAAAACTATTTCCGATATGCTCCTTGAAAAAAGCCCTGTGCTTTTCGGAGCAGACGAAATTCGGCTCTATCTTTGAATTTTCTGTAATATTGATTGTAGCATTAGGTTTCTTTTGCGATGTCTTTGCAGAGTTTACCTTGCCTGTATCAAGGAAATATGCAATTCTTTCCGTTAATTCTATCTTTCCGCCGGAAACAGGCAAACCGTTCTTTCGGCAAAAGTCAACTAATTCCTCTTTTAAGTAATAAAATTCACGGAATGTTTTGCTGTCTAAGTTTTTATCTAAAATCGGTCTTTCACTCATAATTGTCACCTATTTATCCTTCTTTTACAATGAATGCCATTATATCAGATAAACCCACATTTATCAATCGGTTAATGAAGAAAATAATATAAAAATCCTCCTGCCACGGGCAAGAGAAAAAAGCCAATCGTTTCTAAAAAATATAAAACGATTGGCTATGTATTTATATTTACTTAATTGTATTTGGCACTACAAACTGAAAGTTGACTACTTGGTTTTAGCTAGCGTAGAACGAATCAAGTTGAATAAATTACTCAACACACAACAAAAAAGTCCAGCTGGCAATATCCATTCTGACTCAACATCACTAAATATAGATATTAAAATGAAAATTAATGATGCAACAGCCAATCCAATACTTGAGATTACAAATAAAATATTCAATCTTTTGCTCATCATAAAAAACTCCTTCCAAATCCCGATTCATATAATAGATTATATCATATTAAACTATCTATTTTCGAGATAATCCTAACTATTGACAAAAAACTGTTTTTCTTATAAGGAATTACTTTTTATAAGCCAAAACCTTACGCATATATTTTGCAATGTCGGTGTTGTCGATTAGCTTTTCCTTGCAAATTCCTGCTGACTGGGCGCCGTCTGCAAAGAGGAGAACATTTGTGTTTGTGTGGTCACCGCCGGAGGTAAAGCAGTCGTTGTTAATGTCCTCAGGTGTTGGATTCTTCGGAAGTGTTACACCGCCTGTTTCGTGGTCGGCTGTAACAATAACCAAAGTTCCCGGGTGCTCCTCTGCCCAATTCATCACATAATCAACTGTATGGTCAAAGGCTTCAACCTGCTTGATTGCGCCGTCCATATCCAGTTCAGCCTCGCAAACATCAATGTTACTTCCCTCAACCATCAGGAAGAAACCGTTGTCATTCTCCAACAGCTCAAGTGCCTTTGATGTTTGTGTTGTAAGGGATGGTTCAAGCTCAGGGTCCTTCATATTGTCATAGGCAAAAAGACCTAAAACCTTTTCCTCCTTGTTTGTAAGGCTAAGCAGTCCCTTTTCGTCGGTTACATAGGTGTAGTTGTGGCTCTCGGCATTTTCCTGCACAGATGGTGTGTAATACTGGCTTCCTCCACCAAGCATAACATCAACTTCCGACCTAATCATTTCGTTTAGGATAGCCTTGTAGCTTCCTCTGAAATCGTTGTGAGCAACCATTCCGGCAGGTGTGGCGTGGCAGATATAGTGGCGGTCAACAAGACCTGTTTTCATACCGCACTTCTGAGCATATTCGCAGATTGTTTCAAGATTATTGCCGTCCTTGTCTACGCCCACACAGCCGTTGTAGGTTTTTGTTCCTGTACTGATTGCTGTTGCAGAGGCGGCGCTGTCGGTGAACTCTTCATATCCCTCGGTAACGGACTGGGAATATGTTGTGACATATGTCTTGTTCTTAAGGCCGGACATAACCAGCTTGTCGCCCTTGACAACCTCAGCCGCTTTGATGATATTCTCACCCATACCGTCGCCTATCATCAGGATAATGTTGTTTACCTTTGAAGTCCGGTCAAGGTTGTATTCCTTGTAATCCACCCAGCTGAGTTCATCTGTCTGTGGCTTTGTTTCTGCAACTGTAGTTGTTGTATTTTCTTTATCAGAATTATTATCAGAGCCTGAACAGGCTGAAAAAGAAAAAATCAATAACGCAGAAAGTAAAATTCCACAAAGCTTTTTCATAGTATAACCTCATTTCTATATGAAAATATTTACTGAATATATTTTATCTTAAAAAGAAGAATTTTACAATAGTAATCAGGAAATTTTGGCAAAGAAAAAGACATATCAATTGATATGCCTTGAATCATTGTGATAAAAATATAGTAACAAACTATTTAGATTAATCTATTAACTTTGTAGTTTATAGGTCGAACAGACTATAAATCTCAACGTAAATATTATCTCTTTCACTATATTTAGTAGGTTCTTCCGGTACAGACGCTGTGATTACATCTGAAGAACCAAAGTCATCAATACTGATTGTAGGTG
>JBJEOU010000004.1:0-18585 GCA_051880875.1 Ruminococcus sp. | reverse complement strand
ACAGACGCTGTGATTACATCTGAAGAACCAAAGTCATCAATACTGATTGTAGGTGCTACATAAGGTTCTTTTTCCACTACACTAACCTCTTTTCTATTAATATGCAAACAAACTGCGGTGCAAAAATTTACACACCTTAATTAATATAATATCAATTTTACGATAATATCACGAATTTTAAAAATCAAGAATTATTCTCATTGTGTATTCTACTACATTACTGCTTGAATGTCAATGAATTCGGTTGATAAAATTATATTTTATCTGTAACATATTATGATTGCGAAAATTTTTTATTCGTATATGATAAATGTTTTTTGATGTAGTATTAATCTGCTTATACCAATTTTCTATAACCCAAAAAATCAAAGGCTCCCATATAGAGAGCCTTTGGATTCTTTACTACTTCTTAACTACTTTTATCTTACAGGATGCGGATACCTTGGAGCCGTCCTTTGCTGTTGCTTTAATTACACAGCTTCCCTTCTTCTTGGCTGTTACCACACCCTTGCTGTTGACGGTGGCAATCTTCTTTTTAGAGGTTGACCATGTTACAGACTTGTTGCTTGCTGTGGTTGGTGTGACTGTTGCCTTTAGTGTGAATTTATCGCCTTTTTTAAGTGTTTTAGAAGTCTTATTCAGTTTTATCTTTTTTACAAGGGTTGTATAGTTAACCTTAACTGTCAAACTCTTGGTGGCGGTAAAGGTGACTTTGTTTGTGTTGTAGGTTTTGCCGTTTACATAAATGGACTTAACCTTATAACCCTTTTTGGCAGTTGCTGTAAGGGTAACCTTTGAGCCGGGTACATACAGTCCTGTACCTGAAACACTGCCGTGGGCGGCATTTGCCTTGATTGTGTACATTCCGGAAGAAACACCGAAGGTGGCATTTACCGGAGTTACCATCTTCATAGGGGCATCCTCTTCCTCGTCTTCGTCCCAATCGTCAAAATCGAAGAAGTCATCTAAGAAGTCGTAATCGTCATAATCATCATCCTCAGGATAATCGGAATCCGAAACTAAGCGTACATCATAGAAGGTACCATAGTATTTGTTGTTTACAACAACACCCTTGATATGGTTGATTGAATCGGTGTGGAATGCCTTGTTAAGACTTGCAAAGGAATCGGTGCTTACGGTGTACTTAACGGTATCACCCAAGCCCTCAAAGAGTATTCCTGTGTAAAGCAAACCGCCGGAAATAAGGTCAACACCACATTCATAGCAGGTAAACTTCTGGTCTGCAACTTCTACCTCTTTTGAAGTAAAGGTTTTCAGGGCGGGAGCTTTGCTCTCTGTCCAGGTCTTTCCGTTGTAAATAAGGTTTTTAGGAACATTCTCTGTTCCGTCTGTACCCATTGTGTAAACCAGCTTTGTGCCGACCTGTACGCACTCACCGTATGCTCTTCCAGACGGCAAGGTGCAAACCTTTGACCACTTGCCTGAGGAATATTTGTACATAGTCTTGGACAGGGATTTGGCACTTGTGTCGTATCCTCCCACAAGGTACGGTGTGTCGTTATAAACCGCTACTGTTGGGTGGTGCAGAGAACTGCTGACAGCTGTGTAGGACATTTTTCCGCTTGATACACTCATCTTTACAAGTGCTGACTGTGACGCATAGACAGCTCCGTAACCGTAATCCTCACCGGCCGTTGTAAGGTTGCAGTCAACTACAAAGTAAATATATCCTCCAGAATAGACAGGGGAATATGCATCAATCTTGTACGGAGAACCGTTGATGTAGTTTTTGAAGTGTTCTTTTAAATTCTTTCTGGTGTCGTAGGATTTGGAACTGCTCAGGATGTTTTTACTGGTTGGTGTGTATCTGGTTACTGTTCCGTCCTCATACAAAATATAAATATTTTTTCCGTCGGAAACATTGTTAGAAAAGCTATCAAAACCACTATAGGATATGCCCATTTCGGTGTAGGCTGTTCCCTTGACAAGCACAGCCTTCTGACTGGATTTTCCCCAGTCATTTTTAACAGTTACAACAGTAGTTTTGTTGATTAGACTGTTGTCGTTAATTGTAATTGTACCTGTTTTTGTGTTGTAGGTTGAGGAAACAGCTTTTCCATCAACATAGACTGTGGAATTGTTGAGCTGACTTCCGCTGATTGTGGGCTTATTGCTGACCATTTTTACATCATCAATGTGAGGAACAGGACAATCCAGCTTGGCAAGGTCAACATAGCCTCCGTAGATTGTCTTGTCTGATAAGTCGTCAGTCTGTGTGAGGGAATGTCTGATTTTGTCCATAGCCTTCTGAGATGTTAAGGTGCTGTCCTTTTCCATCAAAAGGGCAATTGCTCCCGTTACCAAAGGAGCAGACATAGAAGTTCCGCTGTAATAGTCGTACTTGCCAAAGGAGTTCTCCTCCTTTGCTGTACCCTTTGAAATACCTATGTTGTCAAATAGCAGTGAATAGTCGCCCACACCGTAGTTTACAAATGTCAGGACAAGCTTTCTTTCTCCGCCGTCCTTATTATTCAGCTTTCCTTCAATGTGAATCCAGTCATCCCCTGTCATAGTTAAATAGTAAGCAGATTGGGAAGTTATATCGCTTTCTGTTACTTCCTTGTCAGCAGGAAAATCTGAAATAATAACCTGGTTGATTACTCCGAACATCATCAGAAATTCGTCAGTTTTGGGTAGGTTTTTGATTTTCAGCATCATACTGAAGTATGGATTCTGCTCGCCGGGCTGTGCGGTGTATGGAATTTCAACAGTATAGTATTCCGCTTCTGAAACATTATTAATATCAACACTGAGAGAGGTTTTGTCATCTGTTGTGTCGGAAAAATATTCCCCTGATGTTTCCTTAACCGTAACTTCGCCGTCACCGCTTTGTAGCTTGCCTACTGTGGCATTGAAATCCTTTGTAAGGTAGGCACTGCATTTGCTGTCGGTGTCGGTATAAACGTTTGGCAAAAAGCTGTTGTAGCTTACAGAGGACAAAATGTCTGTTCCCGGTGCGGCAACATCAACAGTGTCCTTACCGTAGTCGGAATAATCAGAAAGTTCTCCGTCCTCGCTTGTTGCGGCAACGGTGATAATATACTCGCTGTCGGACATTGCAGGATAGTTAAGATAGTAATTCTGTGGGGCGTCCTTGGCGGATTTTGAGCCTTTGCTGTACAGGTAGTCCTCGTAATAATCCTCCTGCATAGCATACATTTCCTCGTAGCTGGTTTCTTTGCTAAAATCTGTACCGCTGTTGCCTGCTGCGCAAACAGAAACAGCACCAAGCTTACCCACCTTGTCAATAAGCTCTGTGAGAATCTTGGAATCTTCTTCTATTCCCCAGGAATTGTTAATAGCCACAACATTAACACCCAGCCTCATTGCTCGGTAAATATAGTTGTAGGCGGCAATACAGGATTCAAGGTCGCCGTATCCGTCGGAATCAAATATCTTTAGCGCCATAATTTTCGTGTTCCTTGATACACCGGCAATACCTGTATTGTTGTCGTTCTGTGCTGCTATAACGCCGGCACAATGTGTTCCGTGACCATCGGTGTCCATAGGAGTTAAATCGCTGTTTTCTCCGGAAAAATCAAGACCGTGAACACCCTTAAGACTGTTTTGATATGGGTTCACCCACATCTTGTCCACAAGCTCCTCGTGGGTGTAGTCCACACCTGTGTCAACAACTGCCACAACATTTTCTTTTGTAGTAGCGTCAGACTTTGACCACAAATTCTGAGGGTTAATATCGGCATTTTCCTTTCCGCCGTTCTGACCCTTGTTGTCAAGACCCCACTGAAAATCGCTGTATGTATCGTTGGTGATCGACAAAGGTCTGCAAATGTAATTGGGCTCAGCCATAAGAACATCGTCGCTTTTGTTAAGGGAGTCAATCATCTGTTCTGTTGAAAGCTTGGGTGATGAAACAGTTGCAACGGAAAATCCGTCCCTTTTGTCGCTGAAATTTTTTACGCTGTCAACCTGAATATCGCCGGAAACCCCTATTGACTCCTCAAGGCCGGCGCCTGTGGATACCAAGCCTGTATCCTTCAGCATAACAACAGCCTCTCCCTCAACATAATTCTTTTTATCTGTATTCTGGTTATCTTGCTTTTTATATCTTTCCAAAAGACTTTCTGAGGTTGTTTTCTGTACTGAATTGTCGGTTGCCGAAGCACTGATTCCGCCAACAGCAAAGGCAGATACTGCCATTGTTGCAGAAAGTGCAACAGCAAGTGCTTTTTTTATAATTTTCATAGTTTACCTCCTGTTCATATACCATGATTATACCATATTATACAGAAATGTAAACCAAATTTTTGTAAAATAATAAATTTTCTATAAAAAGTGCCCCTTCCTATAAGGAAGGGGCAAATAAGAAGAAATATACATTTCAGGCGTAATCTGATTTATAGTGTGCTTTGTTTATGCTGTTTTCAGGCGATTTCTTCCATTGAACAGCTCTGGCAGGCAAGTGTGTGCTTTACTCTGTCTTCAACCTCGGCACGCTTTGCATTGTTAAAGCGGTCTACTGTTCCAACAAGATAGCCTGTGATCCTTCTGATTCTCTCAAAAGGAACCTCGTCATATGTGTAGTTTACATCAACATATTCACCGTCAACTGTAAGCTCGATAGTCTTGAAATACTTGTCAGGGTTTTTCTCCTTAATCTGCTCTACATATGCGTTAACCTCTTCTTGAGTCATCTTTCCATTTACTGTTACTGTCATAATTATACCTCCATTTTTTATAATCCTAAATTAATAATCTTTCTCGTTTTTTGAGTGTACATATATATTAGCACAATATATTGTGGTTTTCAAGGGGTAAAACATAATATTTTGATTTTTTTAGTTACAAAATATTAACCCCTGTTACAAGAAAGAAACATTAAAATTTTTACATCGAAAACAGAACTACTAAAAAACCGGATTTTATGGGTTATGTAGTCATTCTGTTATTAGGTGAGATTATCATTACTCAAAGGCAAAACACAAAGCCTTTGAAGAATTTACCTTTATTTAATACCGAAGGAGATTGAAAGAGCCTCGTCAACCTGGTGCATTGAGTTGTTCTCTACCTCCCCCATCTTTTCCCTTAGTCGGCGTTTGTCTATGGTGCGGATTTGCTCCAGCAGAACAACAGAATCCTTGGCAAGTCCGCTTTTGACACCGTTAATCTCAATATGGGTGGGCAACTTTGCCTTTTGGTGCTGTGAGGTTATTGCCGCCGCAATTACAGTGGGGGAATATTTGTTGCCAACATCATTTTGCACAATCAACACAGGGCGAACTCCTCCCTGCTCGCTTCCTACAACCGGGCTAAGGTCTGCATAATATATATCTCCACGCTTAACTGTCATATATTTCACTCTCCGAATTTTTCTGTAATTATTTTTGCCAGAATAATTTTGTTTTATTCTTTGACATTACATATTACGGAAAAATTCTTTTGTGGTTAATTAAGCTAAGGGTTCTTTTGGTTTACAAAAGAAATGTGAGTACCGCTGTTGCCCACAGAGGTTATATATCCGTCTTTGCCCACCTTTACAACATAGTCCGAGGTTTTAACGCAGTAGCCCTCCTTATCCTGCTTTAAAAATTGGATTTTGTTGTCAAATTCCATTAATGCCTCCCACAAAATTCTTATGGGAGCCTCCTTTGGCAGACTGCTCACATCACAGGATGACGTTATACCCATATATTCCATTGTAACTTTGCTATCTTTCACCTTGTAGGAATACCCGGATAATCCCTTTGGAGAAGTTACAGTCAAGGACAGTTCGCTGTTTTCATTCCGTACAAAATTGCCCCTTACATTTATATTTTCGTTGCTGATGTACACACCGGCGGAAAAGCTTTTGTGTACGGTAAGCTCCTGACTGCACCCTGTGAAAATAAATAATATAATAAAAAGAAAAAACAAACCTTTCTTCAAATCATCACCGTCCGTAGAAATGTTTGTTTTAAATTCCTTATGATTTTACATTATATATAGAAAGAATTTTTTATTCCTCTGCTTGCTTAAATACCTTGTGAAGATAGTCAATCACATCGCTTGGGAGCATTGATGTTTCCCCTAAATCCTCTTTTGCAAAGTCACCGGCTGTTCCGTGGATAAACACTCCACAGGCAGCGGCATCAACAGGCGAATACCCCTGACAGAGAAGTGAGCCTATCACTCCGGCAAGGACATCTCCGCTTCCCCCTGTTGCCATTCCGGGATTACCGGCACGGCTGATGAAGGTGTTTTTGCCATCGGTTATTACTGTATCGGCACCCTTAAGCACCGTTACAACACCGTACTCCCTGCTGAAATCCTCTGCAACACTTTGGGGAGAATTTGTAATCTGTTTAACAGACAGACCTGTAAGTCTGCTCATTTCACCGGGATGAGGAGTAAGGACAATATCACATACCTTTTCCTTTAATAAATGTATATGCTTTGCAAGGCAGTTTATTCCGTCGGCATCTATAAGGAGAGGAACACCTGAGTTAAGCACAAGGTAATCCAAAATCTCCTGTGTATCGCTGTTTACACCAAGACCGCAACCGATTAAAACTGCATTTGAATTTTTCATATTTTTTGTTATTGCAGGAATACTGTCTCTTGAAAAAGTTCCCTTTTCATTCGCCTTTTGAGGGAGAAAAACAGCCTCGTGTACAACAGACGCAACTACTTGATAAACACTGTCCACCGTCAACAGCCTCAGCATACCCAGACCGCTCCTCAAAGCAGAACGGGCAGACATTATTTGTGCACCTGCCATTCCGTAGCTACCGCAGATTGAAAGCAAAGCACCCATACTCCCCTTGTGGGCATTGTATGGGCGTGGTTTAATAGTTTTTCTGAGAAATTCAAAATTCAGTTCAGTCATAGTCTGCTCCAAAATTTTTATCTTATGTAATACAGAGTTATGTTATTTTGATTCCCTTTCCCTAAGCATCTTCACAACCTTTAACTGCATTTCAGGAAGAAGTCTTGGTCGCATTCCCTTCAGGATTTTCTCATCAGGGAGCATTACTGCGGCACAGTTGCCCCTTGCTTCGTTGTAAAACACAAAGGCGTAAGCGTCGGGATTGTTTACCTCGTCAATACAGATAAAGTACTTATTAATCTTTTCGCCCTGATATTTTTCGCTGAACTTTACAATATCCTTAATCTCGCTCAGCTTTACACGAATGATTTTCTTTCTCTTTCTTTTTGCTACAATCTTATCAATTAAAAGATAGTCGTCAATAACCTGATACTCAAACTCAACCTTCTGGTTGGAGATAAGCCAGATGCTCAGGGGTACCATAGCAATCAGAATAAAAAGACCTATATATATAAAGTATGCAACAATCACATAGGCAAGTCCTATGCAAAGAGCCGGAAGTCCGATAGTGAGCAGTATATACACCACCGCCAGGATATTATCCTTAGCTGTTCTTTTCTTCTTTACTACCTGTTCGCAAAATCCGTCCATTTTCATCTCTCCTTTTAAGTTTATAATAACACATCAAAGGAAAAATTACAACCGACAAACTCCACCTTAAACAAATTAAACACCCTATATTTATAGAAACCACTTGCATTTTATAAGCATAAATGATAAAATGTTGAGGATAGATAACACAGTGATAAAGGAAGTAGTCTGACTGTTGACCTTAAAAGAGATTTTTGCCCCGGCTGAAAGCAAAAAACCGTCTTGTCTGATGAAGTTCCCTTTTGAGTGGCAGTGCTGAAACATTAGTATAAGTAGGTGCTGACGGTGGTCACCGTTATATGACACAGAGTGTTTGCTACACGCAAAAAATTGGGTGGTACCACGGATATTATTCGTCCCAGAGTTTTCTCTGGGGCTTTTATTTTTTATGGAGGTAAAAATGGACGAAAAAATTACAAGACTTAAAGAAGAACTTAAAAATGAGCTTGAAAAAATCGAAAGCCTTGCTGACCTTGACAAGATAAGGGTTGCCTACCTTGGAAAAAAGGGCAGTGTAACAGGTGTTTTGAAGGGTATGAAGGAGCTTTCTCACGAAGAAAAGAAGGAGTTTGGTCAAAAGGTAAATCAGCTTAAGGGTGCTGTTGCCAAGGCTATTGAAGAAAAAACAGAAGAACTTAGAGAAAAGGAAATTCAGGCTGAAATTAACTCTATGCCGAAGATAGACATTACAACACCTGCCGACTTGTCAAGGGGTTCATACCACCCTATAACCCTTGTTCAAAGACAATGTGAGGATATTTTCCGTTCAATGGGATTTACCGTTGAGGATTATTCCGAGGTTGTAACCGACTACGAGTGCTTTGAATCCCTTAACATTCCAAAGCATCACCCTGCAAGGGATATGCAGGACACCTACTACCTTGAAAACGGACAGCTTTTAAAGTCACAGACATCTGCGGCTCAGAACGCTATCCTTAAGAAGTACGGCAAAAACCTAATTGAAAATGATGTTCCAATCAAGGCTATCTTCCCCGGAAGATGCTTTAGAAACGAGGCAACTGACGCCTGTCACGAAAACACCTTCTTCCAGATGGAGGGTGTTATGGTGGACAAGGACATCAGTATCTCAAACCTTATCTACTTTATGAAAACTATGCTTTCAGAGGTTTTCCAGAAGGACATCAAGGTAAGACTCCGTCCCGGATTTTTCCCATTTGTTGAACCGGGCTTTGAGCTTGACATAAGCTGTCTTATCTGTGGCGGTGAGGGATGTGCATCCTGTAAGCACAGCGGTTGGCTTGAACTTTGCCCTTGCGGAATGATTCATCCGGAGGTGCTTAAAGAGGGCGGAATCGACCCTGAAAAATACACAGGCTTTGCCTTCGGTCTTGGTCTTACAAGACTTGCTATGATGAAGTACGGAATTAAAGATATAAGAGATTTAAACAGCGGTAACCTTAAGGCTTTGGCACAGTTTACCGACGACAAGTAAGAGGGGGTAATATATATGTTTTTATCAATGAACTGGATTGAAGATTTTGTTGACCTTAGCGGTCTTGACAAGGTTGAGCTTATTCACCGTTTTTCCCTCTCAACAGCAGAGGTAGAAAACGAAATTTTCTTTAAAGGCTCTGACTTAAGCGGTGTGGTTGTTGCCGAAATCAAGTCGGTGGAAAATCACCCTGACTCCAAAAAGCTACATCTTTTAAAGGTTGACGCAGGTGAAAAGGAGCTTACCGATGTTGTATGCGGTGCTCCTAATGTTCGTGTTGGTATGAAAACAGCCTTTGCAAAGGTTGGGGCAAAAATCGGCGAAATCACCATTGCACCAAGACCTCTGGCAGGGTTTATGTCAAACGGAATGTGCTGTTCCGAGGCTGAAATCGGCATAAGCGACGACAACTCCGGCATTATGGAAATCACCGACGACCTTCCAAACGGCACAGACATCAAAGATGCTTATGCTGTTGACGACATTATCTTTGAGGTTGACAACAAGTCCCTTACAAACCGTCCCGACCTTTGGGGTCACTACGGAATTGCAAGGGAATTTGCATCCCTTGCAGGCAGGGAGCTTCGCCCTGTTGACACAGACGACCTTAACGCATACAACAGTCTACCAAGGATTGATATGAAAATTGAGGACCCTCTTTGCCAGAGGTACTCCTGTTTGCAGGTTGAGAATATCAAAAGGAACATCAGTCCTGTTGATATGAGAATAAGGCTTTACTACTGCGGTATGAGGAGCATTAACTTCCTTGCCGACCTTACAAACTACCTTATGCTTGAAATTGGTCAGCCAATGCACGCTTTTGACTCACGAAAGGTTGAAAAAATCAGAATTAAGAGATTCGACACTCCGTTCACTTTCCAGACACTTGACGGTGTGGAGAGAAATATTGACGAAAATACTCTGATGATTTGCAACGACAACACACCTGTTGCAATAGCAGGTATTATGGGCGGTCTGGACTCAGAAATTGTTGAGGACACAACAACACTCACCCTTGAATCCGCAACCTTTGACCCTGTTTCAATCCGTAAGTCCACAGTAAGACTTTCCCACAGAACAGACGCATCTATGAGATATGAAAAGTCACTTGACCCTGAAATGACCGTCACAGCAATCGGCAGATTTGTAAAACTGCTGAAAACCTATGACAGCGACATCAAGGTTGTTTCTTCACTTACTGACGAATACGCTTACCATTACGACAAGGTTACTCTTGACTTTGACAAAAGCTTTGTTGACAGATACACAGGAATTGAGATTGACAATGACACAATTGTTAAGACTCTTACCTCACTGGGCTTTGGTGTAAATCTTGAAAATGACAATTTCTCTGTTACTGTTCCGTCCTGGAGAGCCACAAAGGATGTTACAATCAAGGCTGACATAATTGAAGAAATCACAAGAATTTACGGTTACGACAACTTTGAAATCAACACAACCCGTTCCCCACTTTATCCTGTAAGAATGGATAAGGTGAAGAGTGACGAGGAGAAAATCAAGGATATTCTTGTAAAGAAATATAACCTCCACGAGGTTCACTCCTATGTGTGGGCATATAACGACGAGCAAAAGGCACTTGGTATTCCTGTTGAGGAAAATATTAAGCTTGCAAATGCCACAAACCCGAATATTGAAACAATCAGAAAATCAATCATTCCCACACAGCTTTGTCAGGTTAAATCAAACACAGGCTACTCCCCTGACTTCGGTATCTTTGAAATAGGCAGAGTTGTTGAGGGTGTTGACAGCGACAATAAGTGCGTTGAAAAGAAGAACCTGGCAATTACACTTTTCAACAAAACAAAGGACATCAAGGAGCTGTACACATATCTCCGTGACATTCTTGCAACAGTTACAGACGACCTAAAACACAGGGAGCTTTCCTTTGAGGTTACTGCTCCTACTCACCCTTATGAGCACCCTGTAAACCTTAACAAGGTTATCCTTGACGGTGAAGAATTAGGCATTATGGGAATTGTTCACCCATCTGTAGGAAAGAAAATTGACAAGAAAGCAAACATCGTCTTTGCAGAGCTTGACATAGAAAAGTTTGCCTCGGTTTCAAATGCAAGTATCCTTTACAATGAGCCGTCAAAGTTCCCGCCAATGACATATGACCTGAGCCTGGAGCTTAAGGACGGGGTATTCTTCTCTGACCTAAAGGAATGCTGGAAGGGTCTTGGCAAGGAAATTCTTAAGAACACAAAGATTGTGGACACTTACGACACAGAGGAAATCCACAGTATGACTGTAAGATTTGAATTTTCCTCCAACGAAAGGACCCTTTCATCGGCAGAGGTTCAGGAGGTTATGGACAAAATAATCGAAAACCTCAAGGGCATAGGAGTTAATTTAAGAGGATAATTTTTATGAGGCTACTACATATTGTGGTAGCCTCAAACAGCTTTATTTTCCTTAATTCGGTGTTTTCTTAAGTTTATTTGTACAAAATATTCAAAGAAAAGTTGACATAACCCCTATTATTATGTTAATATTATGATATTATAAGGATATGGATATCCTATATATTGTAAAAACCACATTGGAGGTGTTTCCATGCTTGATAAAACTATGATCTTTTCTCTTAACGGCGACAGGGATCAGGAAATCAAGAACGCTATGATTAAGGTATATGATGCTCTCAAACAGAAAGGCTACAATCCTATTAATCAGATTGTAGGATACATTCTTTCCGAAGACCCCACATATATCACAACATACAACAATGCCCGCAACATCATTAGCTCCATTGACAGAGATGAGCTTTTGGAAGCACTTGTGAAGTCTTACCTGAACATTTAATTCATTTATTTTTTAGATTCGCAAGTGTGTGGTACACTTGCGTCTTTTTATGAAAGAAGGTTTACTATCTATGGCAGAGAAAAAAGAATTTATGACTTACAAGGGAAAGCCACTTGTAAGATGCGGAAAAGAGCTTTACTATGGAAGTATGGATGAACCGTTTGTGATTCATCTTGTAATTAAGTCCACAAAAGAGGTGAACGGACTGGAGGTTGCCGACAAGGTTGCAATTCAGCTCCTTGCAACTGACCCCGACCTTTCACCAAGAAAACAGCTTGTTAAGACAAGCGAAAAGAACGGTCTGTACCTTGCAATGGATATTGCCGAGGTATGGCTGACAAGGGCATTGAAAAATTCAGCCAAGGCTTAACAGTCAAAAAATTGCCACCGAATTCCTTTTGGGTTTTCGGTGGCTTTTTTGTTTTACCCTGATTTATCCTATGATAGTTTTAACATCACTGCTACTGGATTTATCTGAATTTTCATCAATTCAAAATTTGTGTTATGTCAGACTGTTACAACATTCACCGCTATATGGGAGGGGAAAAATTTGTTGATTCCGCTTTTTACAAGGCTAAGGTTTTCCGAAATCCAGTCGTTGCTTGTAAGTGTTATGGTAATGGTGTTGTCGTGGGGACTTTCTGTGATTGTGTAGTCCATAGGGTACTGATTCAGGAACTTTCTCATACCTGCAACGGTAAAATCATTTTCATCAACAGAAAGTATGCTCATCAGCATACTTCTTCTTTTTTCAAGGGTAACATCCCTTGGCACAAAGTCAAAGTAATGCTCCTTTATGTACAGTCCGTAGTCTGTGGCTGTTGCCACAAAGCACTCCTGTTCAATATTATGGAGCAAATCAAGGGCAATATTTAGACCCTCTTCATAAGCACCAATCTCCCCTTGAAGGAAGGTGTTACCTTCGTCATAAACCCTGAAAGCGGACAACAGACTCATCATTCTGTCGTAGATTGTCATTATATGTCCTCCGTAATAATTACTTCCCTGACTATTGGAAATGCCTTGTTGTCCACCACAACATCAAAGCTGATGTCAGGGTCAAACTGATACCTCAGCACACCCTCAACATTCTGAATCTTCTCCCCCACTCTCGACATAAAGCAGGACTTGCCAACTCCAAGGGAGGCTACATATTCCCTTACCACAGCATCGCAATTACTCTTTACCTCGTCGCTGTCGTAGCCCTGTTCAACCTCGATAGCCACACCCACATTTACATAGGCGGTTGATGCAGAAAGAACAGTTGCGTCAACATTTACCTCTCTTTGCGTGCTGACAATGCTTTGCACCTTAGAAATAAGGGCGCTGTCGGCAGTGGATGCGTCCTTTGCAATAAAGATATCAACTGTGCCTACTCCACGGTTTCTGGGCACAACACCTGCGGAATGTACTCCCTCAACACTTTCGGCAAGGGACTTGTAGTAGGCAATATTTGTACCGTTGTTGTGGTTTCGGTACAGATACAACAGCCTTTCCCTCAGTTCCTCGTCACTCTCATCATCGGTGCCTCCTGTCATGGGCTCCAGATTTTTTATTACATTGATATTTTTAATGGTGGTTATTGCCGCACAAATTGCATTTGCAGGAACATTGTACTCCTTTCCGCCCTTTTCAGCCACAGTATGCACCTTGGTATAGGTTGTGCCTGATTTTATTACCCCAGTTCCTGTGGTGACAAATCGCAGGGGATTTTTACCCAACGTGGTCAGTTTTGTACCTGAGGGGATTGTTACATCCGTGTCTATGGCATATTCTAATGTAAAATACACATACCCGCTGGCACAGTTTGAGCCTCTCCTTGAAAGTCCCCTTTCCTTTGCGTGATAGTCGAGGTAATTCCCTGTTGCGGTGCTGGGGAACATCTGGCGCTTGAACCACTCAAGCTCTGTGCCTATATTGAATATTTCCCCTGCAAGCACCCTTAATCTTATTCCTGTGTCGGAATTTTCGTCGGGGATTACACTTGTTTTTTCTTCATATGTTGTTTCCATACGGCTTAAGATTTCATCATAGCTTACCACACAGCTTCACCTCCGTTTCATAGAAATCATCACAAAAATAAATCCTTATGTTCGCTGTCATATTTTCTTCATCAAAGCTCAGCACCTTGGCTCTGCATCCCCACACCGGGTATATAGCCTCGTTGATATACATTTCAAGGGTGGCTATATCCTTTTGTGAACTGTATTCCCTGTGGGGTATGGTGACTCCCATATTTTTGCAGTAGGGAAAATCTCCCTTTCTCACTGAAAGTGCAATTTTGATTCGCTGTAACACAGCCTGTGCGCCATACAGCTTTTCTTCATTTCTCTTTGAGGGTGTAAACACTATCCCTCCATTTTCAAGCTCTATATCCGCCAAACTATACCTCCTTACCGTTAATAAGGACCTTGCCGTTGTTTTTCAGCACAATACTTGCACCGCCTGAGCTATACAGCATAACCTCGCCCGGATCTAAATCAATATCATCATCGGGACAAACTCCTATCAGCATATTGCCCCTTTCTGTGGGGAGCACAACACCTGTTGCACCCACCGGAGGATTGTAAATCACCCCATAGGGAACTGCCATCCTCATATTGTTGTATTCACCCGAGGCAAACACATCTGCCTTAACAGAGGAACCCCCGGTAATCTCCCCCGTCACAGGGTTTGAGCTTCGCTCCTTGGCTATGTAGTTAGTTATCCACATTTACATCTTCCTTTCCAATACAAGGGTTGTACTTTCACCCTTGGAATTCAGCACATACTTCAGTTCTGTAATTATAAAGGTGTACCCCTCCATTTCCTCATCATCCACCTTTGCCTGTCCACCTATGGCGTCTGCAAGGCAACCGGGACAGGTGAGCTTTGCAGAGAGATAATTGCAGTTTGACCTGTTTATCATATCCTCAGCCATAACAGCAGGGGTGTTGCTGTCCTTTGAGCCATCCAGATACCTGAGCCTTACCGCTCCTGTGGCGTCCGCCTCGGTATTTTTAAACTCATAGTCATATCTTTCGCCGTCAAGCATAACAAGAACAGAAGAAATCTGCTGACAGGGCTTTTTATATTCTGTTAAAGAATTATACTTAACCCCTCTGCTGTTGCTGAAAAGTACATTTTTGTCCGTCTGTCCCCCTCTGAAATGGAACGTACCCTTTGAGTCTGTTCTGGGGATTACTCCGAATTTATTTTTGCAGTAAATATTCAGTACCTCATACACCGTCATTCCCATCTCAATATTTATTGCCCCGTCATATACATCCTCACCCTCATTAAAATCTATTCCAAAGGGAGCAAGGTAGGAGTTGCCCAGAAAGGTCTGTGTGGGGCGGTTAATCTCCATAGGATATGCCTGATTGTCAAGGAGAAGTCCTGCCATTGACCTTGCCACATATTTTATGAACTTTCCTGTTGAATTGAAGATAATCTGTTCTTCGTCAACTATGCCCCTGAAAATCACCTGGTTATTTCGGGTTACTGTAAGCCTTACACCTGCTTTATATTTCTTATACGGAACAATAACTGTTACATCATCGGCTGGGATTTTAAGGCTCATCTGCATTGTCAGTGACAAGGGGGCAACACTGCAAATTTCTTTATATTCGCTGTCATAAATATTCACCCTCATCATATTGAAACCTCCTGTCCCTCTGACACATCAAAGGGGTGTTTCAGCTCCGTATTCAGCTCCAACAGCTTTTCAACAGAGATATTATACTGATAGCCTATATCCCACAGACTTTCGCCTTCAAGGGCTGTATGTACTGTTTTGGGGGATTTTTCCCTTGCGGTATCCATAACCTCTGTGAAGGTAAAACTGTACCTTATCAGGCTGTCTGTTGCTTCGCCTACAATACTAAGGGAAGTAAAGCAGGCGTTCATAACTGCAAATTCAGGTATTGACAGCACACCGGGGGTATTGTCACGGAACACATCCCACATACTGTAAAATTCTTCAAAGCAGTTCTCGCCGTATATACATCCCTCCCCGGTAACTACCCTTGCATTTCTGCCAAGGCTTTCGGTTATGTTATCCGATAGAGGTACAATGCTCTCCACAACCTCTTTTTGTGAGAGAATCTTTATCTTTTCGGAGTTGTAGCTCCATGTATGGCTTTTATACCTCATTGGAGAAATTTCCATAGGACAAAACCTCACCTTCACTGTAAATTTTTCGGCTGTATCTCCTCATATCCTGACAAACAGCCTCCGACACCTCCAACGTCTGTGTATTGTCGGAAAGGCTGTCTGCGTAATCAAAATACTCACTGATACTTAGTGACATTTCTACCTCCTGCCTCTATCTTAATTTCACGGTAAACCTCTCCGCTTTGTGTATAATTCCTGTCCCACAGCAATGTGCAGTCATAATATGTAACGGTGTAGCCCCTTTGGGTAAAATTAAAGCATATTTCCTTTACAGAATAATTATCCCTGTTGCCCGTAAGCTTAAGGTGTACCTTGTACTTTGTTTTCCCTTTGATAATCTCATAGGGATTTGAGCTTAAGTATTCATAAAGGCTTTGACTGCTTTGACTTTCCTCTGTGTCAAAGTCCACACAACCTCCAACAACACTTTCGTTTATGGTGATTAAAACATCCTTTATTTTGTCTGTATGTTCAGTCATTTACTCCTCCTCGTTCTGGCAGTAGTCAAGGTTAAAGGAAACAGTTCTGTAAACTGCGTCGTACTCCTTGCTGAATTTTATTTCGGAAACGCTTATGTCCGACACAAGGTTATCCCTGTCAACAGCATTGATTTTGTCTACAAGGGTGTTTACCGTGTGGGTGATACCGTCCCCACCCTTAAGGTAGGGACAGTACACATTCATTTTTATTTTGGAGTTGATTCTTTCTCCTTTACTTCCGTTTCCCAGGTATCCTCCTGCAAAGGAGCCTACAGTTTCAACACCTGTGCCCACAGTTACCAGTATTTCTCCCAAGGGAGCTTCCTTTAGCCGTCCGTTGTACGCCTTGACAAATTTTACTCCGTCAAGGCTGTGGTCGGTTTTTATCTCCTTGATTATCTCTTCTACCTTACTGCTGAGCACCGTCATCAAAATCATCCTCCTGTAAAGGGTAATATAGCCTTAGTATTGCCCATCTGTACAGACACTTATTCCTGTAAACATAGTCCTGTACTCTGATAACATTGTAGGTTGTATCACACAAAACCACATTGTCGCCACTGCACAAATCAGCGTCCTTCTGTGCAATCATCAGGTAACGGATATTGTCCCGTCTTGAAATATCTGTGCAGTCGTAGTCGTTGTAATTTGTGCTGTGATAGCTGATTGGTTGTATAAATCCTGTGGTTGATGTAATTTTATCCTTGCCTAAAATAGTGATGTCGCTTCCGTAGGAACGGATTGAATCCATCACCGAGGTGGTTATGTTCATACCCCCACCCCTTTAAAGAAAAAATTATTAGTCACCGTAATGTCTGCAATTTCATTCAGGCTCTGTTTCCAAAGCTGATAAGCCAGCTGGGAAGTTGCTCCGCTGTGGCTTTGGGACACAGATAAATCCCCTGCCTTAAAGGAGCTTGAATCCTTTTCTTCACTGCACAGAATCCACTTGTAGTATGCGTAGGTTGCCGAGGCGGATTCAAGGCGTTCAAGGTGCTCTGATTCCTTAACCCCCGGCTTTATCAAGGCAGAAACATACGCTACGGAATCCTTAATCAAGGGAGTCCATTTTGAAAGCTCCTCCCCCTCAATTCCCGAAAGGAGAGAAAACCTTTCTGCAACCCTTTCTATCCTCAAAAAATCACCTCTTATGCGTAAGTGAGAATCTTGCCGGCGTCGTTGTAAATCTTTGCAAAGCCTGCAATAGATGTAATTGACGCTCTTTCAAGCTGGCGGTCAATCAGCTTGTCGTACTCTGTCTGTACATCCCCGGCCTTAACCATTTCAAGGGCGCAGTTCTTGTCAAGACCGATGATATATTCGCCCTGAATTTCAGGTGTGTGAATTACATTGGCACCCATTGGTGTAATCAGCTTGCCTGTTCCCTGGAAGTTAAGACCTGCTGAAGAATCCTTCATTTCGTCCAGCATAAGGAGCTTTTGCATCGGAGCAGTAGGGGCAATGATTGTGTTAAGCTCATATGGAGCCATTTTTGTCCAAAGGGAAACAAGGTCCTCATACTTGATTGAGCCTGTTGTTGAAACAGCAATCTCAGGAGCAGGGTTACTGTTGCCGTCACCGTTTACAATGACATCGATAGCGTCCATAAGCTGAGCTCTTGCAATATATGCGCCAATCTGTCTGAGTGTTACTGTGAACAGGTCAAGACGCTGAAATCTGATTGCCTCGTATGAGGACACAAGCATTCTGCCACGCTTGTTAAGTCGGACAAGGTTTTCCTGTGTCTTAACAGTCGTCTGTGGGATAGTTGCACCCTCCATAACAACCTTAAGTGACTTGTCGTCCTCTGTTGGTGTTGAGGTGATGGAACGGTAGTCCATACCCTCAATCATTGTGGTTGTAGCCACAATATCAGAAAGCACATCTGCTCTCTCCATACCCTGCTTTACAGCTCTGCTTATGTATTCAGGGAAAAGTGCGGCTGAGGAGCTTGTGGAAAAGAACTTATCCACAGTATCAGAACCGCTGCCTGACACCTTGATGTCGAAACGCTTTAGCTGTCTTGAAAAAGCGTCAAGGCCTTCAAGGGCAGTGCCCTGATAATTTGCTGAGGGGTCAAGCTCCTCAAGCACCTGTGTAAAGGTTTTGCCTCTCACACCGTACATACCCTTTTCAAGTGAAATATTTTCGTATTTGCTCATAAATTTTCCTCCTAAATAAAATTAAAATAAAATTCCTGCTTCGCCGTCAACGCTGTCAAGGACAAAGTGAAGTCT
>JBJEOU010000003.1:0-4718 GCA_051880875.1 Ruminococcus sp. | reverse complement strand
TACACAGTTATTTCCTCTCCCTTTTCATTTTCCAAGGAACGGACACAGTATTTCTCGGCATTTTTGTCAGTTGTCTCAACAGGAGTTTTTAAAATATACTGGTAGTTTGCAATTTTGGACTGTGTAATTTCCTCCTTAAAATTGTTAAGGAGGGGTGTCATCATAAGTCCAAACACCAGAAGTACACTTGCAAGGAAAACACCTACAAACATCATAAAGTATGTTGACTTGTTCTGCAAAATTATTCTAATGCGAAACCTTGTAAAGAACTTTTTACTTTTAAGCTTAATTGCCTTTTTCTTTTTTGTCCTTTTCAGCTCGTGCCTTAAAAATTTCAGCGGTGGCAGGGACAGGGTTGAAATCAGCACCAAAATATTCACCACAATAATGATTAACACAGGGATAATTGTGGTTTTGATAAATGCCTCACTGCTCCATATTGTGTGGTATGATGTTAAGGAATAGCTGTGGTAATATAGCTGTGCAATTATATCCTTCATAAAAGTATAACCCAGCACATTACCTACTATCGCCGCCCCAAGGGTCACCACAACAGGCAGAATCATATAGTGGCACATCATCTCTGTTTTTGTATATCCCGACGCTCTCAGCGTACCGATTACAGAGGATTCCTGCTCCAGAGTGTTCCTTGTTGTAACGGAGAATACAAAAGCCATTACAGCCATTACAATATATAACAGCCACTGTATCATAGCCTTATCCTTGCCCAGATCGTCACCGGCAAATGTAATAGCCTGATTATCCGACTGCTTTACAAAGTCTGTCAGTTTTCCCCTTTTATAAAGCTGGGTTTCTATGTTCTTCGCTTTGTCGTCAGTTTCATCTTCATCCAAGGATTTGTTGTTAGTCCAGGCATAGCAATTAATCAGGTTGCCCTCCTTAATGGAGTCAAAGGCGGTGTCAGTTACAACAGAAACAGCAAATTTTTGTGCGTTCAGCATCATATCCGTATTGTTCTTAAACAATGCGCTGTAGTCTGTCAATGCTACAAGTCCGGAAAGTTTAAAATCTTTGTTTCCCACCTTTATAAAATCTCCTGTGGACAGCTGGTTGTTTTCTGCAAAAAGTCGGTCAACGGCGATTTCGTCCTTATTGGCAGGCAATTCGCCCTCCAAAACATCAACCAGATTCACCTTGTCACGATTTTTGTATATTCTCAATGTACGACCGTCTTTGATTTCTATGTCCTTATAGAATATGGGATAAACTGTAATATCCTCTTTCCTTTCAAGCTCCGAAATCATCTTTTCATCCGCCGGAATCTCCAGAGAAAAATGTCCGTCCTCAACATTGTACTTATCAAAGCTTTCAGTATATGCCTGCTTCATACTTCCGTCTGCAACAATAAATCCGGAGCAAAATCCAACCGTGAGGCAAAGGAAGAGAAAAAGTGCAATGTACTTTCCCATATCCTGCTTAAGCTCTCGTTTTATTCTTTTATATAAAGGATTTTTCATAACAAATCACCTTACCAATCCAGGTCAACCGCTGAAACCTTGTTTTCGTTCAGGCTGTTGTGCCTTACTGCACCGTCACGCAGTTTAACAACCCTGTCAGCCATATTTTTAATTGCGTCGTTGTGGGTTATGAGTATAACCGTGTTGCCAAACTTTTTGTTAATATCTTCAATCAGCTTTAAAATTTCTTTTGAGGTTTTGTAATCCAAAGCACCGGTTGGCTCATCACAAAGCAAAATATCGGGGTTTTTCACTATGACTCTGCCAATTGCCGTCCTCTGTTGCTGACCGCCGGAAAGCTGGTTGGGTATCTTATCCCTGTGCTCCCAAAGTCCCAGAGTTTTCAGCAAATCATCTATGGGAAGAGGATTGTCCCCAAGGTATGCACCCACCTCCACATTTTCCTTAACAGTCAGGTTAGGAATCAGGTTGTAGGACTGGAACACATATCCCAGGTGCTTACGGCGGTAGAGAGAAAGCTGTTTTTCGTTCATCTCCTCCACCTTGTCATCGCCGATTTTTATCACACCGCTGTCGGCAGTTTCGATTCCCCCTATAATATTAAGCAGGGTTGATTTGCCGGAACCTGAGGGGCCTAAAAGCACACAGATATTGCCCTTTTCCACGCTAAAGCTGATGCCTTTTAGCACCTCTGTGCGACTGTCGCCCTCACCAAAGGACTTTTTTATATCTTTCAATTCTAAATACATAAAATCATTCCTTTCTGTCTGCCAATTCGGCAGTTTCATTAAATCATATGAATGTATGAACATATGTTAATGTATTCATATTATATTTACATTAATTGTATTTGTCAATACCGTTTAGATAGTTTTTTATAAAAAAGAGAAATTTTGCAAGAAAACAGGCAAAAATTTTTTTAAATATTACAAAAATCTGTCCCATTTTTTGAATTTCCTTTGTTGTATATAGTGAAAGGGTTAATTTTTCACTATTTTATATAAGGAGGATTTCCAATGGAATAATTAAAGGAAATTAATGAAATAAAAGCTATACAGCAAGGAGGCTATATTATGAAAAAACTAATATCAATCACATTAACAATAATTATGGTTTTGTCTGCATTTACAGTTATTCCAACAGCAAGTGCCAAGACTAAGGAATATAAAAGCAAAAATTGCATCTACACCCTTAACAGCAAGGGCGAGGCAACAGTAGTCGGTAACTACTATGAGGGTGATTACTGGAAAACACCGTCTTACTGGAAAATACCGTCAAAATTAGATGGTCATAAGGTTGTGAAAATTGCCATTAAGACTGATGATGATATGGTTATTCTACATGATAACATAGTGAAAATAAAGATACCAAATTCGGTTAAATCAATTACAAAGTCACTAAAAACATTTGCAAAGCACCAAGGACGGGGATTTTACAGTGGTGATGACAATGATGTTAGGATTGTGTGCAGTAAAAATTCCTTTGCCCACAAATATGCAATTAAAAATAAAATTAACTACATTATCTCAGGGAAAACATACGGTGACTTATGTTCTTTATGGTATAACTATGGTTACAGGCTTAATAATTCAAAAAAGGACTCAGCATATATATTACCCACAATGGTTTATACATCCAAGTCCATTAAACCTTCTTTTAAAATCATGAAAGGTGATTTTAAATTAATAGAGGGCAGAGATTTTGTGGTGGAGGATTTGAATAATTATGCAGTTGGCAATGCTTCTGTTTTGGTTAAGGGAAGGGGTAATTTTTGGGGCGAAATCATACTTCATTTTACAATTATTCCTGCTCAGGCACAGATAACATCACTTGAAATAAACGGTGTTGACAGTGTTAAATGCAAGTACAAAAGCAATGATTTTAACAGTCCTCCAAAAATGATACAGTACAGCACCGACAGTAGCTTTAAAACTAAAAAATGTCTGACAACCACAGAGTATTTTGACCAAACAGTAACAGGCTTGGAGCCGGGCAAAACCTACTACTTCCGTGTAGCAAATTATATTGATACCCAGCATTTAAGTGTAGGTTATAGCAAAAAAGATAAGGACTATTACGTGTATATGTCCGGCTTGAAAAGATACTACGGTAAATGGTCAGATGTAAAGTCAATCACTCTGTGACGATAAGATTTATCCAGCCCGAGAGGAGGCTATATTATGAAAAAACTAATATCAATCACATTAACAATAATTATGATTTTGTCTGTATTTGCTGTTATTCCAACAGCAAATGCCAAGACTGTGGGATACAAAAGTAAAAACTGCATTTATACCATAGACAGTAAGGGTAATGCTACGATTATTGGTAGCTATAACTGGGAAGTTAATTATTTAAAAATACCTAAAACACTCAATGGTCATAAAGTAACAAAAATCGACTGGCAGTATTCTTACGTGGACGCCAATAAGATAAAAATTCCAAAAACAGTTAAGTCAATATCTAAATCCTTCTATAATGCTATTAACAGATCTTTCATTGATGATTATAGAATAATAAGAATTGTATGTTACAATAATTCCTATGCCCATAAATATGCAAAAAAATATAAGGTTAATTATATTATTTCGGGGGAAAACAAAACCCGAGGTGATATTGGTGATTTAACCCATTTTGGATATAAAGTTTTGGATGGCAAAGGTAAGTTATATGATTTTGAAAACACCTCAAAAATATATACCGGTTATGAGGTAAAAAATTCATTTACTATTAAAAAGAACAATCACACATTGAAGAAAGGTAAAGACTATACTGTAAAATATTATAATAACTACACAATAGGTAACGCCTTTGCAGTAGCAACAGGAAAAGGTGACTACTGGGGTAATATAGTACTTTCTTATAAAATTATACCTACCCAGGCTGAATTCTTGCATGTAAAAAAAGTCAGTGATACCAGTGTAGAATATTTTATAAAACCTAAAAGGGATATGGAACAACAGGTTTTAGAATATAGTACAGACAAGGACTTCAAAACCAAAACAACCGTCTATACTGATTCATTTTGCGAATACAACATTGAGGATTTAGAAAGAAATAAGACTTACTATTTCAGAGTGAGAAATTATGCAACATCAGGTAACTCATTTATAATTAATATTTCCGAAAATGGCAAACCTTATTTTTGCCAAGGACAGAATATAAATTTCTACGGCAAATGGTCAGAAGTAAAGTCAATCACCCTGTAACGGCTAAATAGAGTGAAATCGAGTAGGAGGCTACCCATTAGTTGAGTAGCCGACCTCTCACACCACCGTG
>JBJEOU010000002.1:5834-21498 GCA_051880875.1 Ruminococcus sp. | reverse complement strand
CGAGCGGCGGGCAGAATTTCTTCCAAAGCACTGCGTTTGGCAGGAACGGCGGTCGAACCGGGGGTCACCACTTGGGAAATTGACCGCATTGTCCGTAAATATATCGAGAAAGAGGGAGCTACTCCTTCCTTTCTCGGTTATGGCGGATTCCCTGCAAGTGCGTGCATTTCAGTAAACAATGTGGTTATCCATGGCATACCAAGCAAGAAACAGATCCTCAAAGAGGGCGACATAGTAAGTGTTGATGTGGGAGCCTTTTATGACGGCTTTCACGGGGACAATGCCTACACATTTAAGTGTGGCAAGGTTTCCCCTGAAGCAGAGGCACTTCTAAAAGCCACAGAGGAAAGCCTGTATGAGGGTATAAAGCAGGCAAAGGCAGGTAATCGAGTTGGCGATATCGGCTCTGCTGTTCAGAAGTATGTCGAATCTCGCAGTTACTCGGTGGTACGAGATTTTGTCGGCCACGGAGTAGGTGCGAAACTACACGAAGAACCAAGTGTACCAAACTATGGGACGCCCGGCAGAGGAGTCAGACTGATACCCGGTATGACCATTGCCATTGAACCTATGGTTAATGTTGGTGATTATAAGGTTAAGGTGCTGTCTGACGAATGGACAACAGTCACCGCAGACGGAAGCCTTGCGGCTCACTTTGAGCATACAGTAGCCATCACCCCTGATGGTCCCCAGATTATGACTATTCCTGATTTAAAGTGAGGGACATATGATTAAAGAGGGAAGCATCGTAAAGGCTAAAGCCGGCCGTGATAAAGACGGATTTTTCGTTGTTGTAAGGCTCGAAGGTCAATATGCCTATATAGCAAACGGAAAAAGACGAAAGGTTGAAAGCCCAAAAAAGAAAAAGCTGATTCATCTTCAGCACACAAATGGCTATGCACAAACTTATAATACAAATCGAGAGATAAAAAACATCATTAAAGAGTTCGGAGGGTTATAATGTCTAAGCAGGATGTTATAGAAGTAGAAGGTACAGTGACTGAGGCGCTTCCAAATGCCCAGTTTAAGGTTGAACTTCAGAACGGCCATGTTATTCTGGCTGTTATTTCAGGTAAATTGAGAATGAACTACATTCGCATTTTACCGGGTGATAAGGTTACTGTGGAGATGTCTCCATACGACCTGAGCAGAGGCAGAATTACCTGGAGAACCAAGTAATTCGTACACACAATATTTTTTGGAAAGGAATGATACTTAATGAAAGTCAGACCTTCAGTAAAGAAAATTTGCGATAAGTGCAAAATCATTAAAAGACATGGTAAAATCATGGTTATCTGTGAGAACCCAAAGCATAAACAGCGTCAGGGTTAATTATTAAAAATTATTAAGTATTTTATGGAGGTGCAAAATGGCTCGTATAGCTGGTGTTGACTTACCAAGAGACAAGAGAGTTGAAATCGGTTTAACTTATATCTATGGTATTGGCAGAAAGACCGCAACAGACATTATTGCTGCAACAGGTGTAAATCCTGACACAAGAGTAAGAGACTTAACAGAGGAAGATGTTTCCAAGTTAAGAGATTATATTGATAAGAACTGTGTTGTTGAAGGCGACCTTCGCCGAGACATTGCTTTTGATATCAAAAGACTTATTGAAATTGGTTGTTACCGTGGCGTTCGTCACAGAAAGGGTCTCCCTGTAAGAGGCCAGCGTTCTAAGACAAATGCAAGAACTCGTAAGGGTCCACGCAAGACAATGGCAAACAAGAAGAAGTAAGGAGGATTAAGCAATGGCAGTAGCAAAAAAGACTGTACGCCGTCGCCGTGATAGAAAGAATATCGAAAAAGGCTCAGCGCACATTCAGTCAACATTTAACAATACAATTGTTACAATTTCTGATACACAGGGCAACGCTGTTTCATGGGCAAGTGCCGGTGAGCTTGGCTTCAGAGGTTCAAGAAAGTCAACTCCTTTTGCTGCTCAGTCAGCAGCAGAAACAGCAGCAAAGGCTGCTATGGAACACGGTATGAAGTCCGTTGAAGTTTATGTAAAGGGTCCTGGCCAGGGTCGTGAGGCTGCTATCAGAGCACTTCAGTCAGCAGGCCTTGAAGTAACAATGATTAAGGATGTTACACCTATCCCACATAATGGATGCCGTCCTCCAAAGAGAAGACGAGTATAGTAGATAGTAGGAGGAAAAGTTATGGCAAAGAATATGCAGCCAATCGCTAAGCGTTGCAAAAAGCTTGGCATCGAACCTTCTGTTATGGGTTATAACAAGAAGACTACAAACAGAAATTCTAACGGCAATATGAGAAGAAAGAAGAGCGAATATTGCCTTCAGCTTAACGAAAAACAGAAAGTTAAGTTTATCTATGGCATTATGGAAAAGCAGTTCCGTCGTTACTATGACCTTGCTGCTAAGAAGGAAGGCAAGACAGGTACTGTTCTTCTTACAACAATCGAGAGAAGACTTGACAATGTTGTTTTCAGACTTGGTCTGGCTTCTTCAAGAAGAGAGGCAAGACAGCTGGTTAACCACGCACACTTCACTGTTAACGGTGAAAAGGTTAACATCCCATCATACCTTGTTAAGGTTGGCGATGTAATCAAGGTTAAGGACAGCAGCCGCTCCAAGACAAGATTTAAGGAAATTGCAGAAGGCGAAACAAAGTCTGTTGTTTCTCCAAAGTGGTTGGAAAAGGACGCCGACCTGCTTGGCGGTAAGGTTATCGCAATGCCTGAGAGAGAAGACATCGACTTCCAGGTAGAAGAACATCTCATCGTCGAATTGTACTCCAAGTAATCCACACAAGCGTAGGTTATTAAAAACAAGCACATTTTTATGTGAACTATTGTTTAGGAGGTTGTTTCATGATCGAAATCGAAAAGCCAAGAATTGAAGTTGAAGAACTTTCTTCAGACGGTCAGTTCGGCAGATTTGTTGTTGAACCACTTGAGAGAGGCTTTGGCAACACATTAGGTAATAGTTTAAGAAGAGTTCTTCTTTCATCCCTTGAGGGTGTTGCTGTTACATCCATCAAGATTGACGGCGTGCTTCATGAATTTTCTACAATTCCCGGAGTAAAAGAAGATGTTACAGAGATCGTTCTTAATATGAAGAGCCTTGTATGCAAGCTTAATTGCAACGGACCTAAGACTGTTGAAATTGCAGCCACAGGTCCTTGCGAGGTTAAGGCCAGTTCCATCAAGGCCGACAGCGATGTAGAAATCCTTACTCCGGAGCTTCACATTGCAACACTTGGTGAGGGTGCAACACTTAATATGGAGATCACACTTGACAAGGGAAGAGGTTATGTTCCCGGCGAAAGGAACAAGCTTGTTTCCGGCAACAATGTCATCGGCGTGATTCCTGTTGACTCTATTTACACACCGGTTCTAAAGGTAAATTACACTGTTGACAACACTCGTGTTGGTCAGATTACTGACTACGACAAGCTAACCCTTGATGTTTGGACAAACGGTGTAATCAACGCACAGGAAGCAGTTTCTTTGGCTGCTAAGGTCCTCACTGAACACCTCAACCTCTTTGTTGACCTTTCCGACAAGGGTTCAACAACCGAGATTATGGTTGAAAAGGACGACAAGGGCAAAGAAAAGGTTCTTGAAATGACTATCGAAGAGTTAGACCTCTCCGTCCGTTCTTTCAACTGCTTAAAGCGTGCAGGTATTAACACTGTTGAAGATTTGATTTCCAAGAGTGAAGAGGATATGATGAAGGTTCGTAACCTTGGTCGTAAGTCACTTGAAGAGGTTGTTCAAAAACTCAACAGCTTAGGTTTCAATCTTCGTGAAGAAGAGGAATAATTAATTACACTTATAATTCCAATATCAGGTTAAAGGAGTGATATAAATGCCAAGAACAAGAAAGCTGGGTAGAGCTACCGACAGCAGAATGGCTATGCTTAGAGCTATGGTAACTTACCTGTTTGAAAACGGTAAAATCGAAACAACTCTTGCCCGTGCAAAGGATGTTTCTTCAATGGCAGAGAAGATGATTACAGTAGCTAAGGAAGACAATCTTCACAACAAGAGAATGGTAATGAGCTTTGTTACAAAGGAATCTGTAACACACAAGCTTTTTGCTGAGATTGCTCCTAAGTATGCAGACAGAAACGGCGGTTACACAAGAATCACTAAGATTGGTCCTCGTCGTGGCGACGCTGCAGAAATGGCTATCATCGAACTTGTATAATTTTCAGATTGTAGGCTCACCAAACGGTGAGCCTGTTTTTTTGCTCAATTTATTATATTTTTTACAATCTACCTTTGGCAAAATGACGAAGCGTTTGTAAAAAACAACGAAAACATTGTCATATAATATTGCAAAATGACGAAATTGGGTTGTGCAAAGTGAGCAAATGTGAATAATCTATTAATGCAATGTTCACAAATTGTTAAAATATTGTATAAAATATCTTAAATGTATCTGAAAGCACTTGAAATATATGTATAATAATGCTAAAATATATACGTACTTAAGAGATAGAGCTTAAGTTAAATTATTGCTTTCTCCAATCATTGTATTGTTTTGTTATATTTCATAATGTTCTTTTTTCTGGAAGAGTCCTCTCAGTATCCCTGAGAGGATTTTTTCCGTTTGTTTTTCTGGTAAATAATAGAATTTACAAATTTGTTATACTTTTTGAAATATTTGTGCTATAATTATTACATATTTAAGGGGTGATTTTATGAAAAAGACGGTTTCCGTTATAATTTCTCTTGTTCTGTTGTTAAGCTCTGTTCTTTGTGTAAACAGTGCAGAAATCGGAGGAGTTACTTCTGATTATTACGAGCCCATAAACAGCTGGAGGTATCATAACGGTGTTCCTGACAACAGTTTTGCTTTAGGTGCTTCATCAAATGCATGGAAGAAAACCGACGAAGGCTACTTGAACGACGAGGGCGAGGTTATCGCCGGCGCAACTATGAAGGGAATTGATGTAAGCCAATGGAACGGAGACATTGATTGGGCAAAGGTTGCCGCCTCTGATGTGGATTATGCAATTATAAGATGTGGATACGGCGACAATGACGAAGATCAGGATGATACATATTTTAAGAAAAATGTAGAGGGATGTATTAAAAATAAAATTCCATTCGGAGTTTACATCTATTCCTATGCCCTCAACACCACCATGGCAAAGTCTGAGGCAAACCATGTTCTAAGGCTGATTAAGGGCTACAACCTGAGCTTTCCTGTTTACTACGACTTAGAGGACAACTCACAGCTTAGCCTTAGCAAAACGACGCTTGGCAATATTGCAACAACCTTCTGCAACGCCATTTCTGCTCAAGGTTATCAGGTTGGTATTTATGCAAACCTGAACTGGTGGACAAATTATCTCACAGCACCTGCCTTTAACAATACATCCTGGTACAAGTGGGTAGCCCAGTACAACTCATACTGCGATTACACAAAAAAATATACTATGTGGCAGTGTTGCAGTGACGGAAAGGTGTCAGGCATTTCGGGAAATGTTGACATAAACTTTTGGTATGCAGCACCAAGGAGCTATAAATATTTAGCTATGGGTACAAAAGTTATTCTTAACCGCACTTCATACACTTTTAAGAAGAGTACATCAAACCCAACAATGACTCTTAAGGCAACTGTACAAAGTAATTTAGAGGACAAAACTGTAACCTGGAACAGTAGTAACGACGATATAGCCACGGTTGATACTAAAGGAAAGGTAACAGCCAAAAGAAAGGGTACTTGTTACATCACAGCCGTAGCAAATGACGGCACAGGAGAAGTTGAAATGTGCAAGGTTACCGTTAAACAGCTTGTAACCAAAGTAAAACTAAACAAGAAAAATGTTTCCCTCAGCAAAAAGGGAAAGACATATAACCTTAAGGCAACCTGCACACCAACCACAGCTAACAGCCGTACTGTTAAGTGGACAACAAGCAAAAAGACTGTTGCAACTGTAAACAGTAAGGGAAAGGTTACTGCAAAGAAAAAGGGTACCTGCTACATTACCGCCACAGCAAAGGACGGCAGTAAGGTTGCAGCAAAATGCAAGGTTAAGGTGAAAAAATAAGTGGCAACAAGGTAAATTGTGAATACTATGTAGTAGAGGATATCTCCTCTCAATATCATTTAACCAAAGTATTGTAATCATAGCATAGGGAAAAGAAGTTATTTAAGCACAATTACCATTGTTTATTATGCCTCCAACATTGTAATAATTAACGCAAAAAAGGCACTGCCGTTCGGCAGTGCCTTTTTCACACATAAATGAAATTCATTTTTCCATATTGGAATAAAACCTCAAAATATAAAGTCACTAAGCAGTCAAAATACGATGTGGTACCATGTTGCTTCAATCAATTACTCTATTTATTTTGATATTTTTTGTGGATACTAAGGGCAGAAAACCTATCTTATCCACAATCGGGATAAACCCCAAAAGTTAAATAATCATATTTGTGACTTTATGACGATATATTATTAGTGAAGCTTTTTAAAAATCATTCAACTTTTTTGTACATTCTCTTTACACAATTCTCGCATACTGTGATGCCTTCGTGTGTAATAACATTGTCAATTTCACCGCAGAAAAGGCAAGTTGGCTGGTACTTTCTGATGAGAAGACCGTTGTCCTTTGGCAAAATCTCAATAGCGTCCTCTTTTTCCAGGTTGAACATCTGTCTAACAGGCTTTGGAATAACAACCCTTCCAAGTGTGTCAATCTTACTTACATAACCAATTTGTTTCATAATTTCACCTTCCATAAAAGACCGAGCAACATACATATTCCGACAAAAAGTCGTAATATAAAAGTATTGTGTACCGATTTCACCTTTATTCTACCAAACTAAGGGTTTTGTGTCAAGGGAATTGCAAAAAATGTTCTAAATAATTTGAATATTTTACGAAAAATATATACATATGACAGGATGTGACAAGTTTTGATTAATTATCTGTGGGGGATAATGGTTGTTTTTTCAATAATTTGTTCTATTTTCACAGGAAATACCCAGGAGCTTTCCTCGGGTCTGATGAACGGAGCAGAAAAAGCAGTCAAGCTTCTCATAACATTATTCGGTGTAATGGTGTTCTGGTCGGGGATTATGAAGGTAGCCGAAAAAAGCGGACTGACAAGCCTGCTTGTAAGGCTGTTGTCACCCTTGCTTAAAAAGCTTTTTCCCGATTTAGACAGGGACAGCGTTGCCTTTCAAAGCATTTGTATGAACATCAGCGCAAACCTTATGGGGGTTGGCAATGCCGCCACTCCCTTTGGATTAAAGGCTATGAAGGAGATGCAGCGTTCTAATTTAAGAAAGGACACAGCCACAGACTCAATGGTAGTTTTTGTTGTGATGAATACAGCCTCAATGCAGTTGATTCCGGCAACCCTTGGGTATCTGCGCCAAAGCTACGGCAGTACCGGTCCGTTTTCAATAATTCCCTGTGTGATTATCAGCTCTGCAACGGCCCTGGCGGTGGCGCTTGTGCTTGCAACAACCTTAAACAGGGTGAGCAAATGGAGCTGATTGTACCCGTTGCAGTGGGATTTATCCTGCTGTACGGAATGATAAAGAAAACAAAAATTTTTGACGCCTTTATTGAGGGAGCGATAGAGGGAATGCACACCCTGTATATGATTATTCCCACAATAACAGGCCTTGTAGTTGCTGTGGAAATGCTCCAGCAAAGCGGTGCCATAGACCTTGTGTGCAATCTGGTGGAGCCACTTGCTGACTTTTTCAATTTCCCAAAGGAAATTGTACCAATGGCTGTTTTGCGACCAATAAGCGGAAGCGGTTCAACCGCTTTGCTTACAAATATATTTGAAAATTACGGACCGGATTCCTTCCCGGGGTTAATTGCCTCGGTGCTTGCAGGAAGCTCCGAAACCACAATTTACGCAATTACTATGTATTTTGGTAGCGTAGGAATTACAAAATCACGCCATACCCTTGCTGTGGGACTGCTTGCAGACCTTACTGCCCTTGTAATGTCAATTGTAACCGTAAAATTTGTTTTGTAAAATTTTTGTTAATTACAATTTGGGTGTGGACAAATTTATGTTTATATTATATAATAAGAATAACAACTAAGGAGGAATAAAACTATGACAATTTCAAAAAAGTTATTATCAGTCGTTTTAGTGGTAATTATGGCATTCAGTATGCTGATTATCGGACCTGCATCTGCGTCTGCCGCAGAAACTGTAAGAATCAATGAGGTTTACCCACAGGTGGGTTATTCCATTGTTTACAACATCTATCTGCAGACCGATACAAAAGCATCTGTTTTACAGGGAAGACTCAACTACGACCAGAGCGTGCTTGACCTTACAGATCTTTCATTCGATACCGCTAATTCCATCAAGTCAGAAACAACAACAATCGGCGACACAGCTCGTGTTTCTTTTGAGGGTACAAAGAGCTCCTACGACACAGTTTCAGCAAGAATGACAGTTCTTACAGCTGTGTTCAAGGTTATCGGTACAAGCTCTAAGTACACAAGTGCAACAACTGACGACGCTATTTCCGGTTGCTTTACAAAGCTTACAACATCCACAGGCTACAACCTGATGGAGGATGAAAACACAAACATCACAACAAGAACAATCATTGCCGCAACTAAGGTAACAATGGCAAAGTCTTCTGTTCTTCTTGACAGAGGTGCCGGCGACTATGAGGTTGTTAAGGTTAAGTCCGTTGGACCTGTTAACAACGATGTAGATTCTTCATACAGCTGTACATACAAGTCATCAAACACAAATGTTGCAAAGGTTTCCGGCAGAGCTACATATGTAAAGATTACTGCTGTTGGCCCCGGTACTGCAACAATCACCTGTACACCTGACGGCGGACTTACATCCTACAAAATCAAGGTTACAGTTAAACAGCCTGTTAAGAGTGTAACTCTTAGCCAAAAGTCTGTATCTCTTGCTAAGAAGGGAAGCTCAAAGTCTGTTGTTGCAAAGGTAACACCAACCAATGCAAGCAACAAGAAGCTCACAGTTGCTTCTGCTAACAAGAAGATTGCAAAGGTTTCCGCAAGCAGCATTACTTCCGGCAAGTCATTTAAGATTACTGCTGTTAAGAAGGGCACAACAAGTGTTAAGGTTACTGCAGCAGACGGTTCTAAGAAGTACGCAACATGCAAGGTTACTGTTAAGAAATAATTTATTTGAAAATGTTTTTGGACTGCTCCGATGGGGCAGTCCTTTTTTATGCTGAAAAACCTTGGTACCGGAGGATACCAAGGTTTTATCTTTTTTATTTAGAATGAAATATCCTGTCTGCAACATTGATAATTTCAGAAAACTGTTTTATTGAATAGGGTGGGTCACAAACATTTCCAAAGCCGTATTCTGCAAATATAAATGGGATTCCCGCCTGGTCTGACGCTTCCTTATCCATTACCGTATCACCCACATAAACAGCCTTTTCAATGCCGTTTCTCTCAATTATCAGCCGGATATTTTCACCCTTTGATTTATTTGTCCTGCCGGACATTTCAAAATCAGAGAAATACTTATTCAGCCTGTGATAATTGAGAAAAGCCTGCAAATATCCGTTCTGACAGTTGCTGACTATATAAAGGGAATAATCCTCTACCAGACGGGCTAAGGTTTCTTCAAGCTTTGGGTAAAGAACTCCTCCCACCTGTTCAAGGTGAGCAGATTCTGTACTGCAACATTCATCAAGTATGGGACGGCTTTTTTCAAGGGGAAGATTAGGAAAAACCAAAAGGGCAATTTCATCCAGAGTTTTCCCCATATAGCTGTACATTTCATTTTCGGTTATCTGCCTGTCTATCTCTTTGTGATTTTTTAGAACCCTGTTCCAGACAGGAACAATGGTGCTTGTGGTGTTCCATAAGGTTCCGTCTAAATCAAAAATAATACCCTTCATTTTCATATGATTACCTGCAAATTATCCTTAAAAATCCTTTATATCAAGCTCAACAGGGCAGTGGTCACTACCCATAATATCCGTGTGGATTTTGGAGTCCTCAATGCTTTCCTTGATGCGGTCTGAGGTGATAAAATAGTCAATTCTCCATCCTGCGTTGTTCTTTCTTGCGTTAAAGCGGTAGCTCCACCAGCTGTATATGCCCTCCTTGTCAGGGTAAAGATAGCGGAATGAGTCGGTGAAACCGCTGTCCAGAAGTTCGGTCATCTTCTCTCTTTCCTCGTCGGTAAAGCCCGCATTTTTTCTGTTGGTTTTAGGATTTTTCAAATCTATCTCATTGTGGGCAACATTCAGGTCACCGCACAGAACAACAGGCTTTTCCTTGTCAAGAGAATTGATATATAAGCGGAAATCATCCTCCCATTTCATTCTGTAATCAAGCCTTTTCAGCTCGTTCTGGGAGTTGGGAGTGTAACAGGTCACAAGGTAAAAGTCCTGAAATTCAAGGGTTATGCACCGTCCCTCTTTGTCGTGCTCCTCAATTCCTATTCCGTAAGTAACATCCAAAGGCTCTTCCTTGGTGAAAACAGCTGTGCCGGAATAACCCTTCTTTTCGGCATAGTTCCAGTATTGATGGTAGCCCTCAAGTTCAAGGTCAATCTGTCCCTGCTGGAGCTTTGTTTCCTGCAGACAAAAAATATCGGCGTCAAGGGCGTTAAAAATATCAACAAAGCCCTTTGTAACACAGGCTCTCAGCCCGTTAACATTCCAAGAAACTAATTTCATATTATATCATTCCTTTCAGTAGTTAAAATGCAAATTTCTTATAAAGAAATAAGCCTTAGTTTTCCAAGGCTTATTATCGCAGAACATTTCTTATGCACTTTTTTCGGCTTTTTGGTTTTGCATATTTGGGGTCAATCTTAGGAATTCTCATTTGCAACGACTTGTCAATGCTGAACTGCACCTTGGTGTAGTCCATATCAACGTCAATGACCTTCCCCGAATCCATATTCTTCTTGCGGACATAGAGGGTTTTGTCTATGCTTGCCTTTATTGGGATAGCAGGACGGGGAGGTATATCCTCCAAGTTCTTCTTTGATAATTCTTTGTCAGAATTATTTTCTTTGCTATCAATATTTTTTATTTCCTTATCAGAAATATTATTTTGGCTGTCCTTGTTCTTTAATTCTAATTCAGAATTATTATTATCTAATCCGTCATTAGCTTTTTCAACAGTATTTTCTTTTAAAGAATTATCATATTGGTCTGTAATTTCCTTGGGAAGAATAGGTAAATCAATTGAAATAACCTTGTCCCCTTTTGACTTCTTCTTCACAAAGAGGGTGCTGTCAATGCTGTTTTTAACCACAGCTTTTCTCTGTAGTGCAGGGTTAATGCTTGGCTTTACTTCGTTGGTACAACGGTTATCATTGCCGTCCCTGTTGTCTTTGCTGTCACTACTGTTCTTTTCGCCCTTCTCGTTCTCTTCCGACTTGTTGCGGTCGTCAAGCACAGCGATATTGTACTTTTGGATTACATCCACAGGCGTCCTTACATAAACCTGTGGAGGGATTGCGTAACAGGAAATCACAGGCTTGGGTGTTGCAACTGTCAGATAATATTCACTTCCGGAATAGGGACTGTTTTCCGATGTGGACTCCGTATTTTCCTCAAGGCTCTGCTGTTCCTTTACAGTAAAGCCGGCTTCGTCAAGGTTTTCTTCCTCCTGTTTAAGGGGAGAGGGGGCATTTTTCGTGCTTTTATCCCTGGCCCTCAGGGTCATTACCTTTCCGTCATGAGAAATAAGCCTTTTGATTTCTTTCAGAGTTTCCCTTTTGTTCTCCTCACTTTGCTTGTCGTAAAGAGGCCCCAACAGCAGAACAACATCAGCTTTGCTGTTGTCGGTGGGGATTTTCCTTTCGTCATTGATAAAGTTGTTGTAGGCGACAAAGGGATTTTCGTGGCTGATATGCTCCATATCACTTGGTGATAAGGGTACTAAAAGTGCATTATTTTCACTTTTTATCCACCTTGTATAGCAATCCTCACCGCAGAACAAATCCATTACACGGGTTTCTTTATTAAGATAGGGGGAGATAATATGCTGTGCTTTTTTGAAAAGCCCATCGTTCATACTATACTCCCCCTTTTACCAAATATTCACTACAATTATATCAAATACAGATATGTTTATCAAGATGAAAAGTGCCGATAAAGCAAATATATTGGTGAGAAATTAACATTATTAAATTTCTTAAATATATCTTTATTTTATTTTGACTTGTTAGCCTTTGCAGCAGCCTTTTCTGCTTTCAGAACTGACTGGAATTCCCTTGTGTCCTTCGCAAGCTTACCGCTGAGAATCAGCAGAGCAATCAAGTTAGGAATAATCATAAGGGCGTTTGCAATGTCGGAGAAGGACCATACAATGTCCAAGGACACAACAGCACCGATATATACGATGAGTGAGAATACAACCCTGTATATGTAGCAAGGCAAAGGCTTCTTAACCAGGAATTCAAGTGCCTTTTCGCCGTGATACTCCCAACCCAGAATTGTTGAGAAGGCAAAGAGGATAAGTCCTATGGTAACTAAGTAAGCACCGAATTCACCCAGAACACTTCTGAATGCCTCAATGGTGAGCTTTGCACCTGTTGTCAGCGGAAGTGACTCATACCTGCCGTCACTACTGAATTTCACATTGTTTCCGCTTTCGTCCTGCCATGTACCCTGTACAGATGTTTCTGTGGCTACAGCATTAACACCTTCCATTTCCTTGTCAAAGTCTGTTTCGGTGTTTGTTGCGATACGCTCCTTTTCGCAGGGAACATAATTTGTGGTGTTGCCCTCGCTGTCGGTGAGGGAGAATCCATCATCGGTGAGTGCATAGGCATAAACTGTGTCAGCAAAGTCGCTGTTTGTACCAACATCGTGGGCAGAAATTGTCATCTGATTGTTTTCGATGATATACTTACCGTCCATAGCGGCATTAGTTGTGCCCAGAACACCTGAGGAAGCAATAGCAAGACCTGTGATTGTACAAACAACAATTGTGTCAAGGAAAGTTCCGCACATATTGATGTAACCCTGGCGGATGTGGTTGTCTGTGTGGGCAGCAGCTGCTGTGATAGCGGCAGAACCCATACCTGCCTCGTTACTGAACACACCTCTGCCAACGCCGTAGCGGATGGAGTTCATAATTGTGGCGGTGAGTGTACCGGCAATACCACCGGCAACTGACCTTCCGGAGAAAGCCATTACAAAGATGTTTTTAACACCCTCGGGGATACCGGAGATGTTGCCGAAAATAACGATAAGACCTGCGATGATGTAGAATATAGCCATTGCAGGAACAAGAATGCTGGAAACCTTAGAGATAGTCTTGATACCGCCAAGGATAATCAAAAGGGCAAACACTGTGAGGATTAAACCTGTTACCCATGTTGGAACAGAGAAAGTTGTGTTGATAGCGTCAGAAATTGAGTTTGCCTGGGTCAGATTACCTATACCAAAGGATGCAATAACGGCAAATACTGCAAACAGTACAGCAAGTATTTTGCCCGGAAGTTTGTCTTTAAATGCCGCTTTGATTGAATACATAGGACCGCCCAGCATTTCGCCACGGTCGTTTACAACACGGTACTTGATTGCCAATGCACATTCAGAAAACTTTGTGGTGATACCGAAAGCGGCAGAAATCCACATCCATACAAGTGCGCCCGGTCCGCCGGCTACCATAGCTGTGGCAACACCAACAATGTTACCTGTACCGATTGTAGCCGCAAGAGCCGTCATAAGTGCCGCAAAAGGGGAAACATCACCCTTGCCGCCGTCCTTAAGTGTTCGGGACTCCTTGCTCATCAGCTTCTTCAGGGAATAGAAGAGGTTTCTCCAAGGCAGGAACCTCAGCTTGAATGTAAGAAAGATACCTGTTCCCACAAGAAGAATGAGCATTACAGGACCCCACACAGCAGAGTCAATGCTGTTTAAAATGTCCTGTAGTGATTTCAGAAAATTGTCCAATTTTTTCAACTCCTCATTTTTGTGTAATTACAAGAAAAGGCAGTACACCTCTGTGTACCACCTTGTACTTTTACATTATACACTATTTTTCGCTTTAACACAATAAAATTTTACAATTTTTTTATATTTATAAAATTTTTATAAAATTGGATAAATCAAGGCGGGCATTCATACAATATGTATGTGATGAATATGGAAATATGTAATAAAAATTTGATTTTGCAACGGCTATATGATAAAATCATTGATATGAAAAAGCAAATTGTACCAAGGTATGCCTATTTGCCCATAGTCACCTGTCTGGTGTGGAATGTACTTGTATATAACATCAGCAGACTGTTTACAAATACGCTTACCCATTATGATTTATCACTGAAAATTGACGAGCTTATTCCTTATGTTCCGTCATTCATATTTATCTATGTACTGTCTTATCCCCTTTGGATTTTAGGCTTTTGGATGTTTGCCAGGGAAAGCCGTAAGGTGTGCAACGAAATGTTTGCCGCAGAATTTGTCAGTAAGACAATCTGCCTTGTTTTCTTTGTGCTTTTGCCCACCACTATGGAAAGGGCAGACCTGTCGGGCGGTGGAGTGTTTAACTGGATGACAAGTGTGGTTTACAGCACCGACCAACCAAACAACCTGTTCCCGTCCATACATTGTATGGAAAGCTGGCTGTGCTTCAGGGGTTCTTTAAAGTGCAAAAAGTGCCACAAGGGGTATTCTGCCGTTTGGTTTGTTCTTGCCATTCTCATCTGCTGTTCAACGGTGTTTGTAAAACAGCACGTTTTTGTAGATATTTTCGGAGGAATACTCACAGCGGAGGCAGGACTTTTAGTCTCACGAAAATTCAATGTTGGCAGAATGTACGACGCTGTGCGTATGCCGTTTTTGAAGGGAAGGCGCACAAAAGCAACGGAAAAAAGGAAGGCAATCCACAAAAACTAATTTTACGTTAATACAATGAAAACACTCTATGTAACCGATTTGGACGGTACCCTTTTAAACAGCAGTATAACCGTCAGCGAAAAAAGCAAAAGTATAATAAATTCCCTGGTGGACAGGGGTATGAGCTTTACCTTTGCCACAGCAAGGAGCCTTGTTTCAGCCAAAAAAGTAACTGACGGACTAAAACTAAAGTTACCTGTGGTTGTGTATAACGGTGCATTTATTATGGACTACAACACAGGTGAAGTGATACACTCCTGCCATTTCAGCAATGAGGAAGTGGACTTCATCACAGGAAGAATTCAAGACCACAGCCTTAACCCCTTGGTTTATTCCTTTATTAAGGGAAAAGAGTGTGTCAGCTACAACAGTAATTTTGTAAATGAGGGGACTCGGCTGTATCTTAAGTCACGAAAGGGCGACAAACGGCTTACTCCCCTTGACAGCAACAGGGATTTATACAGCGGAGAAGTGTTTTACTTTACAATAATAAGCAAAGAAAAGGAACTGATACCGTTTTACAATGAGGTGTGCAAGGGAGAAAATCTCCGTGTGACCCTGCAACAGGACATATACAATGAATACTTCTGGTGCGAAATTATGCCGAAAAACGCTTCAAAGGCTCATGGCGTTTTAAAGCTAAAGGAAATTATAGGTGCAGAAAAAATAGTTTCCTTTGGTGACGCACTAAATGACATACCTATGTTTTTAAATTCACAGGAATGCTACGCTGTGTCTAACGGCGTAAAGGAATTAAAGGATATTTCTACAAAAGAAATATTATCCAACAACCAAGACGGGGTAGCACTTTGGCTAAAAGAGAATTAT
>JBJEOU010000002.1:0-5734 GCA_051880875.1 Ruminococcus sp. | reverse complement strand
AGATAAGGCTTTTTATAAAGCCTTATTTTATTGTATTTTGGTAATATATATAGTATAATTAGTAGCATAATAAATGTATAGAAAAATAAAAACGCAGAAAAAGGTGATATATATGAAAAAGACAATACTGAGAAATTACGCAAAGTTAATTGCTCAAAAGGGTATAAATGTTCAAAAGGGTCAGGAGGTCTGCATTACGGCAGAGCTTGACCAGCCGGAATTTGTGAAAATTCTTGTGGAGGAGTGCTACCGTGCAGGGGCAGGCAAGGTTATTGTGGACTGGTGTTATCAGCCACTTACAAAGCTGAATGTGCGCTGGCAAAAGGAAAAGGTGCTTTCCCATGTTGAGGAGTGGGAAAAGGCAAGGCTCCAGCACAAGGTGGATGTCCTTCCGGCGCTGATTTACCTTGAAAGCGAAGACCCGGACGGACTTAAGGGTGTAAATATGAACAAGCTGGTTAAGGCACAGCAGGCTAAGAGAAAAGTATCTAAGCCGTACCGTGACCAAATGGACAACAAATACCAGTGGTGCATTGCCGCCGTCCCAGGCGCTGAATGGGCAAAAAAGGTGTTCCCAAAGGAGAGAAAGACCAAGGCAATAGAAAAGCTGTGGGAGGCAATCCTATACACCTCCAGGGCAACAGGGGACCCTATTGCAAACTGGGAGGAGCACAACAGAGATTTAAGCGAAAGGTGCAAATACCTCAACTCCCTAAATATAGAAACCCTTGAATACAAATCCTCCAACGGAACAGATTTTAAGGTTGGAATGATAGAAACAGCAAAGTTCCTTGGTGGAAGCGAAAAAACCTTAGGCTCAGAAGTTGAGTTTAACGCCAATATTCCGTCGGAAGAAATCTTTATCACCCCGAAAAAGGGCAAGGCAGAGGGAATAGTCTATTCTTCAAAGCCACTTTCCTACCAAGGTCAGATGATAGAGAACTTTTCCGTAAGGTTTGAAAACGGAAAAGCTGTTGAAGTCAAGGCAGAGAAGAACGAGGAGCTTTTGAAATCAATTATCGAAATGGACGAAAATTCCGCCTATCTTGGAGAGGTCGCCCTTGTGCCCTACGATTCACCAATAAGAAACAGCGGAATACTTTTCTACAACACATTGTTTGACGAAAATGCCGCCTGCCACCTTGCCTTTGGCGAAGGCTTTACAAATTGCCTTGAGGACTACGACAGCCTCACCCTTGAGGAGTGCCGTAACCGTGGCGTTAACGACAGCCTTATCCATGTTGACTTTATGATAGGTACAGAGGACCTTAACATTACAGCGGTAACACGAAGTGGCGACAGAGTGGAAATCTTCAAAAACGGCAACTGGGCATTTTGAGGTTTCCTTAGTATTAACTAAAGAGGTTTTACAATGCTAAAGTTTATATTGTTAGCATTATTAATTGTCATTCTGGCTTTTGTCATCTGCGGTCTTTTCACAAGAAGGCTGAGGACTACCCACTATGACCTGCACAGCAAAAAGATAAAGGGGAAGATTTCGGCGGTTTTCATCTCCGACTTTCACAACTGCGGAAACATCAAAAGGATTGTAAGCTTTGTTGATGAATATTCCCCTGATTTGGTGCTTTTCGGCGGTGACCTTGCCGACCGTATAAGTCAGGATAAAAGGGCGCTCCAATTGGCAAAAATTCTTTCAAAGAAATATAAATGCTTTTTTGCACCGGGCAACCATGAGTATCACCTTGAGTCCCCTGAAAATTTCTTTGTAAGTCTGAAAAATATGGGTGTCACTGTGTTGGAAGAACAAATCTGTACCGTTAAGGTCAACGGTAACAGAATACAGATTTGCGGTGTGTATGACGGAGAAAAGCTGTCCTCCTACTGCGACAGAACCCAACTGGAAACCGTTAGCGATAATTCCAACAGAGAATTATACAGAATACTCCTTGCTCACTTCCCAATGTATGTGAAAAGCTACCTGCGCCGTGGCTTTGACCTGATTTTGTCAGGGCACGAGCATGGGGGAATTGTGGGTATTCCAAAGGGAAACAAAGGTGAAAACAGGGGACTTTTCGGCCACAGCGGATTTTTCCCAAAGTTTTCGGGAGGGGAGTATTCCTCCCACCATTGTACAATGATAGTTAGCCGTGGGGTGTCATCAATGCCCTACAATTTGATTATTCCAAGATTTTTTAACAGGCCGGAGCTTGTCACCCTCACCATAAAAGGAATAGAGAAAAATGGATAGAACAGAAATAAGAAATTTTGCGATATACGCAAGAAACAAGCTGATAGAGGATATAAAAAATTCCCTTCTGCAAATAGGAGTTACTAAAAAGGGACTTACTTCTTATGACGGGCATCTTTCCCAAAGTCAAAGGCAAACAAGAAGTACCTTTAATTCTCTGATAAAGAGCAAAGGTGAGGAATACTCCTCTGCCTATGACTCAACTGTTGAAGATGTAGCATACAACTGGTTCACAAGGATTGTTGCCCTCAGGTATATGGATTTAAACAACATTATCCCTGTGGAGGAAAGTATTTTTCCAAGCAGTAAAGGAGAAGAACCGCCCCTGCTGGCAGATAAGGGTTTTTCTTTCCTCAGCCTTACACAGGAGGAAAAGGAAGTTTTAGCAAATTACCGAAAAAGCGGTGACGAGGATTCTTTTTACACATTTATCTTTTTTAAGCTGAGCAACTATGTAAGCGAAATTCTGGGGATTTTCCCCGACGACATGGAGGAATGTAACATTCCTCTTTTTGTGCTGTCCTACAAAAATGACGGAATAATCACCCGACTTTGCAGTATTGATGAAAGCAACTTTACAAACGGTGTGGAGATTATGGGATGGTTTCACCAGTACTACAACACCGATGTTTTCAACAGACTGTACGACGGCGATATGTCCAAGAAAAAGATTGAGTCAAAGTACCTTCCTGTTGCCACCCAGCTTTATACCCCCGACTGGGTTGTAAAGTATATGGTGGAGAACACCCTGGGCAGGACTTGGATTGACCACCTGTTGGGTATTGGACAAAAGGAAAAGGCAGAAACCCTACTTGAAAACTGGATATATTACATACCCGACAGTAACCAGGACAGCAAAGAACTACTTGAAATAAGAGAAAAAAAGGGTGAACTGACCCCACAGGACATAACCTTTATTGACCCCTGTATGGGCAGTGGCCACATACTTGTTTATGCCTTTGAAATTCTGATGCAGATATACATTTCAGAGGGTTACACAAAAGAGGACGCACCCTTGCTTATACTTAAAAATAACCTTTTCGGACTGGACATTGACGACAGAGCCTGTTATCTTTCACGCTTTGCCTTGATGATGAAAGCATATCAGTATGACAAAAACATACTGAATAAGACAAATGAGATAAACCTCTTTGCTGTACAGGAGAGCAACAGCTTTTTGTACCTAAGGGAAACAATGGACTTCTTCGCTCAGGGCAACCACAGACTGCTTGAAGAATTTGAGTACCTTGTGTCCGTATTTTACAACGCAAAGGAATATGGTAGTCTGCTGAATTTACGCAAGGTGGATTTTCCGGCACTTGATAAAAGAATAAAAGAAATTTCTGCCCTTAACCCCAACAACGAACAGGAAGAACTGTATATAAAGGAAATCACAGAAAAATTCATCCCCCTTGTAAGTCAGGCAAAGGTGATGACAAACCACTACGATGTGGTGGTGACTAATCCGCCCTATCTCAACAGCTCACGAATGAGCAAAAACCTTTCCGACTATGTTAACAGGGAGTACAGTATTGCAAAGAACGACCTTGCCTCTGTGTTTATCCAGAAGGCAAATGGTGTGCTGACAAAGGACGACGGAATGGTTGCAATGATTACCACCGTTTCCTGGATGTATTTGAAAAGCTTTGAAAGGTTCAGAAAGTACCTGCTCCACACCTTCCAGATAAATTCCATTGTGGACTTTGGCACGGAGCTTTTTGAGGGTAAAATAGGACATCTCCCAGTTGTAACATGGACAAGCAGAAAGCACCTGCCTTTTCAGAAGATTCACTCTGTTCGCCTTACAGATTATAACTACAGTAAAAGAAACGAAAAGCAACAGCAGTTTTTTAACGCTGAAAATCATTTTTACGCAGACCAGATGGACTTTGCCAAAATCCCCGGCGAGCCGGTTGCCTACTGGCTTGGGGACAGCTTTATCAAGGCTTTTGAACAGGGGAGAACCCTTGGGGATTTGTCCATTGTGCGAAACGGTATGAAAACAGGCGACAACAAAAGATTTCTCCGACTTTGGTGGGAGGTTGACGGTGACTCTGTAAATTATCACGCAAAAAGTGCAATAGACGCCCTGAACAGCGGTTTCAGATATTTCCCCTACAACAAGGGAGGAGAGTACAGAAAGTGGTACGGAAATAACGACTACCTTGTGGATTGGCACAACAACGGCGAGGTGGTTATGGGTATGGCTAAGTCTGACGGACGGCATACACAGGATTACAATGAGGAACTAAAATTTTTGCCACTAATCACCTGGTCACTCATCACAGTAAAGCCGGCATTCAGATTTAAAGAAAATGCACTTTCCGACATTGCAGGAATGTCAATTTACACAGGGGAGGACAAGCTTTATTACTACTTAGGCTTTTGCAATTCCGTAATTGCAACGGAGATGATAAAGCTCCTTGCGCCTACAATGAACTGTCAGGTTGGTGATATTGCAAGGCTCCCAATACTCCATTCAAGGAGTATGGAGGAGGAAGTCAACACCCTTGTAAAGGAGAATATTTCACTTTCAAAGGAGGACTGGGATTCCTTTGAAAAATCCTGGGATTTTAAAACCCACCCATTTATAAGGTATAAGGGTGAGGGCGAAGAAAAAATCCAGAATGCCTTTGAAAAGTGGGAAGAGGTTGCCAAAGACAGGTTTGAAAAGCTAAAGTCAAACGAGGAAAGGCTGAACAGGATTTTTCTTGATATTTACGAGGTGAAAAGCGGTTTTGACCCATCTGTTGAGGACAAGGATGTCACCGTCAGCAAGGCTGATAAGGTGAGAGATGTAAAGTCCTTTATTTCCTACGGTGTAGGATGTATTTTAGGCAGATACAGCCTTAACAAGGATGGTGTTGTCTATTCCGGAAGTGACTGGGATATTCGCAATTACGGTGATTTTCCTCCGGTTGACAATGGTGTTGTCCTTGTTTCCCACAACGAGGACGCAAAGGAAGACCTTGTACATCACTTCAAAAATTTTGTGAAATATTCTTTTGGCGAAAAATATTTTGAGGAAAACTGGATGTTTATTGCCTCTGCATTAAACGAAAAGGGCAAAACTCCAACAGAAAAAATCAGAAACTATTTCTTTAACACATTTTACAAGGAGCATCTTTCACTTTACAAGGTGGGTGTTTCAGGTAAAAGACCGATTTATTGGATGCTCAACAGCGGTGGCAAAAAGTCCTTTAAAGCACTTGTTTATATGAACAGATGGAATTACACAACGGTGGAAAATATCCGCAAAAATCTGCTGAACAGCCAGATAAGGTACTACAAGGATAAAATCACCGCTTTGGAAGAAAACATTTCCATTGACAACAAGGAGGAGTACGGTGTGATAATGAAGCTCCGTGACGACTTGTTAAGCAGATATGAGGAGGCACAGGACTTTGATAAAAGCCTTGCAAGGCTTGTGGGCAACACCTTTGACCTGAACGACGGAATTATCAAAAACCACCAAAGTGTGCAAACCACAGCAGATGGTGAAGTACTCAGGGTGCTTGAAAAAAT
>JBJEOU010000001.1:0-4760 GCA_051880875.1 Ruminococcus sp. | reverse complement strand
TATAAATTGAATTTTCAGGCACATATCCCCTTACGAAGGAAAGAGGATATACATTGGTGTTTTTGCCGATTACAGTGCCGGGGTTAAGGACAGAGTTGCATCCCACCTCAACATTGTCACCAAGCATAGCGCCAAATTTCTTAACCCCTGTTTCCACCTTTTCTCCGTCAAGGAGAACGGTGACAAGGCTCTTATCACTTTTCAGGTTTGAGGTGATTGCACCGGCACCTGTGTGGGATTTATACCCAAGAATGCTGTCGCCTATGTAGTTAAAATGAGGGGTTTGCACCTCATCAAACAGTATGGCGTTTTTTAGCTCTGTGGAATTGCCCACAGTTGCACCCTTACCGATAATTGCATTACCTCTTATAAAGGCACACTGGCGCACCTCTGCATTCTCGTCAATAATCAACGGGCCGTGGAGATAGACGGAATCAAACACCTTTGCAGACTTTGCCACCCAGATGTCCTCTCCCCTTTTTTCGTAGATTTCCGGGTCAAGGGTGTTCCCTTTCTTTATTATAAAGTCCCCTATGAGGGGCAAAGCCTCCCAAGGGTAGGTCAAGCCTTCAAGAAGCTCTTTTGCTATTGTTCTGTCAAGGTTGTACAGATTGCTGATTGTCAGTCGTTTCAAATCAGGGCACTTCCTTTGCTATAATATTTTTCCGTTCAAGTAATGCCTTGAATCCTGTTTTCTTCATAAGATAGCATACCAAAGCGGAAATTGCACAGCCGACCAAAATTCCCACCAAAACATCCGAAGGGAAATGCACAAATACATATAGTCTGGAAAAAGCGATAATTCCGGAAAAAACGAAAGTGGGAATACTCCAAGCCTTTTTCTTAACCGTCAGCAAAACCGCAGTTGCACCGGCAAAAGCGCTGGCTGAATGGTTTGAGGGGAAGCCGTAGGAGGTTGGTTTTTCCACAAGCATATCCACATCATTGACCAGATTGCAGGGACGAATACGGCACACAACATTCTTTATTCCGAACTCTGTAATAAGGGTGTCGATTCCCATAGCCAGCAGAATTGCAAAACCACAGTACCGTGTACGCTTAAAGAATATAAGCACAATCGCTATGGCAATCCAAATCAGTCCGCCCTCCTGCAAATTGCTGAACAGAGGCATCAGAATGTCCATAACGCTGTTTCTTAAATTATCCTGAATCCAATACAGAATGCTAAAATCTATGTTTGTAATAAAATCTATCATAATTTAATCCAAATAAAAATAAACTGCAAAAGGTTTTCATTCCATACAGGGCAAAAACCTCACTTGCCAAATCGGTATTTCAGCTTGTTCTCAATATTGCTGAACAGATTTTGCAGATTCAGAGGCGGAAGCTGGTTTTCGCACTCCTCTTCCTCACCCTCGTCAACGCTGTTCTTGTCTTTTCTCAGGGACAAAACAGTTGAGATACAGTCCAAAGAGAACAACACAGCAAGAATAACTGCCAGCAACAGCTGTATATTCTCGGGAACAAGTAATATCAAATCCAAAAACAGGGGATGAATTACCTTGCAAAGAAGCAGACACAAGGTGCCGAAGCAAATCGCACCCAAAAGGCATATCCTGCTTTTAAAATTGAATTTCAGATTGCTGTAATCCCACCATTTTTTGTGGAAAACATTTTCCAGGACAACTGCGGTCATATATTCCACAGCAGTTGCAACAACCATTCCTCCTAAAAAAGTTACCAGAGCACTCTCTGTCCTGCCGAAGAAGCAGAAAATCATAAGAACTGCTCCCCCACCGTACAAAGGGCAACAAGGACCCTTTAAGAAGCCCGAGGATATAAATTTCTTTTCTTGAATTGTATAGATAGCTGTTTCATAAATCCAGCCGATAAAGCTATATAATATAAAAGCCAAAAAATATTGTACTAAGTTCAAATTCCGCATCTCCTTGGAATCAGGCTCTGCTCCTCTCCAGCATTGAACGAAGCAAAAATGCCCATTCTCTTACAACCTCTTTTGATGTGCACACCTTGTCAAAATAACAGATAACATACGCTTCTCTTGTTTTGGGAGGCACAAATGTCAAAGGCCACATATGCTTTTTGATAATCTCCTTTTCATTATCGCTGAGAGAAAAAACTCTGCTTGCATTTTTCAGTGCAACAGAGGGATGATGAAATCCGTGGAGACTTCCCCTTGCCTCTTTGTCGTGCCAGTCGTAAAGAAATAAATCGTGAAGGAGTCCTCCCCTTGCCGCAGAACGGTAGTCAAGCTTAAACCTTCGGCAAAATAAAAAGCTTTTGAAAGCCACAACCATACAGTGGTCAAAGGTTGAGGTTTTGCCGTGCTGGGTATAGTTTTTCATCCTTTGCACTTCTTCACTTAAGAGTAAATCTTCAATGCAGGACAGGAAAAGAGAAATTTCCTTTTTACACACACGGTCAAAAGCATGGATTAAGCTTTGGCTTATCATATCATCATTCCTAAAATTTTCTTACATACTATGCTTGTATTATATCATTTTTTGCCGTTTAAGGGCAACGGTAAAAAAATAAAAATAAACAAAACACTTGCTATGTACTTTGTTCAATTATCACAAAACAAATCAGAATTAAAACTCATCCGAAAGCAATTCCATTCTGTGGAGATACTCCTCCTGTCCGATGCCGTCGCCGTCAAAAAGCTTCTGCACTTTGTTTTTTGCTGTTTTAAGTGCCTCTTCATCCTTTAACAGCTGATTTTTCCACAGTAAATAGTTATCTTCGGTAATTATGCACTCACGCTTTGCCTGATACAGAGTTTCAAGCTTGTCAAGAAGCGCCACATCGCCGTTGTTGATAAACTCCTTTAAAATCTGATGGGTGTCCTGAACCAGCTCTTCTTTTTCTTCTTCAAAAACCGCTCTGTTCTTTTCGCCCATATTGTGTTTCTTTTCGATTCTGCTTAATGCAAGCCTGTATTCATCAATGATGTCCTCCGGTCTGAAGTCAAAGTCCAGCTTTACCTTAGCCACACGCACCATCGAATTCTTGGGCTGACCTGTCTTTGCGCCCCTGGACTGAAGCACTACGGATATGATGCTTATAATCAACGTAACAGCTGGAACGCACCACAAAAACCACATCATATCTCCACTGATAATCAGCATATAAATTGAAACTGCAAGAACTACAATATTTACAACCGCAACAGGGAGATTGATATACTTGCGGTGGGAAAGGACATCAATAATGTTCACAGCAACGCACAGCACAAGGACGCTGAGCAATAGAATGCTGCTCTCCCATTCACCGGTTACTGCATACCAGACCGCTATTCCAATGTACTGTACAGATGTCAACAATAGCAAAACCGTATTGCATACCCAAAGGATATTTTTATTAACCTTGTATTTACTCTTTATATTACTTATAACGCCCATATCACTTTGTCCTTTTGAGAAAGTACATAACTACCTTGACGATACAAGCACCTATCATAAAGGAACCTACATAGGTCATCATCTCCTGGTAGCTACAGAAATATCCCCAGCCGGTTACAGCAAGCACCTTCCACCATACGGAGAGGAAAATACCCACAACGCCGATAAAGATAATATCAAGAATAAGCTCAGAGATTTTCCTCGTCTTGGAAAAAAGCATAACCCCTATTACCACGCTTACGCATATCATTGTCAATATCACAACCCAGTTGCTGTGAGAAAGTGCGTTGTTTGTGGCACTCTGGGTTGATGAGGTAGAAATTGATGAAAGTATGGTGTTCTTAACATTTACTCTGGCAAAAATAATCAAAGCCAGAATAACATCACACACAAACAGGGTTGAAAACTTCTTCACTATAACCACTCCCTACAGAAGTAATACCAATCCCAAAAAGGAATTGGTATAGGCTTTTGGTCCGCCTGACAGGGGTCGAACCTGCTGTCTTCAGAATCGGAATCTGATGCGTTATCCAAATACGCTACAGGCGGATACCTATACACCTTGATTATAGCACAAGATATTGTGTTATCTTTCTTTTAAAGAATTATCAATGGAAAATAGGGACAAAATACATTCAATTTATTGCATATTAAACAAAATTACAAAGTTAAATATGTGCAATATGTTGATGAGGAGATATATAACTCCGAGGACTATCATAATGATATTCACAGCCTTAACTATCCCGTTACTACTTACGGGAAGTGCATAGAAAATGTAGGACATAAGAATAAAAGGCAGAATGCACTTTACGGCAAAGCACAAAAAAGGCTTGTCCAGAAGATTAACCATAAGAGGATTTGCCTCAAAAAAACCGTCATGGCGGAGCAATGTGACGGTGCAAAGCCAGTCTGAGAAGTTAAGAAGAATAATCAGTAATATCTTTTGTCTGCAAAGAGCAATTTTTTTCATATCAATATCCATTTCCAACACCTCCCTATATTTTTTCATCATCCACCGCAAAAATACCCTTATTTTAAAAAAATAAAAGTTTTTTTAAAAAAATTGTTGACAATGACTTTTAGTTATGATATATTAAATGAGCGTCAAGTGAACGACACAATTCGCTGGTGTAGCTCAGTTGGTAGAGCAGCTGATTTGTAATCAGCAGGTCGGGGGTTCAAGTCCGTCCACCAGCTCCAAAAGAAGCCTACTGTATTGCGGTAGGCTTTACATATGGGAGATTTCCCGAGTGGCCAAAGGGGACAGACTGTAAATCTGCTGGCGATGCCTTCGGTGGTTCGAATCCACCATCTCCCACCAAGAAAAAGACGATTGTTTATACAATCGTCTTTTTCAGTTATATTCGCCTTACG